>NZ_CP043420.1:3322567-3624619 GCF_008247605.1 Kushneria phosphatilytica | reverse complement strand
GTGGCCTCACCGTGATGATCCGGGAAATGGCCGCTCGACAAATGACAACGCGAGCGAGGGCAGGCATTGTAGCGTTGCCCTGCAAGGTTATCCACACCTGAGTGACACTTTCGCCTGGCTGTGGAAAACCCTTGACAAGCCCTGTTAGCGGCTCTGCAAGCGGGCTTCAGAGTATCTGTCACCCGGTTGCCCGCAGCTTATCCAGAATCTTATCCACAACCTTTCACGACATGGCTTGTCCTGTTGCGTCGGCATCGGACACGGCATGGAGAGAAAAATTGCACCCACGCCTCGAATTCTCTAGAATCGCCGCTCCCGGGCCTCCGTGCGCCCATTGTTCGGGCAGGCACTTCGGCCAAACGATTTCCTCATGCTTCAATTTCGGAAGACGTCACCATGAAACGCACATTTCAGCCCAGCGTGATCAAGCGCAAGCGCAACCACGGTTTCCGTGCCCGCATGGCCACCAAAGCCGGTCGTCAGATTCTGGCGCGTCGTCGTGCCAAGGGTCGCAAGCGTCTGAGTGCCTGATCGCAATACCCCTATGAGTCCAAAGGGGTTTCCCCGCCGGATGCGGTTGCTGAGCAGCGGGGATTACCGGCAGGTTTTCGAGCAGACAGCCTTTCGGATTCACGGACGCGGGTTTCTGGCACTGGCCATACCCAATCGTCAGGGCCATGTCCGAGTGGGCCTGGTGATCAGCAGAAAAAATGCACGTCGCGCGGTCGATCGCAATCGCCTCAAGCGATTGATTCGCGAATCGGTGCGCCATCGTCAGCACTGGTTGCCGGCGGTGGATATTGTCGTACTGGCGCGACGCGATGCCTCATCGCTCGACAACGACACCATCACGCGCCAGCTGCACGGCATGTGGCGGCGACTGACAAAGGAAGTCGGCAAGCAGACCGATTCGGCGCCGCCGGATGAGCAGAATCACCGTGACCGATTAAAGCCCAGGTGAATCCGGGCCCGGTTCGAGGAGATCACGCCATTATCATTCAAGCGTCATATCCCTTCGGCAGCCGGGCCGACGCCCTGTCTCATGCCGTTTTCGGTCACCCCTGCCTACTGCGTCACGCTGCGGTTTCGCCGTCTGCCGGCTCCGTCCGGACACCGTCACCGAGCCGATACATCTTCCCATCGGGCAATCCCTCATGGATCTGAAACGACTTTTCTTCATCATCCCGCTGGCTGTGCTCGCCTATCTGATGGTGATCCAGTGGAATCAGGACTACCACGGTCAGCAGCAGCCCACTGATACGCCGGCCTTCTCCGAACAGAGTAGCGACGCTTCACCCTCCGAGCAGAGTCTTGATGCGCCTGACAGCAGCGCCGATCGGGCCACCCAGCCTGATGGGCAGTCCATGGCGGGCAGTAGTGACAGCGCCACTCAGCAGGGCAATAGCCCCCTGGTCAGTGTCACCACCGATGTGCTCCGGGTACGGATTGATCCGCGGGGTGGCGATATCGTGTATGCCGCTCTGCCGAAGCACAAGCAGCAGCTCCATGGGGATCAACCCTTCGTGCTGCTCTCCGATGACAAGCGTCGCAGCTACATTGCCCGTTCCGGGCTGCAGCTGGGCAATCATTCGGGGCGCGTCGAACTGCATGCCGACCAGCAGCAATATACGCTCGGCAAGGATCAGAAGAGTCTGACCGTTGATCTGCACGGCAGCGTCAACGGCGTCGATATCATCAAGCGCTTCACCTTTGATCGAAACAGTTATGCGGTGAAGGTCAGCTATCTGCTCGATAATGAAAGCCAGAGCCCGGTATCGGCACGCTTCATCGGTCAGCTGGCCCGTGATTCCAGTCCCGATCCCACCAGTGGTGCCGGTGTCGGTATGCACTCCTACCTGGGGGCCGCCTTCTCTACGCCGGAAGACCACTATCAGAAGGTGGATTTCGACGACATCAAGAACGGCAACTTCGCCAACAAGGATGCTCGCGGTGGCTGGGTCGCGATGATTCAGCACTACTTCACCACCGCCTGGGTACCGGGCAGCGATCAGCAGAATCTCTACTACGCCGATACCGACAAACAGGGTCGCAATGTAGCTGCCTTTGCCAGCCCGACCCGCGATATCGCCCCCGGCAATACGGGTGAGCTCAGTGCCACCCTGTACATGGGGCCCAAGGTCCAGGAGCGCCTCGAGGAAGTGGCGCCCAACCTGAACCTCACCGTCGACTTCGGCTGGCTGTGGTTCCTTGCCACGCCCCTGTTCTGGCTGCTCAAGCACATTCATGCGCTGATTGGTAACTGGGGCTGGTCCATTATCCTGCTGACCTGCCTGGTCAAGGCTGCCCTCTTCCCGCTCTCGGCCAAGGCCTACAAGTCGATGGCGCGAATGCGCAAACTCGGCCCCGAGATGAAGCGCATCAAGGAGCAGCACGGCGACGATCGCCAGAAGATGTCGCAGGAAATGATGAAGTTCTACCAGCAGGAGAAGATCAATCCGCTGGGCGGCTGTCTGCCGATGGTCATTCAGATGCCGGTCTTCATCGCACTCTACTGGATGCTGATGGAGTCAGTGGAGCTGCGTCATGCGCCCTTCATCCTGTGGATTCATGATCTCTCCGCGCAGGACCCCTACTTCATCCTGCCGATCATCATGGGTCTGTCGATGTTCGCCCAGCAGCTGCTCAATCCGACACCGCCGGACCCCACTCAGGCGAAGATCATGAAGATGCTGCCAATCATCTTCACCTTCTTCTTCCTGTGGTTCCCGGCCGGTCTGGTGCTGTACTGGATCACCAACAACTGCCTGTCGATCGCACAGCAGTATTTCGTGACCCGACGCATCGAACGCAACATGGATGAAAAGGGCCGCAAGACCTGACCCGCTGCCCATTCGGCACGCCTCTGACCCCCGCTTCGGCGGGGGTCTTTCATTGGCATGTCATGGCACAATGAGCCCTCCGATGCCTCGAGTCCGATCGACACCCTCATGACAGACAGTACCGCCATTATCATCGGTCTTTCCGCCGTGGTCATTGCCGCTGACAGTGAGACCCCCAGCGTACTGGCTACACGGGATCGCAGCGCTGTCGATCACCATGGCCTGCCCGCCGGTCCCTTTGATCCACTGGCACACCGCACCTTCGAACTCGGTCTGCGTGAGTGGGTCAGTAGCCAGACCGGATTTGCGCCGGAGTATGTCGAGCAGCTCTACACCTTCGGTGATCGTGGCCGTACCCACGCGCCCGGCAGTCATGCAGATGACGGGATTCGCCATGTGTCGGTGGGCTATCTCGGCCTGACCGCGCAACAGCATGATCCCGGGGCCTTCGAAGCCGTCTGGCGCAGCTGGTATGACTTTTTCCCCTGGGAGGATCATCGCGATGGGCGACCGGCGCTGATCGACGAGGCCATCACCCCTGCCCTGCGCCACTGGGCAGCGGAAGATCATAGTGGCGAACGGTGGCAACGGGCTCGCCTCGCTTTCGGCCTTGATGACGCCCGCTGGATCGATGGTGGCGTGCTGGAACGTTTCGAACTGCTCTATGAAGCGGGACTGGTGCGCGAAGCGCAACGCGATCACGGAACCGATCCGACACCCGATGACCCACTGCCCGGACGCGCCATGGCCTCGGATCACCGGCGCATCATGGCCACCGCCATTGATCGCCTGCGCGGTAAGCTGCGCTATCGCCCGGTGATCTTTGAGCTGCTGCCGGAACGCTTCACCCTGTCACAGCTGCAGGGGACGATCGAAGCGATCATCGGTCTGCGACTGCACAAGCAGAACTTCCGCCGGGCACTGGACAAGACCGGGCTGGTGGAGGCGACCGGCGAGATCGAGCATGCCACCGGAGGCCGCCCCGCTGAGCGCTATCGCTTTCGTCGCGAGCAATGGCGCCGTCCGATGGCACCAGGTGTCCAGACGCCGCTGTTGCAGAGCGAGTAGCACTCGCCATCATGCGCCTCAGCCTGGCCGGTGCGGCCACAGCGCGGCTGCCAACCCGATCACAAGCCCGGCAGCCGACACCCCCAGGGGTAGCCACAGGCCCAGCGCCCAGTGGATCAGCAGGCTGAACAGACACCAGAGCAGCGGCACGATCAGCACTCCCCAACGCCAGCTGCGCGGCAGCAGTACCAGCATCAGCATGGTGGTGACCGCCGTCATGTCGGGTGTGACTGCAGGCAGCGACAGCGCACGCCAGCTCCCTGCCGCCCAGGCCGTCGCCAGCGACAGCGTCGTCACGACTACCAGTGAACCCGGCAGAGACAGAACTCGAACCGGCTCGGGTCGTGTGCACACCGCCGCCATCAGTAACAGTAGCGCCTCCAGCGCAAAGGCCCAGGCCAGCCAGCCGACCGGCCAGTTAATGGGCGCATAGAAGCGAACCATGAACACGCCTGCGCTCAGTCCCCAGCCTGCCGCCATCAGCATGAAGGCCAACCGACGCAGTGCGAGTGCATTACGGGACAGCAGCAGGGCCATCGAGGCCAGCGCAGCGATCACCAGCGCCAGCCAGGGCCCCAGGGTAGCGTTCACACGCACGAAGAGGCGGAGATAAACCTCCGGGGTGAACATCAGAAAGTCGTGCAGTGCGTAGTCCATGCCCCTTTCCTACAGACGCTCGACATGGTTCACCATGCGCTGACGCTGCGATTCATCGGGCAGGGTGCCGTAGAGCGCGCCCATGTTCTCCTGCAGGTGTTCAACCTGGGTGGTAGCGGGGATGGCACAGGTCAGCGCTGGGTGGGAGACAATGAACTTGAGAAAGAACTCTGCCCAGTTGGTCGCGCCTACCTCCCCGGCCCAGTCAGGCAGAGGGTGCGACTGGAAGCGAGCAAAAAGATGACCGCCCTGATACGGGCGATTGGCGATCACCGCAATTCCACGCTCGCGGGCCAGTGGCAGCAGCCTTGATTCGGCCTCGCGATCGAGGATGTTATACGTCAGCTGGACGAAATCCAGCGGCTCGCTTGCCATGATGCGCTCAAGCTCATCGTGACGCCGGCCATGGGAAGTAGTCACACCGATGTAGCGCAGCTCGCCCGCGGCCTTCATCTGCTTCAGCGTTGCCAGATGGCCCTCCCAGCCCAGCAGATTGTGCACCTGTAGCAGATCAAAGCGCTCAACATGCCAGAGCGCCTCGGAACGCTGAACAGCCTCGCGGGTGTCGCTCTCGTCGCGCGTCCATACCTTGGTGGCAGCAAAGAGATCGTCGAAACGACCCAACCGCTCCATCAGGCGCCCGACGACTGCTTCGGAGGAGCCGTACATGGGCGATGAATCGATCAGCTCGCCGCCGCGTGCGAAGAAGCGTTCCAGAATCCGGGCACGCTCCTCCAGCAGTACGGGATCGGTCCCGACATTGAAGGTGCGCCAGGTGCCCATGCCAATCACCGGCAGTGCTTCTCCGCTGGAGGGGATCGACCGGGTGATCGGCAAGCTGCCATCACCCGCCATGGCCGATGGCAGTCGGGTAACCAGCCCCGCCGCGACCAGCCCGGCGAGAAAATGGCGACGGGTAATGGAGGGCAGCATCACAGACCTCCCAAAAGTGAGGGATGCTCTCTTTATAGGTCATGGCCTTGAGGCGATGCTGAATAACGCACCGGATGAGTTATTCCACCCACTCCTCTTTTATTCACCTGGTGCATAGCGTCCGGCAAGCCCACGACGCTCAGGCGGATCGATCACCTTGCGGGCTCGGGAGGGCAACGGGCGTTCTTCAGTTGGCAGCGTTTCTTGCCTCACCAGGCGTCTGGCCGGTTTCACGCTTGTAGGCACGACTGAAGGCGGCCTGGGAGCCGTAGCCAAGGCGTTCGGCAACCTGTTCGATGGAAAGCCCCTTTTCGACGATCCATTGTGTAGCCAGACGCATGCGCAGCTGGGTGACATAGCCGAGAGGCGAGATGCCCAGCGCCGCGCGAAATCGGTCAGCAAAAACCGAGCGAGAGCTGTCCATGGCGTTGGCCATGCCGGCCACCGTCCACTCATGGCCGGGATCCCGATGAATGGCGGCGATCACCTTGCCCAGACGCGGATCGCGTAGCGCCTCAACCCAGCCTCCGACATCACCGCAACCACTCTCTACCCAACCGCGCACGATACTGGCGGCGACCACATCGGCCAGCCGTGAAAGAATCCCGGCAGCGCCGGCCCGTTCCAGCTTCGCTTCACGTGCCATCGCCTCGAGCATGGGCAGCATCTCCGGATAACGCGACAGCAGCGTCCCCACGTGCATGACGCTGGGCATCATCGAGACCAACGGATGCAGACCGCCGAGATCGAGCTGCATGCAGCCACTGAACAGGTGCACGGCATCACAGCGATCGGCGCCTGCCCCGCATTGATCGACCCGGGTCACACGGTCACAGAGCGTAATGGCGTCGATCTGTTCGATATCCCGACTTGATACCTCGGGAGAAGAGAGCAATTCGTGATCACCCCCATGGGGCAGCAGTACTGCATCGCCGGTAGCGAGAGAGTAAATATCGTTGCCGACCCTCAAAATAACCGGACCATGAGCGATGAAGTGAAACCGGGCGCAGGGATGATCGGTATCGAAGCGGATGCCGAAGGGGGGCGTCACCTGAACGCAGCGATAGCTTAACCCGGACAGACGCATCCCGAGCAGCAGTTCATTGATCCAGTCATCAGGGAGAACATCAGTGGAACTCTGGAGGGAAACTTGAGCGCGCATTTCGGTTAACCGATCAAGAATTTCGGATTTTTGATGATAGATCATCCTGACATACCACCATAGTCTAAGCGTCATCCTTCCCTTTCCGGAAACTTTCGAGATGACGACCAACGACTCCCGCACCGCTTCCAGCTCGGTGCCTCCTCGCCCGGCCTGGAGCGCCGTATTTTCACTCACTCTGGGCGTCTTTAGCCTGGTCATGAGTGAGTTTCTGCCTGCGAGCCTGCTCACCCCAATGGCCGATTCGCTGGCCATCAACGAAGGGCAGGCAGGTCAGGCAGTGACCGTCACCGCGCTGCTGGCCCTGCTCTCCGGATTACTGGTCACGACGGCCACCCAGCGCCTGGACCGCCGCCAGGTGCTACTGAGTTTCTCCGTACTGATGATCGCCGCCAATCTGCTGGTCGCCTTCGCACCCAATCTGGTGTGGCTGCTGGCCGGGCGCATGCTGCTTGGCATCGCTCTGGGCGGTTTCTGGGCGCTATCGGCTGCCACGGTCATGCGCCTGGTACCGGAGCACGACGTGCCGCGAGCGTTGTCCCTGCTCTTTACCGGGGTACCGATCGCCACCATCAGTGCCACAGCGCTGGGGAGTTATCTCGGTGATCTGGTCGGCTGGCGCAGCGTCTTCCTGCTCGCGACCACATTGGCCATGGCAACGCTGGTCTTCCAGGCTTTCACGCTGCCGAAGATGGCACCGGAACACCCGACGCCCCTGGGTACGCTTGTCAGTGTCATCCGGCGCCCCGGCATTGGTGTTGGCATCGTGACCATCCTGCTGGTGTTCTGCGGTCACTTCGCTTTCTTTACCTACGTTCGTCCGTTTCTGGAGATCATCTCCGGCATGGGCATCAACGGTATCTCGTCGACGCTGCTTGCTTTCGGCGTCGCAAATTTCATCGGCACCCTGGCGGCCGGCTATCTGCTCGAGCGCAGTCTGCGTCTGACACTGATACTGATGCCACTCATCATGGGGACGACGGGCTGGCTGCTGTTCTCTCTGGGAGGCGTGACCGTCGAGACGGATGCACTGATGGTCGCGTTGTGGGGGTTCGCCTTTGGCGCCGTACCCGTCGCCTGGTCGACCTGGCTCACCCGGGTCATTCCGGACGAGGCTGAAAGCGGCGGCGGACTGATGGTAGCCTCGGTCCAGCTGGCGATTGCCCTTGGTGCAGCGGTCGGCGGCGTGATCTTCGGCATCGGTGGCGTACTGGGAGTATGCGCCACTGCAGGCACAATGCTGCTGGCGGGCGCCGCCCTGGTACTGTTGGGCGTAAGAACCCACTCGACCTCGCCGCTGGAGGTTGGCACGAAGCAGTGCTGAGCGCGTCGGCGGACAGGCACATCGGCAGCATCGAACAGCCTGCTAGAATTGGAGCAGGTCTGTTCGAAGTCATGTCTTCATCAAAGGAACCAGAGATGAGCATCGATCCCAACGCAGGGCACCTGCCCGACGAGCACAGTCTCGCCAATCTGCCGCGCCTGGTATCGCGCTACTACAGTGAGCGCCCGGACGTGAGCGATCCCGCGCAGCAGGTGGCCTTCGGTACTTCGGGTCATCGCGGTTCGTCACTGAAGACGAGCTTCAACGAGTGGCACATTCTCGCCACCACCCAGGCGATCTGCGACTACCGGCGCGAACAGGGTGTCGATGGACCGCTGTTCATCGGCATGGACACGCACGCCCTCTCCGAGCCGGCCTTTGTTTCGGCGCTTGAGGTACTGGCAGCCAATGGTGTCGAGACCCGCATTGATGCCGGCTGTGAGGAAACCGGCGGTGAGCCCGGCTATACGCCGACACCGGCGCTCTCCAATGCCATTCTCGAGCACAATCAGGGCCGTAGCAGTGGGCTGGCGGATGGCATCGTGATCACGCCGTCGCACAACCCGCCTACCGATGGCGGTTTCAAGTACAACCCCACCAACGGCGGCCCGGCCGATACCGACGTCACCCAGTGGATTCAGGAGCGTGCCAATCATCTGCTGTCGGATGGGCTGCGCGAGATCAAACGGGTCAGCTATGCCGAGGCGCTGAAGGCATCGACCACGCAGCGGTTCGACTTCATCGACAGTTATGTCGGCAGGCTCGACCAGGTCATCGACATGGCCGCCATTCGCGACTCCGGCCTGACCTTCGGCGTCGATCCGCTCGGCGGTGCCGGCGTGCACTACTGGCCGCGTATCGCCAGCCGCTACAATCTGCCGCTGGAAGTGCTCTCCACCACCGTCGATCCCACCTTTCGCTTCATGCGTCTGGACTGGGATGGCAAGATCCGCATGGACTGCTCCTCACCGCATGCCATGGCCGGGTTGATCGAGCACAAGGATCGCTTCGATGTGTCCTTTGCCTGCGATACCGATCATGACCGCCACGGCATCATCACTCGTTCCAGCGGGCTGATGAATCCCAATCACTACCTGGCGGTCGCCATCAACTACCTCTTTACTCATCGTCCGCAGTGGAGTGAGCAGACCGGCATTGGCAAAACGCTGGTTTCCTCCTCGATGATCGACCGGGTAGCCGAAGGGCTTGGCCGGCCGCTGGTGGAAGTGCCGGTCGGCTTCAAGTGGTTCGTCGATGGCCTGATCGAGGGCAGCCTTGGCTTTGGTGGTGAAGAGTCCGCTGGCGCGTCCTTCCTGAAAATGGACGGCAGTGCCTGGTCCACCGACAAGGATGGCATCATCGCCGGGCTGCTGGCCGCCGAGATGACTGCCGTGACCGGCCGTGATCCGGGCGAGCACTATCAGACACTGACCGAGCAGTATGGCGCACCGGTCTATGCCCGTGTCGATGCGCCGGCCGATCGTGATCAGAAAGCCAGACTCAAGGCGCTGTCGCCGGAACAGGTCACCGCCGACTCGCTCGCCGGCCATCCGATCACTCGCACGCTCACCGAAGCTCCGGGCAATGGCGCGGCCATCGGCGGGCTCAAGGTGGAGACGGCCGCCGGCTGGTTTGCCGCGCGTCCTTCAGGGACCGAGGATGTCTACAAGATCTACGCCGAAAGCTTCGAAGGTGAGGATCACCTCAAGCGCCTGCAGGAAGAGGCCAAGGCGCTGGTAGACGGTGTCCTGAACGGCTGATGCCAGGCGACACCATCGGTTGAAAACGCAGAAGGCCGGCACTCGCCGGCCTTTTGTCGTTGGACAACGCTCCCGGGCCTCAGTCGAGTCAGCCAGACCCGGCTTCAAAGCGGGGGGTACGCCAGCGCCTGTCATGACGCTTGCAGCACCGAGAGCCAGCGCCGACAATCTCTCGGCGCGCCCCACTGAGACCAGGACACTACATGCTCGATCAGGACACCATCACGGCACTTGCTACCCCGCCGGGCCGCGGCGGCGTCGGTATCGTTCGCGTTTCGGGCGCCCGGGTGACCGAGATTGCCCGGGCGGTGCTCGGTTTCGCACCGAAGCCACGCTACGCCCATTACGGTCCCTTCCTCGGTGAGCAGGGACAGGTACTCGATGAGGGCATTGCGCTCTTCTTCCCCGGACCAAACTCCTTTACCGGCGAGGATGTACTGGAGCTGCAGGGCCATGGGGGGCCGGTGATCATGGACTGGCTGCTGGAGCGCGCCGTCGGCCTCGGCGCCCGGCTCGCCCGCCCTGGCGAATTCTCCGAGCGCGCCTTCATGAACGACCGTCTCGATCTCGCTCAGGCCGAGGCGATTGCCGATCTGATCGAGGCCAGCTCCCGCGCCGCCGCCGAGAACGCCATGCACTCGCTGCAGGGGGAGTTCTCGCGTCACGTGCATGAGCTGGTCGACCGTTTGATCGAACTGCGCGTGTACGTTGAAGCGGCCATCGATTTTCCCGAGGAGGAGATCGACTTTCTCGGTGACGGCCGGGTGGCAGCGATGCTTGAAGCAGTGCGGGGCAATCTCGCCGAAGTCCGTGCCAGTGCCGCCCAGGGGGCGCTGATGCGTGAAGGCATGAGCGTAGTGATCGCCGGCCGCCCCAACGCCGGCAAGTCCAGCCTGCTGAATGCGTTGACCGAGCAGGAGACGGCCATTGTCACCGACATTGCCGGTACCACTCGCGACGTGTTGCGCGAGCATATCCATCTCGATGGCATGCCACTGCATGTCATCGATACCGCCGGCCTGCGCGATACCCCGGATGCCGTGGAAAAAATCGGCGTTCAGCGCGCCTGGGCAGAGATCGAAAAAGCCGACCGGGTACTGCTGCTGGTCGATAGCCGCGAAAGTGACGCCACCGATCCGATGGCGATCTGGCCCGAGTTTGTCGAACGCCTGCCCGATCCCTCGAAGCTCACCCTGGTACGCAACAAGATCGACGAGAGCGGCGAATCCGAAACACCCGATTTATCCACAACCCCGCCGGTCATCCGCCTCTCGGCCACGACCGGAACGGGTGTGGATAACCTGAAGGAGCATCTCAAGGGCGTCATGGGCTACCAGGCGACCAGTGAGGGACGCTTCTCCGCCCGCCGCCGCCATCTCGATGCGCTGGACCGTGCCGCTCATGCGCTTACCCACGGCGCCGAACAACTGGCCGGCGCCAGTGCCGGCGAACTGCTGGCCGAGGATCTGCGCGCCGCTCAGGACGCGCTGGGTGAGATTACCGGGGAGTTCACCGCCGATGCGCTGCTGGGTGAAATCTTCGACAGCTTCTGTATCGGGAAGTGATCGCTGTCACTCTACCGGGTCGGGAGTAAGCGCTGTTAAGCATCCGACTCCAGCGCCCGCCATATCCGGGCACTGTGTCGAATCTGCTCATCCAGCATCTGCTGCTCGCGCGCGTTGCGCGGCAGCCCGGTGGGCGCCAGATGCGGCAGCACCAGCTCCACTGCAACCGGGCCGTTGAAACCACCCTCCTGCAGTGCCCGATGCTGCGCGATATAGTCGATATGGCCGGTCCCCATACCGCCGCGACCGGAATCGGAAATGTGGTAGATGCCGTTGCGTCCGGCCAGGCGACGCAACGCGGCGCAGGGGTCGGACTCCTCGATATTCATGTGGAAGCTGTCAAGCAGTACGCCGATGTTGTCGCTGCCGATCTCGGCAAGCAGCGCCTCGGCTTCGGCAGCTGTATGAATCATCGCCACCTCGTAGCGGTTGCAGGGCTCGTAGAGCAGCCTGACGCCACAATCGCTCGCATATTCATCCAGCCTCCGGCAGCACTCGACAATCATCGCCCAGCGCGCCTCGCGGCTGTCGCAGTTCACCGTCCAGTTGCTCAGCCCCTGCAGGGCCACCGGGATATCCGGTCCCAGTTCAGCGGCAAAGTCGATGACCTGTCGATAGTACTCAACGGCCGTCTCGCGGTTGGCTCTTTCGGATGTCGCCGGTGCACAGTCGAACGGATCGACCGCCAGCAGTCGGAGGTCGTGAGCTTCGGCACAGGCTCGCACAACCTCGGGGGCATGGCGTTCGATAGGTTCACAATACTGCACCCCATCAAGTCCCAGCGCCGCGATTTTCGCCATCAGGGCATCAGGCTCCTCGATACCCAGTGTCCAGCTGCAGATTCCGATGGTCATGCATTCCCCCGGGTCATTGTCGGATGTCGAATCAGGAAGCCTGCGCCGCCGCCCGCATGCGCTTCTCCTGGCGGCGCGCCAGTATCCAGATCACGAAACCGGCCAGCGCCAGCAGGCAGCCCACCACGCCGGTTGAGCGGTAGCCGAAGCCCATCGCCAGGGACAGGCCCGCCAGCCAGGGGCCAAGCGCGTTGGCCATGTTAAAGGCCACATGGTTGAGCGCCGCGGCCAGGTTCTGGGCCTCGCCGGCGACATCCATCAGCCGGGTCTGCAGAATTGTGCCGAGTGCACCACAGATGCCGATGCAGAACACGTCGATGGTGACCAGCCAGGGGTTGTCGGCCACCAGCGGGAAGATCCCCAGCACCACCGCACTCCAGATCAGCAGCGCCCCGGCAGTCGGCATCAGCGAACGGTCGGCAAAGCGCGGCAGGATCACATTGCCGATCGTCATGCCGAAGCCGAAGACTGCCAGCACCAGCGGCATGAGCTCCGGCGACATGTGCGTAACCTCATCCAGCGTCGAGGTCAAATAGGTGTAGACCGCGAACATGCCGCCGAACCCGATCGCACCGATCGCCAGTGTCAACAGCACGGCACTGTTGCCGAGCGCGCGCAGCTCGCCTTTCGCACTGCTTTCACTGGCCACGCCGGTCTTCGGCGCAAACAGGGCGATCAGCACCACCGTCAGCAGCGCCAGCGTGGTCACCACCCAGTAGCCCCAGCGCCAGCCGGCCACATGACCCAGCCAGGTCGCCAGCGGTACGCCCACAATGGTGGCAACCGTCAGTCCCAGCATTACCATGCCTACCGCCCGGGTGCGCTTGCCACTGGCCACCACCGAGGCCGCCATCAGCGCCGCCAGACCGAAATAGGCGCCGTGTGGCAGACCGCTGAGAAAGCGGAACAGCACCAGCCAGCCATAGTCGGGCGCCAGTGCGCTCAGGCCATTGCCGAGCGCAAACAGGGTCATCAGCGCCAGCAACAGCCATTTGCGATCGATCCGGGCGGCCAGCACCGTGATGACCGGCGCCCCGATCACCACACCCAGCGCATAGGCGCTGATGATATGACTGGCCGTGGCGGGACTGATACTCATGTCATGCTGAATGAACGGCAGCAGGCTCATGGTGGCAAATTCGGTCGTACCGATCGCAAAGCCACCGGTCGCCAGAGCCAGCAGGACGAGCACGGGGTGGGTATGACGAACCATGATGCCTCACACGCTGAGTGAAATGACAGGATCCACTGCTCCGGGACATGCTCCGCACAGTGGGAAGGGGTGATAACCGCCAGGGGAACGGGCACGCTGTCGATACGGAACAATCACTCTCTTCCGATCAGTCTGCCCGAAATCTCGAATCAGACCGAAATCTTAGACTATGGTCGCAGAGAGATGCCACGATGAATCGTGAATCTCACGGGCAGATGAGGGCATGGCCACTGTGATGCGACTCACCCACGGGATCACGCTCATCCAATCGGGCGTCATCACCGCGACAGCTCATCGGGCTATACTGGCGGACGGTATATGTGGCGAGTGCCAGAGGAGTGAGGATGACGCAACCCGATCATGATTCCATCACCACCCACCATGGTGAATACAAGGTGCCAGGCGGCAAGCTGCTGGTCGCCGATCTGGAAGTCGCCCGGGCGCATCTGCAGAAGGTTCGCCTGTCAGGGGATTTCTTTCTCGAACCGGATGAAGCGCTCGAAAGCATCAATGCAGCCCTCGAGGGGGCGCCGATCACTCTCGAAAGTCGCGAACTGAGCGAGCGTATCACCGCAGCCCTGCCGGCAGAGATCACCATGGTCGGCATCTCGGTACCAGCGATCGCCACTGTCATCCGCCGGGCGCTTGCCCGTGCCAGCGACTGGCGTGATCACCATTTCACGCTGATCCATCGGCCACCGGAATCGCCACGACTGCACATGGCGCTTGATGAAATCCTGACCCGCGAAGTCGCCGCCGGTCGGCGCGGGCCCATCCTGCGCGTCTGGGAGTGGGATCGTCCGGCGATCATCATTGGCAGCTTCCAGTCGCTGACCAATGAAGTCGATCCTGATGCTGCCCGGGCCGAAGGTGTCGAAGTGGTACGACGCATCAGCGGCGGCGGGGCCATGTTCGTCGAGCCCGGCAATACCATTACCTGGTCGCTGATTGTCCCGGAGAGTCTGGTACAGGGACTGAGCTTCGTGGAGAGTTACGCTTTTCTCGACGACTGGGTGATTCGGGCACTCGGTGACATGGGGGTACAGGCATGGTACGTGCCGATCAACGACATCACGTCGCCGGGAGGCAAGATCGCCGGAGCGGCCCAGAAACGCCTTAATGGCGCCGTTTTGCACCATGTCACCATGGCTTATGACATCGATGCCGATAAACTCACCCGAGTACTGCGTATCGGTCGTGAAAAACTCTCTGACAAGGGCACAACCAGCGCCGGCAAGCGTGTCGATCCCTTGCGCAGCCAGACCGGGCTGGATCGGGACACCATTATCCAGCGTATGGCGGACTCCTTTGCCAACCGTTTTCAGCTGGATACCGGTACGCTGAGCGAAAAAGAGCTCGAGGCAGCCCATCAGCTGGCAGAGTCGAAATTTGCCCAGCCCGAGTGGACGGGCCGCATTCCCTGACCGCTCGTCGATTCGGAGCCGATCCACCGATCCGGGTAATCGGCACTGACGCTTTCGCCAGCACCTGAGCTACACTGGTGGGCTCGACCCCGGGAGGCATTCATGGCGCTGGCACGCTTTCTGCGAGCGTTTTTCCTGCAACACCGACAGGCCTATTTCGGCGCCATTGGCGTACTGCTGATCGTCGGCGTGCTCAACATGGCGCTGCCCTGGTGGGTAGGCCGCATCATCGATGCCCTGCGCGCCGGTGAACTGGATACTCACGCGCTGCTGCTGCGCGTCGCACTCCTGGGTATGGTCGGTCTGCTCCTCTATGGGTTGCGCTATCTCTGGCGAGTGCGGCTGTTCGGGACCTCCTACCGGTTGGGTATCGAGCTGCGCGATCGCTTTTACGCCAAGCTTACCCGGCTCGATCCCGGTTTTTTCCAGCATCACCGCAGTGGTGATCTGCTGGCTCGCGCCAGCCAGGACATTGATGCCATCGAGACGGCGGCCGGTGAAGGGGTGCTCTCCAGTGTTGATGGCGCCCTGACACTACTCCTGGCGCTGGGTGTCATGGTGGTCGGTATCGATGCCCCCCTGGCCCTGCTGGCGCTGGTCCCCTTCCCCTTCATGGCCTGGGGGTTTTATCGCGTAGCCCGCCGGGTGCAGACCCATTTCGGGGAATCACTCGAGCGCTTCTCGCAGCTCAATGATCGCACCCAGGAGGCCATTGGCGGGCTGCGCATGCTGCGCCAGAACTCGCTGGTCGAAGCCGAAATTCACGACTTCGAGACCCGGGCCCGAGCGCATACCGAGGCCAACTTTCGGGTCCAGCGCATGGAAGCCTGTTACGATCCGGTGGTGCTGCTGGCACTGGCTGCAGCGACACTGCTGACCCTGACGGTCGGCAGCTGGCGCTATCTCACCGAGGTCATCACACTCGGCCAGCTCACCAGTTTCACCCTCTATCTGGTCACCCTGATCTGGCCGATGTTCGCTCTCGGCTGGTGTCTCAATATCCTGCAGCGAGGCGAAGCCGCCGCCCGACGCCTCGACGAGTTCCTCGATGAGCATGAGGCCATCGTCGATCACGGTCATCGGTCTCACCCGGCAACCCCGACGCTGCGCCTTGATATCGCATCGTTTACCTATCCAGGCGCCGGTTCACCGGCCCTGCGCGATCTTCATATCGAGCTTCCGGCTGGCCATACACTGGGCATTGTCGGGGCTACCGGCAGTGGCAAGTCCACACTGTTGCGCCTGCTGTTACGCCAGTATCCACTGACGGATGGCACCATTTATCTCGGTGGCAATGAGCTGAGTGAGTACACACTGACTGCCTTGCGCGAAAGTTTTGCCTGGGTCCCCCAGGACCCATGGCTGTTCGCGGCCACACTGGGCGAAAACGTGGCGCTCGGACGCCCCGATGCGACCCCGGCAGAGATTCGCCATGCCCTCGATCAGGCCGCGTTCACTACCGATCTGGCGGCGCTGCCGCAGGGGCTCGAGACCCGTATCGGCGAGCGCGGCATCACTCTCTCCGGTGGTCAGCGCCAGCGCGTGGCACTGGCCCGGGCACTCCTCTCACCGGCACCGATCCTGTTGCTCGATGATACCCTCTCCGCGGTCGATCAGGGGACCGAACGGCGGCTGCTGGATACCCTGGCCGAACAGCAGGGGCGCACCTGTGTGATTGTCAGTCATCGTTTGTCGGCGGTGGCCGGTGCCGATTACCTGCTGGTACTGTCAGATGGGCGGGTGGTTGAACAGGGCAATCACGCCGCTCTGCTGGCCCATGAGGGCCACTACGCCCGACTCTGGCGTTATCAGCAAAGCCACCGCAATCAACAGGAGAGCACCTCGTGAACCGACGTCTGCTCTCACTGCTGCTGAAACCGCTGCTGGCCGATCGTCGCCGTCTGACGCTGGCGCTGATGATACTGCTGGTGGCGACCGGGCTGGATGTCGCAGGGCCCTGGCTGGCCCAGGTCTATATCGATGGCTATCTGGTAGAGGGCGATCTGCGTGCGTGGCCGTTATTGCTGCTGGGGGGCGCCTATATTGGCAGTCAGGGTCTGGCAGCACTGGGGCGCTACCTGCAAACACTGTATTTTTCGCGCATCGGGCTCGAGGCGATTTATACCCTGCGCCAGCGAGTATTCCGTCATGTCATGCGTCTGCCTCAGCATGTCCATGATGCCACGCCTACCGGCGAAATGGTCGCCCGGGTGACCAACGATACCGATGCCATTCGCGAACTCTATGTCGCCTTTCTGGCCACGGTTTTGCAGAACCTGGTCCTGCTGGTGGGCATTCTGGTGGCCATGGCGCTGATGAACCTGCAACTGATGCTGATTGCCGCACCGCTGGTCCCCATCGCCGGTGTCGTCATCTGGCTCTATCAGCGCACCAGCGGACGCGCTGCAATGGAAGTCCGTCGTCTGCGCGCGGTACAGAATGCCCGGATCAATGAAGCCATCGGCGGCATGAGTGTACTGCAGGCGTTCAATCGCACTGACCACTTCCGTCATCATTTCCATGACACCAACATATCGCAGTACAACGCGCGGATGCGTACCGTGCGTATTTCCGGACTCCTGCTGCGTTCGGCGCTCGATCTGATCGCGACGATCATTCTGGCTGCACTGCTGTGGGTTTATGGCCTTGAGCATCTCGGCTCAGGGGCCGAAATCGGGGTGCTCTATGCCTTTATTACCTGGCTGGGTCGGGTCTCCGAGCCTCTGATCGAGATCACTCAGCGCTTCAACATCTTTCAACAGGCCAGCGTCGCCGGCACGCGCCTGTTGCGATTGCTCGATCGCCCTGAAGCGCCGCAGGGGACAGATACAGGACCGGTCGAACACGCCCGACTGCAGCTTCGGGACGTACACTTTCGCCATCATGGCGCCGCCACTGATACCCTGGCCGGCATCACGCTCGATATCCCGCCCGGCAGCTTTTTCGGAGTGGTGGGCCCCACCGGTAGCGGCAAATCCACGCTGCTCGACCTGCTCGCCGGGCTGAGTCGCATAAGTGAAGGCTCACTGACGCTGGATGATCGACCAGTGGCAGATTTCGCCCCGGAAACGCTGAATGCAGCGATCGCCAGTGTGCCGCAGGAGCCGTTCGTGCGCTCCACCACTCTGCGCGACAATCTGCTGCTCGGCAGCGAGGCCGATGACGCACAATTGGCTGCCGCCATCGATGATGCTCAACTACGCGAGCTGATTGATCGATTGCCCGATGGTCTGGATACGCCCCTGGGCGAACGTGGCCTGACCCTATCGACCGGCGAACGCCAGCTGCTGGCCATGGCTCGCGCCCTGTTGCGCCAGCCTCGCATCCTGTTGCTCGATGAGGCCACCGCCAGTGTCGACAGCGCCACCGAGCACCGGATGAACCGGGCACTGGAGCGGCTACGCGGTCGGGTAACACTGATCGTCGTTGCGCATCGCCTCTCCACCATTCGCCACGCCGATCGCATTGTAGTCATTGAAGCAGGCCGGATCCTCGAACAAGGGTCACATACAGCGCTTCTCGATCGCCCCGACGGCCACTATCATCGGCTCTGGCATCATCGCCAGCGGCGCTCGGCCGAGTCGTGGCAGTAGCTTGCCCCCTCACCCCGAAGCCCACTATGCTGCGCCATACATGCCAGCATGTTTATAACCAGCGGTTACCCGCGGCACCCTATCGGCTTTTACCGGCTCAGAGTGTCGTTGTCCCAATCGGACATGAGGGCACGAGCCTGCACGTTCCGGAGAGCGCCATCACTACGTCACCGCCATCCAGGCTGCGCGTCTGTCACGAATGCGATATGGTCAGCGTTGTGCCGCCTCTGGCCGAGTCGGAGGCCGCGCACTGTCCACGCTGTCACCATGTGCTCTACAGTCGCAAACACTGCCCGGCTCAGCATGCTCTGGCCGTGGCAATGGCCACCCTGATTGCCCTGCTGATGGCGTTGCCCTTTCCCTTTATCGCTTTCGAGGCACGCGGCGTCACTCGCTCCATCGATCTGTTTGATGCGATGACGATCCTGACCTCGCAGCACTATGCCACGCTGGCCCTTCTGCTATGGCTGGTACTGCTGGTGCTGCCACTGCTGTTCCTGCTGGGCGTGATCCTGATTCACGCTGCCCTGCTGAGCGGGCGGCGCCTGCCTGCGCCGGGGTTGATGATGCGCAGTCTGCGCCATATCCATCGCTGGATGATGGGCGATGTTTTTCTGCTGGGCGTGCTGGTCAGCATGGTCAAGATCCTCTCCCTGGCAGAAATTCATTTCGGAACCTCTTTCTGGTCCTTCTGTGCCTTTGTGGTACTGATGATCGCGACCGTACGACGTATCGACATGGATTGGCTGTGGGAACGCATGGTAGGGCCGGAACGCCGACTGCCGGATAACATCGTGCCCGGCCGTACCGGGGCCTCGCAGCACATCATGGGGTGCCCGGCCTGCGGTCAGGTGAATCGCATTCGTCGACTCGGACCGCATTTCTGTACCCGCTGTGGCGAGCGCCAGCATCTGCGCGGTCATCAGAGTCTGCAAAAGACCCTGGCACTGCTGTTGGTATCGGTGATGCTCTACATCCCGGCCATGGCCCTGCCGATCATGCAGGTCACCAGCCTCGGTGACGGTACCCCCCAGACCATTCTCGGCGGTGTACTGCTGCTGCTGAGTCATGGCGACTGGCCCATTGCAGCGATCATCTTTCTGGCCAGTGTGGTCATCCCCATCGCCAAGATCCTGGCACTGGGCTGGCTGTGCCTGAAAAGCTACCGGCCCAATCCCTGGCGCCCGGATATCCGGCTGCGGCTCTATCGACTGACCGAATTCATTGGCCGCTGGTCGATGATCGATGTCTTCGTGGTGGCACTGCTGGTCGCGCTGGTCCGACTCGGCTCGCTGATGTCGGTCACGCCCGGCCCCGGGGTGCTGGCCTTTGCTGCCGTGGTCATCCTGACCCTGCTGGCTGCCCTCTCCTTCGATCCGCGCCTGATCTGGGATGCCGGTGAGCATCGCGATCTGCAGGTGACCCCGTCCGGCCCCTCGGCCGATGACCGCTCCGACGACCCGCAACAGGAAAGAGAGCCATGAGCGATCAAACTTCAACGGCCCTGCGCAAGCGCCTCCGATATATCTCGCCGGTCTGGCTGGTACCGCTGATCGCTCTGCTGATCGGCGCCTGGATGCTCTATCACTCGCTGTCCGAACAGGGGCCGGAAGTCACCCTGATCATGGACAGCGCCGAAGGCATCGAATCCGGTCGCACCCTGATCAAGGCGCGCAATGTTGAGGTCGGCCACGTCACCTCCGTAACGCTCTCCGACGACACCCAGCATGCCGTGGTCAAGGCACGCATGAACAACAATACCGAGCGGCTGCTCAATAACGGTACCCGATTCTGGGTGGTCAAGCCGCGCATCGGCCGGGAGGGCATCAGCGGACTGGGGACTGTGTTGTCAGGCAACTATATCCAGCTGCAGCCGGGTCATGGCGACAAGGAAAAGTACACCTTTCAGATGCTTGATCAGCCACCGGTCGCGCCACCCGATGCCCAGGGGCTGCGGTTGCATCTGAGCAGCACCATGGCCGGCTCGCTGAGTGTCGGTGATCCAGTGCTGTTCAATGGTTACACCGTCGGCCGGGTGGAGAAGGTCAATTTCGATGCCGACGACCGCCAGGTCCACTACCAGCTGTTCATTCAGGCACCCTACGAGAAGCTGGTCACTACCAATACACGGTTCTGGTCGGCCGCCGGCTTCAATTTCGACGTCAATTCCGAAGGCTTCTCACTCAATCTTGATTCGCTGGAATCGCTGGTCAGCGGTGGTGTGGCCTTCGGGGTCCCCGAGGACATTCCGCCGGGCGACCCCATCGGGCAGGAGAGTGATCTCGACTTCACCCTCTACGCTGATCGCGACAGCGCCTATCAGGGCAGCTTCAACTACAACCTGCGCTATGTAGTGCTGATCGACGATACCGTGCGTGGACTCAATCCCGGCGCGCCGGTCGAGTATCGCGGCGTCCGGGTCGGCACCGTCGATAGCGTGCCCTGGCATATCGACAAGCTCAGTCAGAGCTCACTCAACAGCTTCAAGATTCCGGTACTGATTCGTATCGAACCACAGCGGCTGCAGGCGCGGGTCGACAAGCCGGCGCTCGAGGAGTGGCGAAAACGCATGCAACACATGTTCGACAACGGGCTGCGTGCCTCGCTGAAGACCGGTAACCTGTTCACCGGCCAGTTGTTCGTCGATACCAATTTTGTTGACGACCCCAGTGCTCCGGCAGCGAAAGCGTATGATGGCGTGCCGGTTTTCCCCAGTCAGCCCAGCGGTTTCGCCCAGATCGAGCAGAAGGTGACTGCGCTGCTCGACAAGCTCAACGGTTTGGATGTGAATGGTACGGTCAATCGACTCAACCAGACCCTGGCCCAGTCCGATCAGCTGCTGAGCGAACTCGGCGATACGGCTGATACGCTCAATCAGGTACTGAATCAACGCAGTACCCAGGAGCTGCCCAATGAGCTCAAGAACACGCTGCAATCAATTCAGCAGACGCTCCAGGGCTACTCGCGCAATGCCCCGGCCTACGATCAACTGACTTCCACGCTCAAGGAGCTCAATCAGTTGATGCACTCGCTGCAGCCGGCGGCCCGCACCCTGAGTGAAAAACCCAATTCGCTGATCTTCAATCGCGACGAGATTCACGATCCGCAACCGAGGGCTCCCCAATGATGCGTCGACTGGTCACCCTCTCCGTGCTGCTACTGGCGCTGGGCGGCTGCGCCGGCCAGAGCACATCATTCCATCGCTATACGCTACCGGCGCCGGGCGATAGCGGCAGTATCGAGGCCTCTTCGGAGCGCGTGGTGGCACTGGCACCGGTCAGTCTGGCGGCCTATCTCGATGGTCCCGGCGTCGTATATCAGACGACCGATATCGAGGTCCACCAGGCCCAGGCACATCTGTGGGCCGAAGATCTCGGTACCCAGCTGACTCGCACACTGCGCGATGCCCTGGCCAGAGAGCTACCCCAGACCCGGGTGCGTATCGGTGATGATCACAGCCCCGAGCAGGCCAGGGTGCAGGTTTCACTGTCGCAGTTTCAGGGACGCTACGACGGCATGGCAGTACTGTCAGGGCGCTATACGCTGCAAAACGGCCAAGGGCAGCTGATCGAGCAGCAGCCGTTTCGTATCGAGCGACCGCTGCCGTCGGATGGATATCCGGCACTGGTGCGCACACTGGGCGCCGGCTGGCAGACAGTGGCCGAACGGATTGCCCAACAGCTGCGTCAGCATTCGCTCACCCGCGGTCAGGCAACTGACGCTGCCTCCTCATGACAGGGTGGTTTACTCGCCCACCCACCACCACCCCCGGTGAGTGGCCGGTGAACCATACAGCTCGGCCAGCCGCCGGAAGGCGCTGTCCAGCTGTTCGGGCAGTTGCCAGGGAGGATTGATCATCGCCAGCCCGGAGCCATACAGCCCGGGCTGATCGGTGGCCTCGAAACGGCTCAGTTCACTGCGCCAGATCTTGCGCAACCCCTGGGATTTCATCCCCTCGAGCAGGACGTGATGGCGCCCCTGGGGCAATAGCGGATACCACACCAGCACAATGGCGTGGCGAACCTTGCGCATCACTCGCTCAAGTGTCGCAACCACTGTGTGGTATTCATCGCGCAGCTCCCATGACGGATCGATCAGCACGGCCAGACGCGGCGTTTTCACCGGCACCATGGTCTCAAGCCCTGCCAGTCCATCGGCATGCATATGGCGAATGCGCCCCTCGCCGGGCAGTTGAACTGCATCAAGATGACGCTGTTCACCAGGATGCAATTCGAACAGCGTCAACCGATCCTGCTCACGCAATGCGCGCGCCATCCACCAGGGCGAACCGGGATAGACACTCAGTGTCTCGCCTGGCTGGTGCCCGGCCAGTTGCCGACACCATCCATCAAGCAGCGCATTACCGGTGGGCTGTGCCTGCCAGAGGGGCAGCACGCCGTCACGATACTCTCCCAGGCGCCGGGTTTCGGGGCCATCGAGTGGATAGTCGCCACGCCCGGCATGGGTGTCCACCAGCGTCAGCGCCGAGGACTTCTTCATCAGGGCTTCCGTCAGCGCGTACAGCGCCAGGTGCTTGTGGACATCGGCAAAGTTGCCGGCATGATAGGCGTGCTGATAGGCAAGCATGGGTTCCTCGAATGAAAAAGCGCTGCCGGAAGTGCCGGCAGCGCATGGCGTACGAGCGTGGCGGCGCCGGTTCAATGACCCCGGCGCGCCTTCCTCACCCCTGGGTCGGCACCAGCGTGATTTCCACCCGCCGATTCTGTGCCCGCCCCTGGGCACTGTCATTGCTGGCGACAGGATTGTCCTCGCCGTGTCCGGTCATGATCAGCCGGTTGAAGTCGACCCCGCCCCGGGCAAGATAGTTGCCCACGGCCTGGGCCCGCAGCTCGGAGAGGCGCTGGTTATAGCTGTTGGAACCGGTGGAGTCAGTGTACCCGTCGATCTGTACCCGAGTGTTCTGATACTCCTTGAGGACCTGAATCACGCCATCCAGCGGCGAGCGAATCTGCTGGGAGAGATTGGCGGAGTCGGTCGCAAAGGTGATGTTGCTGGGCATGTTGAGCATGACCTGGTTGCCCTGGCGCGTCACACTCACTCCGGTTCCCTGCATTTTCTGACGCAGCTTGGCTTCCTGGGCATCCATGTAGTAGCCCACGCCACCGCCTGCCAGCGCCCCCACGGCGGCGCCGATGGCCGCATGATCGAGCCGATGGTCGTTATCCGCCAGCGCGCCGGTAGCGCCGCCCAGCAACGCGCCGATACCGGACCCCTTGGCCAGCGATGAGGTCTGCTGCTCACCGGTATAGGGGTTGACGGTGCTGCAGCCTGCCATGGCGACACTCAATGCCAGTGATGCTATCCATCCGGTTCTTGCTTTCACGTACTCGCTCCATTGCCTGGAAATTCGGGCCCGGCGACACCCCGCCACCCTCAGGTAGCGTCGGCTTCGTCGCACATGGCCAGCAGATCATTGAGAAACAACAGTCCCTGCGGGGTTGCCTTCAGCTGCGTCGGGCCGCGCTCGAGCAAGCCCATTTGTTGTGCCCGTTCAGTGTGCGCATCGAGTATGGCTTCGTCGAGTCCGGTACGTATCTTCCATTCATGGCGCGGCACCCCCTCGACCAGCCGCAGTGCGTTCATCAGAAATTCCAGCGGCCGCTCATCCGCGGGAATACTCCGATGTCCCCCGACAAAACCACGGGGATCATTGAACCGACGCAGATAATCGTCGGGGTGACGCGTCTTCCAGCGGCGCTCGATGGCAAGCCCGCCGTTGCCATCCGGGGCACTCAGCTTGCCATGCGCTCCGGCACCGATGCCCAGATAGTCGCCGAAATGCCAGTAATTGAGATTATGCCGCGATGCCCGGCCGGGCCGGGCATAGGCGGAAATCTCGTAGCGCGCCAGACCTGCCGTCTCGAGTCGGTCATGCCCGGCGTCCTGGATATCGGCCAGCACCTCTTCTTCCGGCAGCACGGGCGGACGGGCGTGAAAGACCGTATTGGGCTCCAGGGTCAGCTGATACCATGAGAGATGCTCCGGCGTCAGGGCCAGCGCCCGCTCGATATCCGTCATCGCGCCGGCCACACTCTGTCCTGGCAGGCCATGCATCAGATCGATATTGAGATTATCGAAACCGGCCCGACGCGCCAGGGCCACGGCCTGCTCGGCGTCGTGTCCGCCATGAATGCGGCCCAGTCGTTCGAGCGCAGCATCATCGAAACTCTGAACCCCCAGCGAAAGGCGGTTAATGCCGGCCGCACGATACCCCTCGAAATGCACCCTTTCTACCGTACCCGGATTGGCCTCCAGGGTAATCTCGATCGCCTCGTCCAGTGGTACACGTGACTTGATGGCGCTCAGTAACCGGGCATAGGCCTCACCGCTGAACAGGCTGGGCGTACCACCACCGATGAAAATACTCGTCAGCGTTCGATTGGCAACCAGCGGCAGATCGGCCTCCAGATCGGCGATCAGAGCATCAATGTACGCCTCTTCCGGCAGGGCACCGGGTGCAGCAGCGTGCGAATTGAAGTCACAATAGGGGCACTTGCGCACACACCAGGGCACATGAACATAGAGCGCCAGCGGCGGCAGGGTCATGAAGTACGCAACCTTTCTACCAGGGTGGCCAGAGCCCGGCCGCGATGACTGAGTCGGTTCTTGAGCGCCGGCGTCAGTTCGGCAACGCTCATGCCCTGCTCGGGGAGCCAGAAAAGAGGATCGTAGCCAAAGCCTCCCTCGCCGCGCGGCAGTGAGAGAATTTCTCCTGCCCAGTCACAGTGCACGATGATAGGCACCGGATCCTCGGGATGGCGCAAATGAACCAGAACGCAGTGATAACGTGCGCCACGATAACCTTCGGGTACTTCGCTCATGGCTTCGAGCAGCTTGCGGTTGTTGGCCTCGTCATCGCTCGGCTCCCCTGCGTAGCGGGCAGAGTAGATGCCCGGGGCACCACCAAGCGCTTCCACGGCGAGTCCGGAGTCGTCGGCGAGCGCCGGCAGACCGCTGCCGGCACTCGCCGCTCGTGCCTTGAGCAAGGCATTTTCAACAAAGGTCAAGCCGGTCTCTTCCACGGCCGATATGGCATGATCAGCCTGTGACGAGACGCTCAGCCCCAGTGGCTCGAGCAGCGAACGAAATTCACGCAGCTTGCCGGCGTTGTTACTGGCAATCACCAGTGACCGATCGTCGGTTTGAGGCTCGGTCTGACTAGACATGGGGGCACATTCCCGGATCCGTAAAACGTTCCGACATTCTAGGCTGGCGCGAGGCAGGTGGGAATCGATCAGCCTTACAGACTGAATATGACCCCGTGAATGTGCGCTAATCGGGGGAATATCGGATTTGATTTTTACGTATCTTTACAGGATGGCATTTCGCATTAGTATATCGACAGGCATGCTCACGCTTGCTGCGTTGGGGAGCATGCCAAAGGGGAGGCATCGTGGATAAGGAAACAACGGCGATCGTGCTGCTGGTTACCGAGATGAATCCGCAAAGCGAACTGTTCATGCAGTACGTACGCGACAAGCTCGGTTGTGAAGTGGCCACGGTAGCACCGCGCGAAACCGTTGGCAGTGACGATGGCATACACAGGGTAGTGCTACTGGATGCCGATCATGTCAACGAAAAGGACATGTATCACTGGGAGGAATCGGCCGCTGCCGACAACGCCGGTCTGACACTGGCCGCCTTCAATCTGGTGGACGAAAATCAGGCTTTGAGTCTGGCGACGACCTTTCGCCTGCAGGGCGTCTTTTATCGTCGTGACAGTCTGGCCCTGATCTGCAAGGGACTCGCCAAGCTGATCAATCAGGAACTGTGGATGTCGCGTACCCTGATGACCCGGCTGATTCGCTTCTATCGCCGGCAGCAGGTCAACGCCTATCGTCCGGCCAACGGCCTCACTCAGCGTGAGCTGGAAATCCTCAAGCTGCTGGGCACGGGGGCATCCAATACCGATATCGCCAACCAGCTGTTTGTCAGCGAGCATACGGTCAAGTCGCACCTTTACAACATCTTTCGCAAGCTCAAGGTGCGTAATCGCATCCAGGCCATGAACTGGGTTCGCCAGAATCTGGGCAGTGCTCCGGCGCCCCTGCCGCGTCAGACACGCCAGCACTCGGACGCCTGACAGGCCGGAAGCGCGGCCTCTGCTCCCTGCATGGCGTGGGGCAGCGCATGCGTTCGCGGTTACTGTATTGACGCTTGTGCAGACAGTGACCGCCTTCCCTGCTCAGGCGGGCCATCATTGGCAGCGCCCTGTCTGGCGCAATACAGGCATTCAGCAGTGAGTGCCTATTTCTCCTGCCCGCATCGCCCTCAACAGGCGATGGCGTTTCCAACCTGCCTTCCACTGCCACGACAATCCACACCCTGTGGAACGGTCTGTGCCCTGCCGTAATGTAACTTGTTGTGCAAAAAGCGCCATTCCCACTTTCATGGCCGGCTCAATGCTCTCATTGGCGCGACGTTCGTTCTATAATCGGCCTTGCCTTCATTTCCCGGTCGGGCTATCGGTATCATGTCCACTTCGGACTGCCAATATTGTTCGATGACTTTCCAGCCCAATGGATCGCATCGGATACAGCTTGAACACAATTAAACCAGACCAATATTTCCCGGGAATTTCGGTTATCAGGGTACGCAGACGAGTAAGCCGCGACTTAAGCTCGAAACCGTTTCATGAAACGGTTGACCGCTTATCTTGTCATTACCTTCAGAGATTGCCGAACAGGCTATGCGCAGAGAAACACGAGCATCGAGTTCCACCCTCAACCGGGGCTACCCATGGATGCTGCCAACGCTTCGATCGTAATGGTCACCCAGAGCAGTCCACAGAACGAACTGTTTCTGGACTATCTGCGCCGTCAGCTTGAGTGCGATGTATCACTGATGGCATCGGATGCCTTCATCGATCCCGCCAGCGATGAGGGCCCGATGGTCGTATTGCTCGATGATGATCATCTGGAAGAGAACGATGTCCGCCACTGGCTGGAACAGCTCGGTCATCGTCAGGACCGCACCGCCTTTGCGGCGTTCAACATGGCCGACGAGGATCGGGCCATGACCCTGTTGATGCATGTACCACTGCAGGGCGTGTTCTACCGCAATGATCCGCTGAGTCTGATCAGCAAGGGCATCGTGCGGATGCTGGAAGGAGAAATGTGGCTGTCACGCCCGCTGATGGAGCGTCTGCTTACTGCCTACTGGTATCGCCAGTACGAGGAAGGCTCGGGGACGCCTTTGTCATCCCTGACGCCACGTGAACGCGAAATACTGGGTATGCTTGATAGCGGTGCCAGCAATCAGGATATCGCCGATCGTCTGATGATCAGCGAACACACGGTCAAGTCGCATCTTTATCACGTCTTTCGCAAGCTCAAGGTTCGTAATCGCACTCAGGCCCTGCATCTGTTACGCCAGCAGCCGAATCGGCTGCCGGACAACTTCTCATCCAACATGCGGCGCTGAAACGCACCGATTCCGGTAATGCCGGAATCGGTGCCATGCAGGTAGTCAGGAGAGATGCAACCGATCGCGCAACAACTCGACCAGCCGGTGCGAGGCGCCTTCGGCAGTGGTATCCAGATGCACTACCTGCCCCTTTTCATCATCACCAAAGGGCTCGCGCGTCGCAAGCTGATGGCCGAGTACTTCAATCCCCGCTTCCGACACTTCTCCACGCTGCTGCTGACGCTTTTCAATGCGTCGTTTCAGCGTTGCCTCGTCGGCTTCGAAACTGATGGTCAACACCTGCAGACCACGCTTCTCGGCCTCATGTCGCAAACGATCGCGCTGAACACGTCGCAGTGCGGTGGCATCAATACAGACCGGAAAGCCGGCATCCAGCAGCATGCCAGCCAGTTCACCCAGTCGCTGATAGGTCCGCTCGGTGGCCTCGGCCGTATAGATTCCACTATCGATCGCGGAGTCACTATCGGCGTCGGGCGTTAGGCCATACAGCCGTTTGCGCTCGATATCCGACCGGATACGGATACTACCGAGTTCACGCACCACCTGCTGGGTGAAACGACTCTTGCCACTCCCGGAGACGCCTACACTGACGAGCAACCAGGGGATCTCCAGCTCGGTATAACGCTCGGCAAGTTCGGCATAGCGGCGGTATTCGGCGTGGATGTCGCGCTTCTCGGCTTCCTCCAGACCGGGCTGGTTAACCCGAAACATGGCAATCTTGGCTCGCACCATGGCGCGGTAGGCCTTGTAGTACGGTAGCAGGCGCACCAGTTCGTAGTCGCCACTGCGTTCCAGATAGCGATCCAGCACATGCCGGGAGAGTGCCCACTCCCCGCGCACTTCAAGATCCATCAGTAGAAAGGCGAGTTCACAGCAGACATCGTTCCAGCGCAGATCATCATTGAACTCGATACAGTCGAAAATCAGCACCCGACCATCGGACTGCACGACGTTACCCAGGTGCATATCACCATGGGTCTCACGCACAAAGCCCTGGCGCAATCGCTCTGTCATCAGGGGGGCCAGGCGCTCATAACTCTCATCCGCCCACTGCTCGAGCCGACGCAGACGCGCAAGATCAGTGCTGTCCTCGAGCAATTCTCGCAGCTGCTCGAAATTCTGGCGTGTCGGTGCATGAACTGCTTCCGGCGTGCCAAAGGCGCTGTCAGGCGCTGCCTGTTCGGCGCGCTGGTGAAAATCGACCAACTGATCGACCATGTCATCCATGTGCGCTTCGGTCAGCTCACCACGTGCCTGAAGCGTGCTGAACAGTCCTTCGTTGTCAAAGACCCGCATGTGTACGGCGTATTCGAACGGCTCACCTTCGCCATTGATGATCGGAGCGTCAGGGGAACCGGTAATGGGTACCGCATCAAGGTAGATATCGCTCGCCAGCCGACTGTTAAGCCGTATTTCTTCCTCGCAGAAATGACGACGCTTCTCCAGCGTGGAAAAATCGAGAAACCCGAAATCCAGCGGCTTCTTGATCTTGTAGGCATGATCCCCGGCCAGCAACACCCAGGAGATATGCGTCTCCCGCAGCGATACGTGTGATACCGGATGGGGATAGCAGGTGCTGTCCTGCAGCGCTTCAATCAGGCTCTGACTCACAAGAGATTCTCCTGTTGCTGCTGAGCAGTCATGGAGGGTGGCATCATGACCAGTCAATACCGGTCATGACGATTTCAGTCGGCCATGCCGGCCAGCACGATCCGGGCTGCTTCAAGCGTCTCATCAATATGCGTACGCTCGTGAGCACTGGACATGAACCCGGCCTCGAAGGGCGATGGTGCCATATAAATTCCATGGGTCAGCATGGCCGTAAAGAAGCGCCGAAAGGCATCGGCATCGCAGCCGGTCGCGTCAGCAAAACTGTCTACCTGCGACTGTGCAGTAAAGAACAGACCGAACATGCCCCCGGCCCGCTGAGTAATCAGGTCGATCCCGGCAGCACGTGCATGAGCCTCCAGGCCATCACAGAGCTGATCGACCCGCTCGCCCAATCGCTGATGAAAGCCCGGTTCGCGGATCTTTTCGAGCAGGGCGATACCCGCCGCCATCGCCAGTGGATTGCCAGCCAGCGTACCGGCCTGGTACACCGGCCCCAGCGGGGAGATATACGACATGATTTCGCGTCGTCCGCCGAAGGCACCCACCGGCATGCCGCCACCAACGATCTTGCCCAGACAGGTCAGGTCGGGGGTAATGCCGTAATGGGCCTGGGCACCACCGAGCGCCACCCGAAAACCGGTCATGACTTCATCAAAGATCAGCACCGCGCCGCTATCGTTGCAGACTTCACGCAGTGTCTCCAGAAAACCGGGAAGCGGCGGGATGCAGTTCATGTTGCCGGCAACCGGCTCAACGATTACCCCTGCAATGGAATCGCCCATTTCGGCAAAACATTCCCGTACACCCTCGATATCGTTATAGGAGAGCGTAATGGTGTGCTCGGCCAGTGAAGCCGGCACTCCGGGTGAACTGGGCTGGCCATGAGTCAGCGCCCCCGAACCGGCCTTGACCAGCAGTGAATCGACATGACCATGGTAATTACCCTCAAATTTGACGATACGATCACGGCCGGTATAGCCCCGCGCCAGCCGCACTGCCGACATGGTGGCTTCAGTGCCGGAATTGACCATGCGAACCATCTCGATCGACGGCATGATGTCGCAGATCAGATCGGCCATGTCGGACTCAAGGACCGTGGGCGTACCGAACGACAGTCCATCATCGACTCGTGAGCGTACGGCTTCCAGCACCTCGGGGTCGGCATGTCCGGTGATCATTGGCCCCCAGGAGCCCACGTAATCGATATAGCGCCGATCCTCGACATCGAACAGATAGGGCCCCTGCGCCCGTTTCATGAATACCGGCGCCTGACCCATGCCCTTGAAGGCACGAACCGGCGAATTGACGCCACCCGGAATACGGAGACTGGCACGCTCGAATTGCTGCTGTGATGTGGTCATGAGGCTCTCTCGACTCAAAGCGGATTGGGTCGACGGCGCACCGTCGACACTGAATTCAGATAGTGAAACCGGCCCGGCGGCGCAGTTCATGCACGGCGTGCTCGCAGGCGGCAGGCCCGGCGCCGAACACCGCATGGACTACCGCAAGCAGATCGGCACCGGCCGCCACCGCCTGCGCCACCCGCTCGCCGTCGATGCCACCGATGGCCACCCGGGGCAGTCCGAAGCGCGCGGCCTCGGCCAGCAGCGACAGCTCGGCAGGCGGTGCTTCAGGCTTGGTTTGTGAGGTAAAAAAACGCCCGAAGGCAAGATAACTGGCCCCTGCCCGGCAAGCCTGATCGGCCAGATCGAGCCGGGCATGACACGTCGCTCCCACAATCGCCTCACGCCCCAGCCTTTCGCGCGCCTCGGCAACGGCGGCATCCTGTTGCCCCAGATGCACGCCAACACCCAGTCGGGCTGCCAGCGCAATATCATCATTGATGATCAGCGGCGTGGCGAAGTCACGACAAAGTGCCGACAGCGCTGCGGCCTGCCGATAACGATGGGTCTCGTCAGAGGATTTGTCACGATACTGCAGCAGGGCCAGCCTCCCCCGCAGGGCACCCTCGGCCGCCGCCAGTAGCGTATCGTCATCCGGTAGCAGAGCCGCATCGGTCAACGCATAGATGCCCCGTCGCCAGTCACCATCCATCATTGCGATAACCACCTGTGGATAATTCATTGGCCGCCGCCCAGCGATCCGGCAGTGCCTGGTCATGGCCGGGTCTCAGGGCGTGCTGCAGCGCCTGCCAGCTGAAGTACTGTGCCCGTTCACAGGCAGCTTCCAGCGATATGCCGGCTGCCAGCGCCGCCGCCAGGGCACTCGCCAGCGTACACCCCGACCCATGGTATTGCCCCGGCAAACGCGGCCACTGCCACTGTCGTGAGCCCGTCAACTGATACAGGGTGTGGATAACCTGATTGCCTCGGGTATCGTCAGTTCCGGTTACCAACACTGCGCCCGCGCCCGCTTTCAACAGCATTCCGGCCCGCTCTTCCGCGGTTTTTCCCTGAGGCGCCAGTCGAGCCAACTCTGCCAGATTCGGTGTCAGCACAGTGGCCTGAGGCAACAGGCGCTGGTGAAAGGCCGCCAACAGTGCCGATGAAGAGAGTTCACGCCCCCCTCCCGCACGCAGCACGGGATCAACCACCAGCGGTAGCTGCGGCCAGCAGGCACAAAGTTCAGCCACAGCCTCAAGCGTGGGCAGATCAGCAATCAGTCCAGTCTTGATCGCTGCCGGCGGCATGTCCTCGGTCACGGCCCGAGCGGTAGCTGTCAGATCACTTGCCGAACAGGGCATGACCGCCTCGACATCCCGGGTCGTCTGTACCGTCAGCGCCGTGGGTACCGTCAGCGCCCATCCCCCCTGGGCACGAACCGCCTCGGCATCGGCAATCAATCCGGCGCCGCCGGTCGGATCATGTCCGGCCAGTACCAGCACAATGGGGGGTGTACCGGCAGCCATGGTCATCAGAAGGGTTGCACCACCGACAGGATCACAACGGCCAGCAGAATCACGACAGGGATGATACTGAAAACGCGATAATAGCCCTGACCATGCCGATTAATACCATCGGCAAAGCGTTTGATATGCGCCAGACAGACATGCTGATAACCGATCAGCACAATGACCAGCACGGCCTTGACGTAAAACCAGCCGGCCGAGATCAGGCCCTGAAAATCCATGACCAGCAACCAGATCCCGAAAATCACCGAGGCAATCATGGCCGGATTCATGACGGCCTTGTAAAGCTTGCGCTCCATGATCTGAAAGCGCCGGGTGCCACGTTCATCATCATCCCGCAGGGCATGAGTATGATAAACGAACAGGCGTGGTAGATAGAGTAATGCCGCAAACCAGCAGATAACGGCGATCAGATGGAAGGCAAGTATCCAGGCAAACATGCGGGCTCCTGATCAGGCTTGGATGACACGGTCGGGCACGGACGCCCTCAACGCTTGTAGCGATAGTAGTTTTCGATCGCCTCTCGGGTAATGATACCCGAAACCTTGTGGATCATCGGTGCGGTCGTATGTTGCACGTAAAGCGCATCGACACCGTACTCGTTGATTCGATCAAAGGCCTCCGACAGGGTAGCCTGCAGATCCACCGAGGCCAGTTCGAGCCGCTGACCCGGGATGGCAAGCAGATCGATCTCTTCGATCGCCGCCTCTTCGACCTCACCCGTTTCAGTGCGCTTGCGCGTACGCGATACACCCGGAATGGCATCTTCTCCCTTGCCTTCGGCAGCCGGGTCACGGTTGTCCTCGAGCACCAGACGCGCCAGGTCGGAAGCAGCGAGCGCTACCGGTGACTTGTCTTCTCCCCGGCCAATCATCAGCCATACCGGGCGAGAGTCCAGCAACGCACGCGCCTGATCGCGGGTAATCCGCGGCCGGGTACGTACTACACCACGTTCCATGACCGCAGGTACTGCAATTCGCGACAATGCCTGGGTCAGCGGCTGCTGCAGGGGATGAAGCCCCTGATTGAACAATGCCGAAATGAAAAAGCCCCGACAGTGCCAGACCTGCCGTCCGGTCAATCCCGAAACCACCACGGCAAGCATGCCGTAAAGAATGAAGTCGGGGTTGTGGGTCAATTCGATCAACGCCATGATCGCCGCCAGCGGTGCCTGCAGTACCGCTCCCATCATGGCCGCCATGCCCAGCATGGCGTACAGGTGTGGATCGTGCACCAGGCTTGGCAGCAGAAACAGCCCCGCCATGCCGAACAGCGCGCCGACCGCCGCACCGCTGACCAGTATCGGTCCGACAATGCTCACCGGCACGCCACAGGCCAGCGTCAGTGCCGTCAGCGCCAGCTTGCCCACCGCCACCACCAGCAGAACGTCCAATGCCGGCATCCGGGTGAGGATGTTACCCACCGTGTCATAACCGATGCCCTGAACCTGGGGATACCAGAAGGCTACCGCAGCCGTGGCACTGCCGGCCAGCAACAGCCGCAGCCAGCGCGGTACGCGGGTCATTTGTGGCCCCAGCCGCGCCAGACGAATGAAGCCCCCGGCCAGCAGACCGATGGCCAGCGACATCGTGATGATCCAGGGAATATCGAACAGGCGCGCTTCAATGGTATCGGGAACGGTAAAGGCAGGCATGGTGCCATAGATCATCTGGGTGACCACGGCACCCGTGGCGGAAGCGAGAATGACCGGCATGAAGCCGGTGAGGGTATACTCCATCATCACCACTTCCATGGCGAAGATGACCCCCGCAATGGGCGTATTGAAGGAGGCCGAAATACCGGCCGCAGTACCGCATCCTACCAGTACTCGCAGACTGTTGTGGGGCAGCCGGAGGCGCTCACCGATCCAGCAGGAGCCACCGGCACCCAGATGAATGGCCGGCCCTTCACGACCCGCTGACAGTCCTCCAATCAGGGTCAGCGCACCCACCCACCACTGATTGAGCCAGTTCGGCAGTGGCATCTGCCCCTGGTGATAGGTCAGCCGTTCAATCACATGCCCGATGCCCAGCTTACGCGCGGCTGCCGGCTGGCGCCATAGCCCCACCCCGATCAGCGTGACCGCGATCAGCGGCAGCGCCATACGCATGACGGGCGCAAGGGACTCGAAATCATCCGAACGCCCCCCCGGCATGAATGCCAGAGTGATGACATCGATCAGTTCACGAAAAGCCGTCATCAGCAGCCCGGTCAGGGCGCCAGAGAAAACGGCGAGTAGACAGAGCTGCGGAAGAGCATCCACCGACGCCAGACGCCGGCGGAACTGATCCATGTTGAAAAAGGCACTGCCGAGACGATGACGCGGCAAGTCGGGCTCTCCCCAATGGCGGATGAGCGCCGTTACGGATAAACCGGCAATAGCTCGGACCGAATGCTCGATGCACTGGTCGCTCACCTGGCTTCCACAACGGCCCCACATTGTTGTCACAACCCCTGTTGCAATTCAAAGAGCACTACTGACCCATTCGGCCAGCGTGGTTGACCCCGGTTGCAACCGCATCCGATAATATCAGTATTCATTCTGAATGCTTCGGGAGGCCGCGATGAGCGGGGCAGAATCCTTCGTCCCGACACCGCTGATCTTCACCGATTCCGCAGCTGCCCGCCTACGGGCGCTGATCGCCGAGGAAAACAACCCGGCGCTCAAACTGCGGGTCTATGTGACAGGTGGCGGTTGCTCGGGCTTCCAGTATGGTTTCGACTTTGCTGAAACGGTGGATGAGGAAGACACCATCATCAAAAACGGTGAAGTAGCCATGGTGATCGATCCCCTCAGCTATCAGTATCTGGTTGGCTCGACCGTCGATTTTGAAGAGGGTCTGGCGGGGGCACGCTTCATGATCCAGAACCCCAACGCGACAACCACCTGTGGATGTGGCGCTTCCTTTACGGTCTGATTTCAAACTCTCTTCCCGCCTTCAACCCCGGTCTTCGTGCCGGGGTTTTTCATGCGCGCTCTCCACGCTGCTGACCCTTCCAGACGATTTTTTCCACTTTTTCCGGCTGTGGACAACCGGACACCAAAAGCACGCGCCTGCCGGGGTCAAACCCATGGCATACGGGTGTTTACGCCATGGTGACCTTCACTACCCAGGTTCTGGACGACTGCGGTAACAAGTACCGGGACAGGCTGGGTAGCAGTGACGGGATAAGTTGCCCTGTGCATAAACCCACCTTTCATCCACAGCTCCTGCAACGGTCATTCGCACGTCATACGCTTGTCATGCGCAATCGTATCAACATGTCAGGTTGTTGAATTGTGGAGAAACCAGGCGTTTATCCACAGAAATTGCGCTGCCCTATAATCACAACCACAACAGAACTTCTTTTTTTATACATTCTGTATTGATTGATTGAAGGGAAACGCCTTGAAGTGTGGAAAACCCCTGACGGTTACCCACAGGCACGTTATAATCCTGTCCCCGGATTCCCCCATTTCCATTACAGTGCGTTGTCTTCAGACTGACGCGCTGTCACCAACGTGCTCGAGGTCAATACGTGGATTACCCGGACCGCTTTGACGTTATCGTCATCGGCGGTGGTCATGCCGGAACCGAAGCCGCACTCGCCGCCGCCCGAACGGGCTGTCAGACCCTGCTTCTGACACACAACATCGAGACGCTCGGCCAGATGTCCTGCAATCCCGCCATCGGCGGTATCGGCAAGAGTCATCTGGTGCGCGAGATCGACGCTCTCGGCGGCGCCATGGCGCTGGCAACCGATCAGGCAGGCATCCAGTTCCGAGTGCTCAATTCCCGCAAGGGGCCAGCCGTGCGCGCTACCCGGGCACAGGCCGATCGTGTTCGCTACAAGGCGGCAATTCGGCATATGCTCGAGCACCAGCCCAATCTCACGCTGTTCCAGCAATCGGTGGATGATCTGATCGTTGAAGGCGATACCGCTCGCGGTGTGATCACCCAGGGGGGAATTCGCTTTTTCGCCGAGAGCGTGGTGCTGTGCACCGGCACCTTCCTCGGCGGAATAATTCACATCGGACTGGAACACCACAGTGGCGGTCGTAGCGGTGATCCCTCGGCTTCGGCCCTGGCTCGACGGTTACGAGAACAGCCTCTGCGGGTGGATCGTTTAAAAACCGGTACCCCGCCACGGCTGGACGGACGCAGCATCGATTACTCGAAACTCGTGGAGCAGCCGGGGGATGATCCAAGACCGGCCATGTCGATGATGGGCTCCTCCGAGATGCATCCGCCACAGCGCAGCTGCCATATCGCGCATACCAATGCCCGGACCCATGACATCATTCGGGCCAATCTCGATCGATCGCCCATGTTCTCCGGTGCCATCGGCGGTGTCGGACCCCGCTACTGCCCATCGATCGAGGACAAGATCCATCGGTTTGCCGACAAGGACAGCCATCAGATCTTCATTGAACCGGAAGGTCTGGAAACTCCCGAGCTTTATCCCAACGGCATTTCGACCTCGCTGCCGTTCGATGTACAGCTTGAGCTTGTGCGTTCGATGGAAGGGTTGGAACACGCGCACATCGTGCGCCCCGGCTACGCCATCGAATACGATTTCTTCGATCCGCGTGATCTGAAGCACTCGCTGGAGACGAAGGTCATTCACAATCTCTGGTTTGCCGGTCAGATCAATGGCACCACCGGTTACGAGGAGGCTGGTGCCCAGGGACTGCTTGCAGGGCTGAACGCAGCACGTCGGGCACGAGGTCTGGAGGCCTGGTGGCCACGGCGTGATGAAGCCTATCTGGGCGTGATGGTCGACGATCTGATTCGCATGGGCACCCAGGAGCCCTATCGAATGTTTACCTCGCGCGCCGAGTATCGCCTGATGCTGCGTGAGGACAATGCGGATCTGCGCCTGACCGAGATCGGCCGTGAGCTTGGGCTGATCGGCGATGATCGCTATCGCGCCTTCGAACAGCGCCGTGACGCCATTGCTGCCGAGCGTCTCCGACTCGATAGCGTGCGTATCAGACCCGGTAGTGAAGCGGCTCGTCAGCTGGCGCCGAAAATCGGTGAGTTGAGTCAGGAACAGCGCCTCAGCGATCTGCTGCGCCGCCCGGAAGTGAATTACGAGGATCTGGCCGAGCTTGCTGAAGGGGCGCCGCAACAGGCGCATGTACGCCAGCAGGTCCAGGTACAGGTCAAATATGATGGTTATATCGCCCGGCAGCAGGAGGAGATCGATAAACTGCGCCGTCATGAGGCGACGCCATTGCCGGCGACACTCGATTATCACGCCATCGATGGGCTCTCCAGCGAAATCCGTCAGAAGCTGACCGCGGCGCGCCCCGAAACGCTGGCCGAAGCCGGTCGTATTCCCGGGGTGACCCCTGCGGCACTGTCGATGTTGCTGATCCATCTCAAGAAGCAGCAGCGTACCGCCAGGGCCAGTGGCGAATGAACCCGGCCTGTGAACAGGTGCTCGATGCCGGGCTCGATGAACTGGGTCTGGTAGCGCCTGCGGAGCAGCGTGATCGGCTGCTGGCGCTGGTGGCACTGTTGCACAAGTGGAACCGGGCTTATAACCTCACCGCGGTACGCGAACCGGTCGCGATGGTACAGCGCCATCTGCTCGATTCGCTCGCCATCGTGCCCTGGCTGCGTGGGCCTCGCCTTCTGGATGTGGGCAGTGGTGCCGGTTTACCGGGGTTGGTACTGGCAATCATGAGGCCGCAGCTGAACGTGACTCTGCTGGACAGCAATGGCAAGAAGGTCCGCTTCCAGCGGCAGGCGGCGTACGAACTCGGGCTGAGTGGTGTCAGTGCCGTGCAGGCCCGGGTGGAACAGTATCAGGCTGGGCCCTTCGATCAGATTGTCAGTCGAGCCTTTGCTGCACCACAGGTCTTCGTAGATGCCAGCCGGCATCTACTGGCCTCCGGTGGCGAGTGGCTGGCCATGATCGGCCGCGACGACAGCCTGCGTACCGGTGCGCTCACCGGTGCCACACTGCTCGAATGTGTGCCGCTCGAGGTGCCCGGCCAGCAGGGCGATCGCCATCTGCTGCGTCTCGAAGCTGACGAGGCGACTACCGATCAATAACCAGGGATTGTCCTCTTGACCCGGATCATCGCGCTGACCAATCAGAAAGGCGGCGTCGGCAAGACCACCACCGCCGTCAATCTGGCCGCTTCGCTGGCGTCGCTCAAGCGGCGCGTTCTGTTGATCGATCTTGACCCCCAGGGCCATGCCACCATGGGCAGCGGTGTCGACAAGCATGATCTGCCCGCAGGCAGCATGCTCGATGTGCTGTTGGGTGATCGGGCGGCGCGCGATGTCATGATCCGCAGTGACGCGGCCGGCTATGCCCTGCTGCCTGCCAATGGCGATCTCACTGCGGCCGAAGTTGACCTGCTTGATCGCGAAGGGCGTGAACGCTGTCTGGATCGAGCCGTGGGTGACATGGTGGCCGACTTTGATGTCGTACTGATCGACTGTCCGCCCTCGCTCAACATGCTGACGGTCAATGCCCTGACCGCCTCGCATGGGGTACTGATTCCGCTGCAGTGCGAGTTTTATGCGCTGGAGGGCCTCTCGGCACTGCTGGATACGGTTGAGCAGATCCGCGAAAGCGTCAATCCGACGCTGGCACTGGACGGCATCGTGCGCACCATGTACGACAGTCGCAACAGCCTGACGCGTGATGTCAGCAACCAGCTGGCGAATTATTTCGGCGATCAGTTGCTCAGGGCGGCCATTCCCCGCAATGTCCGGGTAGCCGAGGCGCCCAGTCATGGTCTGCCGGTGACTCGTTACGCCCGGATGTCCCGGGGCAGTCATGCCTATCGCGTGCTGGCCAAGGAACTGATTCGCCGCCTGGCGCTGTAACGCCATTGTGATGATCGTGTTGATCGAGGTGACTTCCGCATGACCCGTAAACGTGCACTCGGAAGAGGTTTGGATGCCCTGATCGGTGCTGGTGCCAATGCCCGGCAGCGCTCCAGTGGTGAAGTAACCCTCGATGTCTCCGGGGAGGCTCACGAGGACGCCTCGATCGAAGCACCCGAACTCGAAGCAGGCGAGCGCCTCGAGCGTATTCCGCTTTCACGCCTGGTTCGTGGGCGTTATCAGCCCCGGCGCGATATCCAGCCCGAGCGACTGGATGAGCTGGCAGCCTCGATTCGTCGTCAGGGCGTGATGCAGCCGATTGTGGTGCGTCCGTTGCCTGATGCCAGTGGCGAGCAGCGCTTCGAGATCATTGCCGGTGAGCGCCGCTGGCGTGCTGCCCAGCTTGCCGAGCTTGAAACGATCCCTGCTGTAGTGCGCGAGCTCGATGACGAGGCCGCGTTGGCCATGTCGCTGATCGAGAACATTCAGCGCGAGAATCTCAATCCGGTTGAAGAGTCGGTGGCCCTGCGGCGGCTGATGGATGAGTTCGAGCTGACCCAGCAACAGGTGGCCGATACGCTGGGCAAGTCTCGCGCCCAGATCGCCAATCTGTTGCGACTGCTGGCCCTTGAGGAAAGTGTGCAGACCCTGCTGGAACGGGGTGATCTTGATGTAGGCCATGCCCGTGCCCTGCTGGCGCTCAAGGGGACAAAACAGCGTCAGGCGGCTCATGAGGTGGTGGATCGCGGGCTGACCGTGCGTCAGACCGAAGCGCTGGTGAAGCGCATGAATGAATCGAAGGCGGCTCCCGAGCCGGCGCCTGCCTCACCGGACGTCGGGCGTCTGGAAACCCAGCTTGGAGAACTGCTCGGTGCCCGGGTCAGGATCAGTCATGGCAAAAGCGGCAAGGGGCGTTTGACCATTCGCTATACCAGCCTCGAGGAGCTCGATGGCATTCTCGGACATATCCGCTAGCCTTTTTCGGCACTTAAAGAGAACTTAACCCGGGATTGCCAGATAGCGCAGTTTGAACGAGCATCTACTCGCTTTTGTCGACAAATAGGCATTACTGCATGGCTTTTTGCCTTTTTGGGCGTTGATGGGAGCATATGGCTTCCCTATAATCCGCCCGGTTTGGCAAATGGCCGGGCACTGGCACAAGTAAGGGTTTGACATTATCTCCAGGGCAGGGAGCTACTCATGCGGCCCATGACACCGGCCAGACCTCAGAGGCCGCAGGTCGGTCGTCTGCTGGCGGGGCAGGCACTCGCGGGGAGTATCATCGCTGTGCTGGCGCTGCTGACGTCCGGAGAGGCAGCCGGGATGTCCGCCCTGAGTGGTGCGCTGGTATGTCTGCTGCCCAATGCCTATTTCGCCTGGCGGGCTTTCAGGCTGCGCGGTGCACGTCTTGCCCGGGAAATCATGAACGGCTTCTATCGGGCAGAGGCCGGAAAGTTTGGTTTGACAGTGGCATTGTTCACGCTGGTCTTCGTGGCAGTGCCGCCTTCAAACCCCGCTTTCTTTTTTGGCGCTTACGTGGTGGTTCAATGCGTTCACTGGCTGGGTTTCTGGCTTGTTCGCACCGGATCGCGCACCTGATCACCGAGGCAGCTCCATGGCAGCAGGCAATCATCTGGAAACGTCCGAGTACATCAAGCATCACCTTCAGAATCTGACCTTCGGGTATGATCCTGGACATGGCTGGACCATCGCTCACAGTGCCGAGCAGGCATCGAACATGGGGTTCTGGGCGATTAATCTGGATACCATGCTCTTTTCGATTGGCCTGGGTGCCCTGTTTCTCTGGCTTTTCCGGCTGGTGGCCCGTCATGCGACCAGTGGCGTGCCATCGAAGCTGAACAATGCCGTGGAAATGGTCGTCGAATTTGTTGACAGCTCGGTCCGCGAAACGTTCCACGGCAAGAGTCGGCTGATTGCTCCCCTCTCGCTGACCATCTTCGTCTGGATCTTTTTGATGAACCTGATGGATCTGATTCCGGTTGACTGGATACCTCAGCTGGCCCAGGCCGTTGGCGTCAGCGTGGTCGGCGTCGAGGATCCCTCGCATGTCTACTTCCGTATCGTGCCGACCGCTGATATCAATGCCACCATGGGCATGTCGCTGACGGTCTTTGCCCTGATTCTGATCTACACGGTTCGCATGAAGGGTGTCAGCGGCTTTGTGGCCGATCTGACCCTGAAACCCTTTGCGGCCAGCAACCCCCTGGTACAGGCACTGCTGGTGCCGGCCAACCTGTTGCTCGAGCTGGTGACGCTGCTGTCCAAGCCGATCTCGCTCGGACTGCGTCTGTTCGGTAATCTCTATGCCGGCGAGCTGATCTTCATGCTGATCGCCTCCGTCGGCCTGTTCCAGCTGCCCCTGCATTTTGCCTGGGCTACTTTCCACCTGCTGATCATCGTTCTTCAGGCCTTCATCTTCATGATGCTGACGATCGTCTATCTCAGTCAGGCCTGCGAAGATCACTGATCGGTTTACCCACTCCCCCTCAACTCAACGTGACTTGAAAACTGGAGAGCACCATGGAAGCACAAGTTCTGGGCATGACTGCGATTGCCGTTTCGCTGCTGATCGGTCTGGGCGCCCTGGGCACCGCCATCGGTTTCGGCATTCTGGGCGGCAAGTTTCTGGAAGGCGCCGCTCGTCAGCCTGAAATGATTCCGCAACTGCAGGTCAAGATGTTCATTGTCGCCGGTCTGCTGGACGCCGTGGCCATGATCGGTGTCGGTATCGCGCTGTTCTTCACCTTCGCCAATCCGTTCGTTGGCTGAGCGTCCCTGACGAGGATGCCCGGCATCCGTTGTGATGCCCCAATGACCACGTAGCGAGAGGTGACGGCGTGAATCTGAACCTAACTTTGATCGGCCAGTCCATCGCCTTTCTGGTGTTCGTATGGTTCTGCATGAAATATGTATGGCCGCCGATCACCAAAGCGCTGGAAGAGCGGCGCAATAAAATCGAGGAAGATCTGGCATCGGCCGATCGTGCTCGCCAGGAAATGGAGCGGGTCAACGAGGAGTCCGAGCGGATTCTTCGCGAAAGTCGCGAGGAAGCCAGCCGGATTCTCGAGCAGACTCGTTCGCGCGCCGATCGCATGATCGAGGAAGCGCGTGACGATGCCAAAACCGAAGGCCAGCGCATGATCGATCAGGCCAAAAGCGAGATCGACATGGAGATCCAGCGGGCCCGGGAAGATCTGCGTCAGCAGGTGGCGGCTCTGGCCGTGACCGGTGCCGAACGCATTCTCGAGACCGAGATCGACGAGAACCGACATCGCGAGATGCTCGACAAGCTCGCTGCCGAGCTCTGAGGAGACCTCCATGGCGGACAACGCACCCCAGGCACGACCCTATGCGAAGGCCGCTTTCGAGCTGGCCCGTGAGCAGCAGGCGGTAGATCAGTGGTCGACCATGCTGGCCGAAGGCGCCCGTGTGGTGCTCGACGAGCGCGTCGCGACCTGGCTGGCCGATCCGACCCGGACTGCTGCTGAGCAGGCCGACACCCTGATCGAACTGCTGGGCGAAACGCTCGACGAACGCGGACGTGAATTCATTCGCGTACTGGCTCGCCAGCATCGGCTGGCGGCGCTGCCGGCCATCAGTGAGCTGTTCGAGGCCGAGCGTGCCGAATACGAGCGGGTGGCCGTGGTGGAGGTGATCTCCGCCTTCGAACTCAGCCAGACGCAGCAGGACAGTCTCGCCCGCGCGCTCAAAAAGCGCCTGGATCGCGAAATCACTATGACCACTTCGGTGGACAGGACGCTTCTGGGCGGCGTCATCATTCGCAGCGGCGATACCGTCATCGACGGTTCGGCGCGCGGACGACTGGCCCGGCTCAAGCGTGACCTGAACGCCTGAAGTCGAGGGACATGGCATGCAGCAACTGAATCCTTCCGAAATCAGCGACATCATCAAGGGTCGCATCGAGAAGCTCGACATCGATGCCCAGGCTCGCAACGAGGGCACCATTGTCAGTGTGTCCGATGGCATCGTTCGCATTCATGGCCTGACCGAGGCCATGTTCGGCGAGATGATCGAATTCCCCCACGGCATCCAGGGCATGGTGCTCAACCTTGAGCGCGATAGTGTGGGTGTCGTGGTGCTCGGTGACTATCAGCAGCTTCAGGAAGGCATGACCGGTCGTTGCACCGGTCGCATCCTTGAAGTGCCGGTAGGCCGTGAACTGCTGGGTCGCGTCGTGGACGCCCTGGGCCGGCCGATTGATGGCAAGGGCGAACTCGAGACCAGCCAGACTGACGCAGTCGAGAAGGTCGCGCCCGGCGTTATTGCCCGTCAGGGGGTCGACCAGCCTGTGCAGACCGGCCTCAAGCCGATCGATGCCATGGTGCCGATCGGCCGTGGTCAGCGTGAGCTGATTATCGGCGATCGTCAGGTCGGCAAGTCGGCCATCGCCGTCGATACCATCATCAACCAGAAAGGCAAGGACGTCACCTGCATCTATGTGGCCATCGGCCAGAAGCAGTCGACGATTGCCAACGTGGTGCGCAAGCTCGAAGAGCACGGGGCGATGGAACATACCATCGTGGTTGCGGCCGGGGCGGCCGATCCGGCAGCGATGCAGTTCATCGCACCCTATGCCGGTTGCACCATGGGTGAGTATTTCCGTGACCGCGGCGAAGATGCGCTGATCGTTTATGACGATCTGTCCAAGCAGGCTGTCGCCTATCGTCAGATTTCGCTGCTGCTGCGTCGTCCACCGGGCCGTGAAGCCTATCCCGGCGATGTCTTCTATCTTCACTCGCGCCTGCTCGAGCGTGCCTCGCGCGTCAATGCCGAGCATGTCGAGAAGCTCACCAACGGTGAAGTGACCGGCAAAACCGGCTCGCTGACGGCACTGCCGATCATCGAAACCCAGGGCGGTGACGTGTCGGCTTTCGTACCGACCAACGTCATCTCGATTACCGACGGCCAGATCTTCCTCGAGACCGATCTGTTCAACTCGGGTGTGCGTCCGGCCATCAATGCCGGTCTGTCGGTTTCCCGTGTGGGTGGCAGTGCTCAGACCAAGGTCATCAAGAAACTTGGTGGTGGTATCCGTCTGGCACTGGCCCAGTACCGTGAGCTGGCAGCCTTCTCGCAGTTTGCTTCCGATCTCGACGAGGCGACCCGCAAGCAGCTCGAGCACGGTCAGCGTGTCACCGAGCTGATGAAACAGCGTCAGTATTCGCCAATGTCGGTCGCGCAGATGGCTGTGTCGCTGTATGCGGCCAACGAGGGCTATCTCGAGGATGTGCCGGTCGACAAGGTGCTCGATTTCGAGCATGCGCTCCAGGACTACATGGCTTCCGAGCATGGTGAACTGATGGAGAAGATCAATCAGACCGGCGGCTACGACGACGAGATTCAAAAGGGTCTCAAGCAGGGCGTCGAACAGTTCAAATCGTCCCAGAGCTACTGAAGCCGGAAGGCGAACGGGGCTGACCCGTTCGCCGATGGGTCGATCAACAGGACATCGCTATGGCAGCCGGAAAAGAGATCAAGTCCCAGATCGGGAGCATCAAGAACACCCAGAAGATCACCAGTGCCATGGAAATGGTCGCGGCGTCGAAGATGCGTCGTGCTCAGGAGCGCATGGCAACGAGCCAACCCTATGCCCGTCAGATCCGGCAGGTGGTTCGGCATATCGCACGGTCCAATCCGGAATACCAGCATCCGTACATGACCGCGCGTGAGGTGAAGCGAATCGGTTATATCGTGGTGACTTCCGATCGCGGCCTGTGTGGTGGTCTCAACAGCAATCTGTTTCGTTCGCTGATGCGCGAGATCAGCGCCTGGCGCGAGCAGGGTGTCGAGCCCTCCTTCTGTGCCCTGGGCACCAAGGGTGCCGTTTTCTTTCGCAAGTATGGTGGAACACTGCTTGCCGCACGCGGCAATCTCGGCGATGCCCCGGAGGTCGGTGATCTGATCGGCAGTGTCCGGGTCATGCTGGAAGCCTTTGATAATGGTGAAATCGATCGGATCGACATCGTCTCCAATCAGTTCATCAATACCATGAGTCAGAAGCCGGTGATTCGTCAGCTGTTGCCGCTGGTCGATGACGAGTCGGAGCAGGAGGATCAGACCAGGGATGGCCTCTGGGATTACCTCTATGAGCCGGACGACGCCCGTGTGCTGCTTTCCAGACTGCTGGTGCGCTATGTCGAATCCCAGGTCTACCAGGCGGTAGTGGAAAATATCGCCAGCGAGCAGTCGGCGCGCATGATCGCAATGAAGAATGCGACCGACAATGCGGGCGATCTGATCGACGACCTGCAGTTGCAGTACAACAAGGCGCGGCAGGCAGCGATTACCCAGGAAATTTCCGAAATCGTCGGCGGGGCTTCGGCAGTCTAGCGAGCGGACAGTTTTTTAACAGGTTCAAGAGGAATCATCATGAGCGGACGTATCGTACAGATCATCGGCGCGGTGATTGACGTCGAGTTTGCCCGCGACGAGGTCCCCCGGATCTTCGACGCCATTCGCGTCACCGACACCGATACCATCCTGGAGGTCCAGCAGCAGCTCGGCGACGGTATCGTGCGCACTATCGCCATGGGCACCACCGAGGGGCTGCGCCGTGGTCTCGAGGTCGAGAATACCGGCGCGCCCATCTCGGTGCCGGTCGGCAAGAAAACGCTGGGTCGTATCATGGATGTGCTCGGCGAGCCGATCGACGAGCGGGGCGAAATCGGTGAGGAGAAGCGCAGTCCGATTCACCGTGAGGCGCCCTCCTACGCTGATCAGGCCGCTTCCAGCGATCTGCTGGAGACCGGCATCAAGGTCATCGATCTGATCTGCCCCTTCGCCAAGGGTGGCAAGGTTGGACTGTTCGGCGGTGCCGGGGTCGGCAAGACCGTCAACATGATGGAGCTGATCCGTAACATCGCCACCGAGCACTCCGGCTATTCGGTGTTTACCGGGGTGGGTGAGCGGACCCGTGAGGGCAATGACTTCTACTACGAGATGCAGGAGTCGAATGTTCTCGACAAGGTCTCGCTGGTTTACGGTCAGATGAACGAGCCGCCGGGGAACCGTCTGCGTGTCGCCCTCACGGGGCTGACCATCGCCGAGGAGTTCCGCGACGAGGGCCGTGACGTTCTGTTGTTCATCGACAACATCTATCGTTATACCCTGGCAGGCACCGAGGTGTCGGCACTGCTCGGCCGCATGCCATCGGCGGTGGGCTATCAGCCGACGCTGGCCGAGGAGATGGGGATGCTGCAGGAGCGCATCACCTCGACCCGGACCGGCTCGATCACCTCGGTTCAGGCTGTCTATGTGCCTGCCGATGACCTGACCGATCCTTCGCCGGCCACCACCTTTGCGCACCTGGATGCCACTGTGGTACTGGCCCGTTCGATCGCCGAACTGGGTATTTATCCGGCCATCGATCCGCTCGACTCCACTTCCCGCCAGCTCGATCCGCTGGTCGTCGGGGACGAGCACTACAAGGTGGCGCGCGGCGTGCAGAACGTGCTGCAGCGTTACAAGGAACTCAAGGACATCATCGCCATTCTCGGTATGGATGAGCTGTCAGACGAGGACAAGCAGACCGTGGCCCGGGCGCGCAAGATCCAGCGCTTCCTGTCGCAGCCGTTCTTCGTCGCCGAGGTCTTCACCGGTGCCCCAGGCAAGTATGTCTCCCTCAAGGAGACCATCCGCGCCTTCCAGGGCATTCTCAACGGCGAGTACGATGAGCTGCCGGAGCAGGCGTTCTACATGGTTGGCACGATCGACGAAGCGATCGAGAAAGCCGAGAGCATGTAAGCGTCCCGGAAAGATTCAGGAGCCCAGTCATGGCCAGTGTGCAATGCAATATCGTCAGTACCGAGCGCAGCATCTTTGCCGGTGAAGTGACGCAGCTCTCCGCTACCGGCACCGAGGGTGAACTCGGTATCATGCCGGGTCACTCGCCGCTGCTGACGGAGCTGGCACCGGGGCCGGTTTATCTGACCCGGGAGAGCGGCGAAGAGGAGATCTACTACGTCTCCGGTGGCTTTCTGGAGGTCCAGCCCGATGTCATTTCGGTGCTGGCCGACACGGCCGACCGGGCGCGCGACATCGACGAGGCCGAAGCCGAGCGGGCGCGTGATGAAGCGCGTCGGGCGCTGGATGAACAGCATTCCGAGCTCGACTATTCGCGGGCGCTGGCTGAACTTGCCGAGGCGACCGCCCGGCTGCGTACGCTCTCCCAGCTGCGCAACCGGCGAGGAAGCTGAGTGACGCCGCAAGCGTAATAGTCGGGGCGACCTTCGGGTCGCCCCTTTTAATGCCGGAAGAGTCATCAGGCGGCCCGGCCGGAGTTCGTTACGGCGTGTTCTGCAGGGGAGGTCGGCGTGAGCGTACTGCTGCCGGCATTATGGCCACTGTTTGTGCTGCTGCTTTTGGGAGGCGGACTACGCTACTCGGGCTTTCCCGGCGATGCCTTCTGGGGCGCCGCAGAGCGGTTGAACTACTTTCTGCTGTTTCCGGCACTGCTGTTTCACCATCTGGCCAAAGCACCTTTCGATGATCCCGCCCTGGGTCAGCTGGCGCTGGGTGTGGCCCTGGGGCTGGGGGCTGGCTGGCTGGGCCTGCTCGGCCTGCGCCGTCTGACCGGCTGGTCGGCTGCGCGTTTCGGTGTATTTGTCCAGTCCACCCTGCGTTTCAATACCTATCTGGGCCTGGCGCTGGTCGCCGCGCTGGGCAGTGCCAATGCGCTGGCACTGGCGGCCGTGATGCTGGCACTACTGGTGCCGAGCGTAAATCTGCTGTCCGTCTGGGCACTGAGTGCTGAACGCCATCTGCCGCTGCGAGCGCTGCTGCGGCCGCTGGCCTCCAATCCATTGATTCTGGCCTGTCTGGCGGGTATTGCTGCCTCGCTGATCAATCTGCCCCTGCCTCCCGGCAGTGATCGACTGTTGTCAATGCTGGGGAGCGCCAGCCTGCCGCTGGGACTGTTGTGTGTGGGGGCGGCCCTGAAACCCTCGGCCCTGAGGGGGACTTCGCTGACGCTGCTGCTAGCCAGTGCCGCCAGGTTGCTGGCGATGCCACTGCTGGCGCTGGCGATTGCCCGGCTGCTGGCCTTGCCGGCTTCAATGACCGGACTGCTGGTGCTCTTCTTTGCCCTGCCTACGGCTCCTACGGCCTATGTACTTACTCGTCAGCTGGGCGGCGATGCCGAGCTGATGGCTGGACTGATTACCCTGCAGACGCTGCTCTCGGTACTGACCCTGCCATTGATGCTGGTGATGTTGACGCTCTGAAACGGCGTGCACGTAGTGAAACAGTGTTGTCGCGGGTGGCCTGTTACACTCTGAGCAGTCACCAGGGTGGCTTTGGTCACCCTGACCAGGGATTTCATGAATCAAGGAGAGTGCGCTTCGATGAGCACTGACGTCGTGATACTGGCAGCCGGTCAGGGAAGCCGTATGCGCTCCCGGCTGCCCAAGGTCCTGCACCCCATCGCCGGTAAGCCCATGGTGCGCCATGTGATCGAGGCGGCCGAAAGTCTGGAGGAAGCCCGACTGCATGTGGTGGTGGGTCATGGTGCCGACCGGGTCCGTGAATCGCTGTCGGATGTATCGGCCAACTTCGTGATGCAGGAAGAGCAGCGTGGTACCGGTGATGCGGTTGCCCGTACCCTCGATGCGCTCGGCGATGGGCCGGTACTTGTGCTCTACGGCGATGTGCCATTGATTCAGCCGGATACGCTGGCTGCCCTGATGGAGGGCGTCGACGCGCACCACATGGCACTGCTGACAGTGCGCATGGCGCATCCGCACGGCTACGGGCGCATCGTGCGCGATGAGCAGGGTCGGGCGACGGCCATCGTCGAGGAAAAGGATGCCAGTGAAGCGCAAAAGCGCATCCAGGAGTGCAATACCGGTATCCTTGCGGCTACCGGGGCCCACCTCAAGCGCTGGCTGCCGCAGCTTTCCAGCGACAATGCCCAGGGCGAATACTATCTCACCGATATCATTGCCATGGCGGCGGCTGAAGAGGTCGAGGTACTGACCCGGGAACCGCACGGCCACTATGAGGTGCAGGGCGTCAACGATCGGGTCCAGCTTTCGGCGCTGGAGCGTATTCATCAGCACCATCAGGCGCAGCGGCTGATGCGCGAAGGCGCGACTCTGGCCGATCCCGGCAGAATCGAGGTCCGGGGTGAACTGAGTGTCGGCCGCGACGTCTTCATTGATGTCGGTTGTGTCTTCGAAGGCACCGTTTCGCTGGCCGATGGTGTGGTAGTGGGCGCTTATAGCGTGATTCGCGATGCCCATATTGGTGAGGATACCACCATCGAGGCGCACACCCTGATCGAAGGGGCCGAAATCGCCGGAGCCGGACAGATTGGTCCTTTTGCCCGGCTACGCCCTGGCACGCGCCTGGCACGTGGCGCCCGAATCGGTAACTTCGTCGAAACCAAGAATGCCCGGATCGGCGAGGGCAGCAAGATCAATCATCTCAGCTATATCGGCGACAGTGAACTGGGTCGCGACGTCAACATTGGCGCCGGTACCATCACCTGTAACTATGATGGCGTCAGCAAGCATCGCACCGAGATCGGTGACGGCGTGTTTGTCGGCTCCAACAGCGCGCTGGTGGCGCCTCTGCGAATTGGTCGTGGTGCTACCATCGCGGCTGGCTCGACCATCACCGATACGGTGGATGATGACAGCCTTGCCATTGGTCGATCCCGTCAGACTCAGAAGTCCGACTGGGTGCCTCCGCATCGTCGCTGAACCAGGCTCGTCTCGCTGCCGCCCATCCCGTTCGGGATGGGCGGTACTGTTTTTACGCATGGTCACTATGCCGAAGTGGGCATGGGAGTTGACGACTTTAGTTGTATGGGTTTTGATGCGAAGCCTTGAATCTTTCGAAACGAAAGGTGAAAACGAAACATTAAAATGATGATGAGTCGATAACGCCCCCCATGTCGAAGCACACTGCCTCCACGCGTCGTGATGCCATTGTCGAGCGCCTTGCTCATCAGGGCGAGATCAGCGTCGATGCACTGGCACGGCACTTCGCAACTTCCACGGTGACCATCCGCAAGGATCTTGCCGTGCTGGAGGGCGAGGGAAGACTGATGCGTCGCTATGGCGGGGCAACACTGATTCCGCAGGAAGCCGATAGTCCGAGCCGTCCCTCGCGTGCCAAGCGGGCCATCGCCCGAGCGGCCAGCGAATGTATCAGGCCGCATGGCCGGTTGATCATCGACAGCGGCAGTACTACCGGCGCACTGATTCCGGAGCTGTCACGCTTTGAAGGACTGGTGGTGATGACCAATTCGCTGGGTGTGGCCGGTGCGCTGCATGAACTGGAACGACCGCCGACACTGCTGATGACCGGCGGGACCTGGGACCCTCATTCGGCTTCCTTTCAGGGACAGGTGGCGGAAAGCGTGCTGCGGGCCTATGACTTTGATCAGTTGTTCATTGGCGCCGATGGCATCGATATCGCGCGAGGCACGACCACTTTCAACGAACTGCTGGGGCTGTCCCGGGTGATGGCTGAAGTGGCACGTGAAGTGATTGTGCTGGTCGAGTCCGACAAGTTTGGTCGGCGTATTCCCAATCTCGAACTGCCGTGGTCGGCGATCGACATGCTGATTACCGATGATCGGCTTGACGATGCCCATTGCCGGAGCATTGAAGCTCACGGCATCCGGGTTAAACGGGTCGAGCGTGACATCGTGGCGGATGCAGCAGCCACCGGATAACCGAAACTTTCATGGAGAGCCTCATATGTGTGGCATCGTGGGCGCCGTCGCCGGACGGCAGGTACAGAACATTCTGCTGGAAGGGCTCAAGCGGCTCGAGTATCGCGGCTATGACAGTGCTGGCATGTCGATCCTCGGCGAAGAGGGTGGTTTGTCGCGGCAGCGGGCACTGGGCAAGGTAGCGGAACTCGAGAAAAAGCTGCAGCAATCACCACTGCGGGGTCGGGCGGGTATCGCTCATACCCGCTGGGCAACGCATGGCCGTCCCAGCGAAGAGAATGCTCATCCGCATCAGTCCGGCGATCGTCTGGCGGTGGTACACAACGGCATCATCGAAAACTTTGAATCCCTGCGCCGGGAACTGGAAGGCGAGGGGTATGTTTTCCTGTCCGAAACCGACACCGAAGTCGTGGCGCACCTGCTGGCACGCGAATTCGATCGCAGCCGGGATCTGCTTACCGCGCTTCAGGATGCCGTCGCTCAGCTTGAAGGGGCCTATGCACTGGCCGTTGCCCATGCTGATCAGCCTGATCGACTCGTCGGAGCTCGCAAGGGCAGCCCGCTGATCGTCGGGGTCGGGATCGAGGAGGCCTTTCTTGCCTCCGACCCGCTGGCGCTGTTGCAGGTCACTGATCGATTCGTCTATCTGAGCGAAGGTGATCTGGTCCAGCTCTCCGATGGTGGGGTCATCGAGGTGTTCGATGCGGACGGCAAGCCGGTCGAGCGGGGCATTGAAGTCTTTGAGCATGGCGATAACGCCATCTCCCGTGGCAACTACCGTCACTTCATGCTCAAGGAGATTCATGAGCAGTCCGAGGTGATTGCCAAGACGCTGGAAGGGCGGCTGGGTGATGGCCATGTCATGACGAATATCTTCGGCAGCGGCTCGGATGCGCTTATGAGCGATGTTCGCCATATCCAGATCGTTGCCTGCGGTACCAGTTACCACGCCGGGATGGTAGCGCGCTACTGGATCGAAAAAATGGCGGGTGTGCCGACTCAGGTCGAAGTGGCCTCGGAGTATCGTTATCGCGATGGTGTGGTGCCCGACAACACCCTGTTTGTGACGCTCTCCCAGTCCGGTGAGACCGCCGATACGCTGGCCGCACTGCGTCATGCCCAGTCCCATGGCGGCTACCTGGCCAGCCTGGCCATCTGCAATGTGCCGGGCAGCTCTATGGTGCGCGAGTCCGATCTCAGTCTGATGACCCACGCCGGTCCGGAAATCGGGGTGGCCTCGACCAAGGCCTTCACGACCCAACTGGTATCACTGCTGATGCTGACGCTGGCACTGCGTTATGCCCGCTCCGGTGATGATGCGTTGCAGGCTCGCCTGGTGGGTGCCCTGCGTCAGCTGCCGCAGCTGATCAATCAGGGACTGGCACTGGATGGGGATATCGAGCGACTCTCCTCGGCCTTCGCCGAAAAGCATCATGCACTCTTTCTCGGTCGTGGACCGATGTTTCCGATCGCGCTGGAGGGTGCGCTCAAGCTCAAGGAAATCTCCTATATCCATGCCGAGGCCTATCCTGCCGGGGAGCTCAAACACGGCCCGCTGGCATTGGTCGATAGCGACATGCCGGTCATCGCAGTAGCACCCAACGATGAATTGGTGGAGAAGCTCAAGTCCAACCTGCAGGAAGTGCGCGCTCGCGGTGGTGAGCTCTTTGTCTTTGCCGGCGAGAATGTTTCGATCAGCGAAGGCGATGGCGTACATGTGCTGCGTCTGCCAGAGGTCGATGAGGTCATCGCGCCGCTGCTGTTTACCCTGCCGCTGCAGTTGCTGGCCTATCATGTTGCCGTGCTCAAGGGCACGGACGTCGATCAGCCACGCAATCTCGCCAAGAGTGTGACCGTAGAGTAAGTCTCTCTCCCGGCACCGGCATGCGGTGCCGGGAGGTTCTTGCCGTCAGGGCGTGCACCATGATGGCGCCTTGTTGGAGGGGTGTCGATCCATCATGGTGCATGGGTGTGTTCGCATGGCCATGCCGCGTCACGCGAATCAGGTCCGGACGTGACTGGCATGGCATTTGCCTGTACTGCCATAGCCCCTGACCGGAGAGACCGCCATGGCATTACCCCACGTTGATGACGATCATCCTCTGAGTGAAGTACCCGCGACCGCGCGCAAGCCGTTCGGTTCACTGGCATTGCTGCTGCTGGGATTCACCTTCTTTACCGCTACCATGTTTGCCGGAGGTCGAATCGGCGAAGCCTTCGGCTTTGGTGAGCTGCTGCTGTTGATTGTCATCGGCAACCTGCTGCTGGGGGCTTATGCTGCCATCATTGCCTGGATGGCGGCGCGTTCCGGGTTAAATACAGCGCTGATGGCGCGCTTTGCGCTGGGAAACCGGGGGAGTGCGCTCTCCGATCTGCTATTGGGGATCACTCAGGTGGGCTGGTATGCCTGGGGCGTGGCCACCATCGCTCATGTACTGGTGGGTACCTTCTCCCTGCCGGACGGGTTGGCGCCTGTACTGATGGTGCTGTTCGGTTTCGGCTTCTGTCTGACCGCCTTCGTTGGTTACCGAGGGCTGGCGCGTCTGTCGCAGCTGGCGGTGCCAGCGATGACGGTGCTCATCGTGATCAGCATGGTGCTTGCCTGGCAGGATGCGGGTGGCCTTTCCGGGCTGACCAGTCGAACGGCCGAGAGTTCGCTGGGCTGGACAGCAGGTATTACCATCATTTTCGGTACCTTTGTGTCAGGCGCTACCCAGGCGAGCAACTGGAGTCGTTTTGCTCGCACCCCGGCTCAGGCCGTCACCGCGACCCTGCTGGCGTTTTTCATCGGCAACGGGCTGATGGTATTGATCGGTGCCATGGGGGCCTTTGTCTATCAGCAGCCCGATATCGTGGAAGTGCTGATACTGCAGGGGCTGACGCTGTTCGGTCTGATCATGCTGTTTCTCAACCTGTGGACCACCCAGGACAACACCATCTACAACTTTGCCGCTGCCGGCTGCAATCTGCTGCGTACCCGCCGGCGGGGGCAGGTAACGCTGGCCGGTGCTGCCGTCGGTACCCTGCTGGCACTGGCCGGGATGGATCAGTTGCTGGTGCCCTTTCTGGTGGCGCTGGGTACCTGCATTCCGCCGTTGGGCGGTGTGATTATCGGTGATTATCTCTTCAGGTATCGCAGCCGCTATCCGGCGCTTGAGAGTGCCACGCTGCCGGCCGTGCACTGGCCGAGCATCGTGGCCTATGTGCTGGCGACCCTGGGGGCCTGGTACTCACCCTGGGTACCGCCCCTGACAGGATTGCTGCTGGCTTTCGTGCTGACCCCGTTGTGCAATCGACTGATGACGATACCGCAGCGAGCGATTGTGTCCTGACGATTACTGCGATGTTGTGCGCTTTTGAAGCAGTGCGCTGCATTGCTGTTCCTGACCGCTGTTGGGTGAAATCAGGGCCAGCAGGGCGGCAGGTGGCGCAATGGCCCCCAGTGCCACGGCAGCGGCGGCACGCGCTGCCAGGGGGCCGGCCTTTACCCCCGGGGCAGGATTCTTGAAGGTGCCGCTGACATAAAGGGGCGAGTGCAGGGTAAGGATGCGCAGCCCCTTGCCCTGTGGATCGATGGTCAGATCCATGCGTTCGCTGCCGAAATCAATGGCACCATCAATATCGACAGTGGCGTTCTCGGTGTCGATGAAGAACAGTTTCGGCCGCATCAGACCGTTGCGAAATATCAGATCGGCGGCGGCACAGTGAATCCGCACCTGCTCATCGCCAAACAGTTTGCCAACCACGTAATTGCCCACGTTGAGTCCGGCCAGCTCCATCAGATTGCGGCTGATCAGACCGTTATCGATCAGCATCTTCACTTCGCCGCTGCCTGAGCCCAGCAGGGCAGCGACCGAGTTGCCATGTCCGGTGAGGGTGGCATCGCCATTGAGCTGGCCCAGTGCGTCCTGCATGTCGCCGGGGGCGGGGATCAGCTGCTTCAGCTGCAGCCGGCGGGCATGCATGTCGATACGAGCCTGCATGGGTGAGCGATTGCCATTCAGGCGCAGGGTCGTATTGAGCGCGCCACCGGCCATGCTGAAGTGCAGCGGGTCGAGCAGAAGTTCGCCGTTGTCGAGCACAATATGTGTGTCGAGATCGCTCAATGGCAGGGCTGCACCGTGTTCGATTCGGGCAGCACGAAAGCGAACATCGGCATCCATGCGATTCCAGCGGTCGGTACGAAATTCCGAGACGGGCAGTACCTTCCCTGGTGGCTGGCGCGGGGCGTCATCCGTAGAGGCGGTGCGATCATCATCGCTACCGATCAGCGGGCCCAGATCGACCATACGCAGGCGACGAGCGTCGAGGGTGCCGCGAAGAATGGGACGGGGTTTGCGATCGGTATAGGTGAGGGTGCCGCTCAGATCACTGCCACCGATAGTGGCCTTGAACTCCTGATATTCGAACAGGCTGCCTTCAGGGCGCCGAAGACGCGCGACCAGATGGCCGTTGGTCGCATAGGGTGGGGTATCCGGCAATACCACGCCGGTCAGCGCATAGAGGTTGCCCAGACTGCGCCCTTCGAGCGCGAGATGCAGATCGAGTGCGCCGAGATTCAGCGGATCGGTCAGCGTTCCTGTTACCTTGATGTGCGTTTCGCCGCTGCGCAGATCAACCTGCAGCGGAAAGGGCTGTTGCCCCTGGCGCAATGAGAGCATGCCGCCGATTCGGCCACTGCCTTCAAGCGGCTCTCCCTTGTAGCGTCCTTCGACCTGCCAGCCAAAGCGGTAGTCCGCCGGGCCTCTGGCATCCCGGTCTTCCCGAGCCTGGCCGACAATTTCGGCGTAGGGTACCGGTTGGCCGAGTGGGTCCAGGGTAACGGTGATATCGGCATCAAGTACGGCATCACGATAAACCACCCGGCTTTGATCAAAGACGATATCGTCGATTGCCACCGTCCAGCCTGAGTCGCTTTCCGAATCACTTGCCTTCGAGGCGTCGTTGTCGCCGAAACTGAAGGTCCAGTTGTTGCGCCCGTCGGCCAGGCGAATCAGTTCAGCCTGTGGCTGCGTCAGGGTAACGCGCGGAATATTGATCCGGCGATACAATAACGCTGGCAGCGCGATGCCGGCTTCCACGCTGGCCAGTTGCACCATCGGCGCGGCTTTACCGGTGGGTGATTGAAAATCCCGGGGGTTGCCCAGTATCAGATCACCGGCACGTAAAGCAGGCAAGGGCAAGACGTGACCGGGCAGCGACTGCCAGTCCAGTTGCAGCGTGCCGCGAATGGCAAAGGGACGTTGCAGTGCCCGGGATACCTGTTCATCGATCACGGGGCGCAGCCAGTTCAGTGGAATCAGCGACAGCGTCACGAGCACCGCCACTGCCAGACCCAGCAGCGAGGCCGGGATGCCCAGCAGGCAACCGAAGAGCCAGCGAACAGGATGACGGTTCATGACCGGACTCCGTGAAGGAACGTTATCTTCGAGATTAGTCGGTTTATGGCGATTGTCTGTTGAACCCTGGTCTCGATATGCAGCGCTTCCCGATGGGCACTATGGTGAGCGGATGGAGGTGAGCGGATGGATCAGGGGTCTCGGTCGAGCATCGAGGCGATGAGTCGATCAGAGCGTGTTGTGACAGGAGAGGCAAGCATTGTCGGAACAGGACAGGTCGAATGACAAACGTGGCCGGCATGCCAGGCGCCCCGGACAGATTACCCGGGCAGGCTGGCGGGATACCTGCCTGCGGGTGAAAGATCGCATCGATCGTGACCATATTGCCCTGTTGGCTGCCGGGGTGGCGTTCTACGGTTTGCTGGCCATCTTTCCGGTCATCGCGACCCTGATCTCGCTGTGGGGATTACTCTCCGATTCGCATCAGGTACAGCATCAGATTACCGTGCTGAGTGCCGTGCTGCCGCCGGAGGCCTCCGGGCTCATCGAACAGCAGGTCAGCAAGATCGAATCACGTACCGGCAGCAGTGTCACCGTTATTGCCGGGGTTTTGCTGGCGGCGCTCAGCGCCTCGCGTGGCGTGGATGGCCTCATCGAAGGCATGAATATCGTCTATGGCGAAAGCGAGAATCGTCCCCTGCCCAGACGTCTGCTGCTGACGCTGTTGATGACCGCTGGATTGACCCTGCTGACTTTGATCACGCTGCTGACCATCATCTTCGTGCCGATGGTGGCTCGCCAGCTGCCGTTCGGATGGATCGTGGCGACCCTGATGGTTTATCTGCGCTGGCCGCTGCTGCTTGTGCTGGTCATGTTCTCGATCGCAGTGCTGTACCGTTATGGCCCCAACCGCAGCAAGCCGCGCTGGGAGTGGGTCAGCATTGGCACGTTTGGGGCCACGCTACTGTGGGTTGTCGGCTCCATCGGGTTCTCCATCTATGTCGATCACTTTGCCAGTTTCGACAGGCTTTACGGCTCGCTGGGGGCGGTGGTGATCCTGTTGATCTGGTTCTGGCTGTCGGCCTTCATGGTGCTGCTGGGGGGTGCTACGAACAGCGAGATGGAACGTCAGACGCGCCGCGATACCACCGATGACCCCGAACAGCCGCTGGGGCAGCGTCATGCGCATGCCGCCGATACGGTAGGGCGCAAACCCTGAGCGTTGCCTGGGCGGGAGTGTAGAATGGGTGTTTCGGTGCATGCTCCCCATTCGAGCACGTGATCATCCGCTGATAACAATTTCCTGCAGGCAGTCGTTTCATGACGCATATCGTCTCCATTCAGAGCCACGTGGCCTATGGCTATGTCGGCAATCGTGCCGCCGTTTTTCCCCTGCAACGGCTGGGGCTGGAAGTCACCGCCATCAACACCGTGCAGTTCTCCAATCACACCGGCTACGGCGCCTTTACCGGCCAGGTATTCTCGCCCGAGCATCTGCGTGACGTACTCGATGGTGTGGAAGCGCTGACCGGGCTGACCGACATGCAGGCGGTGTTATCGGGTTACATGGGCGATGAAGGTATCGGTCGTGCCGTACTGGATAGCGTGCACCGTGTTCGGCTGGCCAATCCTGATGCGCTCTACTGCTGTGATCCGGTCATGGGGGATATCGGGCGCGGGTTCTTTGTCCGTGAGGGCATACCCGAATGGATGCGCGCCCATGCCGTGCCGAGTGCCGATATCGTGACCCCCAATCAGTTCGAACTGGGCTGGCTGACCGGTCGCGAAATTGTCACCCTGGCGGATGCCCTCGAGGCAGCGGCACAGTTGCGTGCGCTGGGCCCCCGGGTCGTATTGGTAACCTCGCTGGATGTTCATGATGACGATCGCAGTGCGACTGATGCAGCGCGGATCGAGATGCTGGTGGATACTGCAGCCGGTAGCTGGCGAGTCGCCACGCCCCGGGTCGAATTCGACATTCCGCCCAATGGGGCAGGCGATTTTACGGCGGCCATGTTTCTGGCCCACTGCCTGCGCGAGGGACTGGAAGGGGATGGACCGGCCCAGGCACTGGCAGCGAGCGCCGGGGCAGTACAGGCGCTGTTTGAACATACCCGACGAGCGGGCACCCGCGAGCTGGCCCTGATCAGCGCTCAGCATGACATCGTGGCGCCGCCGATTCGGGTCAGCGCGGAACGGCTGCGCTGATCATGACGGTCGTGCAGGACACGCAGCCGAGCCTGCACCTGGGGCTGGCCATGTGGGCCAATGCCGACTGGCGTGGTTCGCTCTATCCAGCGGCACTCTCAACCAGCGAGGCGCTGCCCGAATATGCCCGGGTCTTCGATACGGTTGAAGGCAACACGACCTTCTACAGTGGTGCACCGCGTCCGGAGACCGTAGAGAGCTGGTCGCGTCAGGCCCCCGAGCATTTTCGTTTCTGCTTCAAACTGCCCGCTCGCCTGACGCATGAACAGCGCCTGGTGGGCATCGAGGCCGAGCTGGCCGATTTTCTTGATCGCCTGGCTCCGTTGCATGACCGTCTCGGACCGGTCATGGTGCAGTTGCCGCGTGACTTCGGTTACGACGAACTGCCGGTACTGGCCACGTTGCTGGAACGCTGGCCGGCAGCTGTTCCCTGTGCGGTAGAGGTCCGTGCCAGTGAATTTTTCCACAAGGGGTTGGCCGAGCGCGCCCTCAACCGGCTGTTGATAACTCATGCGGTGGATCGTGTGATGCTGGATGTTCGCGCGCTGTTTGCAACCGACGCGGGTAATGACGAACGCCTCCGGCAGGCGCAACGCGAGAAACCTCATCGACCCCTGCATGTGCTGGCGACCGGTCAGCGCCCGCTGGTGCGCTTCATCGGTCATTTCGATGAAGCCATCAACGAAGCACGCATGACGCCCTGGCTTGACCGGCTGTGTGAATGGCTTGATGAAGGGAGGGAGCCATGGATGTTCGTGCACACACCCGATAATCGTCAGGCACCCGAGCTGGCCCGGCGGTTTCATGAGCGTTTGCGGCAGCGGCTGGCGTTACCGGCGCTTCCCGATTTTGCCGGCGAGCGGCAGAGTTCACTATTCTGAGCCGGCTTTCGGCCTCGCTGGGCGGTTGCGTAACCGAACTGTACAATGCCTCATTGGGCGGGGTCCGCACCAGCGATCCGGACCCGGGATGACAATATTTGAGGATGCAGCGAACTGATGGCCAACAAAACTCATATCCACGCGCAGTGGTCCTCGCGACTGGCGTTCATGATGGCCGCCGTCGGGTCTTCGGTAGGACTCGGGAACGTCTGGAAGTTTCCTTACATGACCGGGGAGAGCGGGGGCGGTGCCTTCGTATTGATCTATCTGGTCAGTATTGCCCTGATCGGCTTGCCGATCCTGATGAGCGAGTGGCTGCTGGGGCGGCTGGGACAGAAAAACCCGATTACCACCATGAGCACCATTGCCGGGCGGCTGAAACGTTCGCAGGCGTGGGCGCTGGTCGGGGTGAGCGGTATTCTCGCGGCCTATCTGATCCTGTCGTTCTACAGCGTTATTGGCGGTTGGGCGCTGGCGTATATCAAGTATGGGGTTACGGGCACCTTTGGTGGGCTCGATGGCGACGGCGTGGGCAGTCTGTTCGGCAATCTGCTGGCCAGTCCCATGCGCTTGCTGGGCTGGCACAGCCTGTTCATGGTACTGACGATTGGTGTCGTGGCCGGTGGTGTTTCCGGTGGGCTGGAGCGAGCCGCCAAGCTGCTGATGCCGGCGCTGGCCGTACTGCTGGTGGTGCTGGTGGGTTATGCGGCAACGACCGGCAGTTTCGGTGAGGGCCTGAATTATCTGTTCAAGCCGGATTTCTCTCGCCTGACCGGGGATGTCTGGCTGGCCGCGCTCGGTCATGCCTTCTTCACCCTGAGTCTGGGCATGGGCATCATGATGGCCTATGGCTCCTACCTGGGCGATGACGTCAATATCGGTCGTACTGCGCTGACCGTGGTGATTCTCGATACCGTCATCGCACTGGGTGCCGGCATGGCGATCTTCCCGGTGGTCTTTGCCAATCATCTCGATCCGGCTGCCGGACCGGGGCTGGTTTTCCAGACCCTGCCGCTGGCGTTCGGCAACATGTCCGGTGGTCTTTTCTTCGGCACCCTGTTCTTCATTCTGCTGGTCTTTGCGGCGTTGACCTCGGCGATCTCGCTGCTTGAACCCATTGTCGAGTGGCTCGAGGAGAAATCGCCACTGACGCGCGTACAGGCGACGCTGGTAGCCGGCGGTGCAACCTGGTTGCTGGGGATTGCCACGGTACTGTCGTTCAACGGCTGGAGCGGCATTCAGCCCTTCGGCATGTCGATCCTCGATCTGCTTGATTATCTCACCAGCAAGCTGATGCTGCCGCTGACCGGTCTGGCCACGATACTCTTCGTCGGTTGGGTAATGGGCCGTGACGAGGTCCGTGCGCAGCTCAACATGAGCGATCGCGCCTTTACCCTGTGGCGTTTCACGGCACGTTACATCTCCCCCATCGGGGTGGCGATCGTGTTTATCTTCGGCCTGCTGAACTGACCTTCCTGCAGGCTGATGGCCGGGTGTCCGCCGAAGTGGCGGCATCCGGCGTTGCTTTTCCGGCGATGGTGCGGCGCTTCGATATGGCAGAGTCGTCGCCAGCCCGGTAGCCGTTCGTGGCGGTTGCCGGCGACCGCGACCGGAAAGGAACCGCCCCCCATGAATTCCTCGACGATGATCGGCATCGTGGTCAGCGTAATGTTGCTGGCGACGGTGGTCCTGTTTACCGCGCAGTCTCCGCTGGGTTTCGTCAACCTGCCGGGATTGGCCATCGTACTCACCGGTACGCTTGCAGCGACCTTCATCAGTTACCCGATGCGCGAAGTGGCGCGTGTACTGGCGCTGACGCGCACGGTCTTCCAGCGTGAAAACAGCTTCGTCCAGGAAGACATCGATGAGCTGGTGGAGCTGGCGCGCCAATGGTTGCACGGTGATGCGCGTACCGTGGAAAGGACGCTGGAAACCACGCGCAATCCCTTCCTGCGAACCGGCATTCGGTTGGTGATCGACAATGTCCGCGAGGAGGAAATCCTCGACCTGTTACGCTGGCGGATTGCTCGCATGCGCGCTCGGGAATATGCCGAGGCGCAGATCTTTCGCACCATGGCGACCTATGCGCCGGCCTTTGGCATGCTGGGTACCCTGGTCGGGCTGATCAACATGCTGGAGATTCTCGAGGTCGGTGATCTGACAACCATCGGCCCGCGACTGGCGATCGCTCTGCTCTCGACCTTTTACGGTATTCTGCTCTCCAATCTCATTTTCCGACCCATTGCGGTCAAGCTTGAACGGCGTACCGAACAGCGCCTGGTCGCCATGAACATGGTGCTGGAAGGCGTTTCGATGATCTCCCGACGCCGTCTGCCCTCGTTCATCGAAGCCACCCTGCAGTCCTTTATCGCCGAATATCCCGATGAGCTGGGAGAAAAGCAGATGGGAGGCAGTGAACAGGGGGATCGGGAAGAGCGCAACGCGCGTGCCAATGGACGCCCCTCATGAGCGAGACAGCGTCTTCATTCGATGATCAAGGGTCCCGTCCCGGAAGAGCGCGCGGCGATCTCTCCCGCTATGCGCTGATCGAGCCGCCACCTCGTCACGAGGATGCCCAGGGCAGCTGGCTGATGAGCTATCTCGATCTGCTGACGCTGCTGATCACCCTGTTCGTGCTCCTGCTCTCCCTGCAGGGCCTGCACCGCGACGACACCGCCGCGTCGTCGCCGGCGTCAGACAATGCGGTTACCGCCGAGATGGCGACGGCCAGACCGAGTACGCTGCCGGCACTGACAGCCGGTAGTCCGCTGTGGCAGTGGCTCGCACCCGGGGATTTTTCAACCTCGGTTCCTTTCGCACCCGCTGCCATTGGACCGACGGTCTCGCCTGTGGCTGAAGCGGTCTCGCTGGCATTGACGCATCGATGGCCGCTGTCATTGACCGATGACGCCATGCCGCTGCTGATGACGGTAGCGGCGCTGCATCTTCCTTCGGCACTCCCGGCGTCGACTGCGAATGACAGCGATATGGCCCGCTGGGCAGCCCAGGTGCCGGATATCGATGGTGTGGTGGTTGAGCCCGGCGAAAGACACGTGACCTTCCGTATTCAGGACCGGCTGTTGTTCTCCAGCGCCGATGTCGAACTTTCCGACCAGGGACGCGGGTTGCTCGATCGGCTGGCCGAACGACTGCAGCAGTTTGATGGCGAGATCTCGGTCGAGGGCCATACTGACAGTCGCAGTATCTCTACCGAGCGTTTCCCGTCAAACTGGGAACTTTCGGCTGCGCGGGCGACGGCAGTGCTGCATTATCTGGTTGATCATGGCGTATCGGCGGCTCAACTGCGGGCAATCGGCTATGGGGCTACTCGCCCGCTGGCAGATAATGATACGGCCCGGGGGCGGGCGCGTAATCGTCGGGTCGAGCTGGTATTGCGACCCGCGGCGAGCGATCTCGCTCGCAGTGCCTCCCGGGCCGCCGGTGAGTGAACGCAGGCCAGGCCCGCTGGCAGAAGGATGAGTCAGCGGGCGCAGGATCATGAGCGATGCTACCGGCTCAGGAGCGACAGGGTGCGGACTCAGCCGGTTTGGCGTTGAGTCCCGGTGTCGTCGAGGCGATGGCGCAAGGGTTCGGTCAGCTGCAGCCAGGTCATGGCGCGTCGCGGTGGCAGGGCACTGTCGCTGTCGAGGGGGATCAGGCTCAGATCGCTGGCCAGCTGGCGGGATTCATAGTGATATTCAATGCCGCGGCGGGCTCTCAGATGGCGTTGGGCGGCAGTATGACGCCGTTGGTCGGCGGCTTCGGCTTCGAGCTCCATGGCAATGCCGAGCAGATCGTTCTTGAGATCGTTCAAAGTGGCGTTTTTCATCCGAAGACTCCCTCACACCAGAATCGAACAAGCGCTTTCGGTGCTTGACCGATACGCTGTCAGGCGCCCGGCAGTGATTCGAAGCTTCGGGGGCCGCGAATCACGGCCGGGGTCACCCGCAATGGATTGCAGCGGGAATTTAACCTGTACAAATTGACATAAAGATGACATCAACACCACTCACCCTGTCATCCCGTTCCCGAAAGGAGAGGTAATGAGTACCTTCATGTTCGATGAGCTGCGCGCCAGACTGCCGCAGTTCCGGCGTTCGGAGCAGAAGGTGGCGCGTTTTGTGCTGCGCCACGCCGAGGAGGTACTGAATCTGCGTCTGGCCGATCTGGCAAAGCGCGTCAATGTCAGTGAGCCGACGGTGATTCGTTTCTGCCGTGCGATCGACTGCGAAGGCTATCAGGACTTCAAGCTGCGTCTGGCACAGACACTGGCCACCGGCGCCCAGTTTTCCGAGTTCTCGATGAACGAGACCGACAGCGTTGCCGACTTTTCGCGCAGTATCTTCGACTCCACTGTGGGGACGCTGCTGTCGGTACGCGACCGGCTCGATGCCAATGCCATCAGCGAGGCGATCGCGGCCCTGGCCGAAGCCAACCGGGTCGAATTCTACGGTTTCGGCGCCTCGGGCGCCGTTGCGGTGGATGCCCAGCACAAGTTCTTCCGGCTGCGTATTTCCACCACTGCCTACAGTGACCCGCACATGCAGCACATGTCGGCGGTCACCCTGACCGAACACGATGTGGTGGTGGCCATTTCGCAGACCGGTCGGACCCGCTCGCTGCTTTCCAGCGTTGAAATTGCACTGGAACACGGTGCGACCGTCATCGGCCTGTGTCCTGCCGGCTCGCCGCTGGCCCAGCTGTGTTCGGTCGGTCTTTATATCGATGTCTTCGAGGATCGCGAGGTCTATCGGCCACTGAGTTCACGCATCGCTCACCTGGTGATGATCGATATTCTCGCCGTCGGCGTCGCTCGTTCGCGCGGCCCGCAATTGACCGAGCATCTGATGGCAGTCAAGCGCAGTCTGGTGCCGCTGCGAACCGATGAGCGTGATCCCTTCGCACAGCTGCGTCGCGATCGGACACCACCGGAGGATGATGAGGTCTGAACAGGGCGCTGCAGGCGCGGCAGGACGGTACAATATGTTAGGGTAGAAGACCGTTTCGCCCATCCTGTCAGGCCCGTTTCATGGACGCATCGCCTCTGCTCGACTCTCTCAATCCGGCGCAGCGCGACGCCGTCGGTGCACCCCAGGGTAACCTGCTGGTGCTGGCCGGTGCCGGCTCCGGCAAGACCCGGGTGCTGGTCCACCGCATTGCCTGGATGCTCTCGGTCGAAGGGCTTTCGCCGTGGTCGATTCTCGCCGTCACCTTTACCAACAAGGCGGCACGCGAGATGCGGGCGCGGCTGGAAACGCTGATCGATACCTCGCTGCGAGGCATGTGGGTGGGGACCTTCCACTCCATCTCGCATCGATTGTTGCGTACCCACTGGCGCGATGCCGGGCTGGCCGAGCACTTCCAGATCATCGACAGCGACGATCAGCTCCGGCTGGTCAAAAGATTGCTGCGCGAATACAGCATCGATGATGAGCGCTTCCCGCCCAAACAGGTGCAGTACTTCATCGGTGGCTGCAAGGAGGAAGGGCTGCGACCGGGGGATGTCGATCCCCATGGCGATCAGTACATGGCGCAAATGGTCGAGCTCTATACCCTCTATCAGCAGGCGTGTGAGCGCAGCGGGCTGGTCGATTTCGGCGAACTGCTGCTGCGTGCGCTCGAACTTCTGCGCGACAATCCGCGTCTGCTGGCGCACTATCGCGAGCGTTTTCAACACCTGCTGGTCGATGAGTTTCAGGATACCAATACCCTGCAATACGCCTGGCTGAAGCTGCTGGCCGGTGATCGGGCCTGTCTGACCGCTGTCGGCGACGATGACCAGTCGATCTACGGCTGGCGTGGCGCGAAGGTGGAGAATCTGGAGCGCTTTCGCAGCGAGTTTCCCGATACCCGTCTGGTACGGCTCGAGCAAAACTATCGTTCCACCAGCGCCATTCTGGAAACCGCCAACGCGCTGATTCGCAACAATGCCGGACGCATGGGCAAGGAGCTGTGGACCGAGGTCGAGGCGGGCGAGAAGATTCGGGTCTATGGGGGCTTCAACGATCTTGATGAGGCACGCTTCATCGTTGACACCATCGCCGAACAGGTTCGCGAAGGCCGAATGCGACGCGAGTTCGCCATCCTGTATCGCTCCAATGCGCAATCGCGAGTGATCGAGGAATCGCTGATTCGCGCCGGAGTGCCCTACCGCATTTATGGAGGGCAGCGCTTCTACGAACGCCTCGAGATCAAGAATGCACTGGCCTATCTGCGGCTGCTGATTTCACGCGACGATGATGCCTCGCTGGAACGGGTGATCAACGTACCGGCCCGTGGGATCGGGACTCGCAGTGTCGAAATGCTGCGAGCGCGGGCTCGTGATGAAGGCACCTCGCTGTGGCAGGCGGTCAACGATGCACCGGCCGCCGGTATTCTCAAGGGGCGCGCCGCCAGCTCGGTGCGCGCCTTCAGCGATCTGATCGATCAGCTCGATAACGATACCCAGGGATTGGCACTCCACGAGATCATCGATCATGTCATCCGCGCCACCGGGCTGATTGAACACCATCGCGCCGAGAAGGGCGAAAAGGGGCAGGCTCGGGTCGAGAATCTCGAGGAGCTGGTCAGCGCCGCGAAGGCCTATGCCCAGGGCGATGCCTTCGAGGCCATCGATGATGGGGCCAGCAATTCGCTGGGTGAATTCCTCTCCGAAGCGGCGCTCAACTCCGGTGAGCACGAAGCCGACGAATTCGAGGATGCGGTGCAGATGATGACACTGCACTCCGCCAAGGGACTCGAATTTCCGGTGGTCTTTATCGCCGGAGTCGAAGAGGGACTTTTCCCGCACAGGATGTCACTGGAGGAGCCGGGAAGACTCGAGGAGGAGCGCCGGCTCTGTTATGTCGGCATCACCCGGGCGATGGAACGTCTCTATCTGACTCATGCCGAAACCCGGCGCCTGCACGGCAAGGAGACCTGGCAAAGGCCTTCGCGGTTTTTGCGCGAGCTCCCGGAAGAGTACCTCGAGGAAGTGCGTCTGCGTGGTCAGGTGTCACGGCCGATGTCGGCACAGGGCGGCAGTGCAGGTATTCGACAGGAATCGGTTGAGGGCGATGATGAGCAGCCGTCACTGTCACTGGGGCAGTGGGTGCGTCATCCGGTCTTCGGTGAAGGCGTCATCATCAATGCCGAGGGTCAGGGGCAGCGGGCCCGGGTACAGGTCAGTTTCGAGCACGAGGGTGACAAGTGGCTGGTGCTGGGATTTGCCAAACTCGAGGCGCTGACCTGATCTTCGACCTTTGTGGCAATTATCTGATGCGTTTTTCCTCCTTGCTGTCATGCAATCGACACAGGGGTATCGTAGTCTGAGACGAACAATGACTACCTGACAGGGCAAGGACGCGCCAGTGGCGCCGCGGGAGTGAGCATGGACATTACCAACGATCGACACAGCCAGCATATTTCCAGTCAGTTCAATCAGGAGCTTGAGTCGCTCAAGACGCATCTGATGGGCATGGGCGGACTGGTCGAGCGGCAGATTCAGGAAGCCGTGGCGGCGCTGCTGGACAATGACAGTCGGGCTGCCGAAAAAGTCCGCGACAATGACCGGCAGGTCAACGAGATGCAGCTGCGCATCGATGACGAATGTACCCAGATTCTGGCGCGTCGACAGCCGGCGGCTTCCGATCTGCGTCTGGTGCTGGCCGTAACGCGAGCTGCTTCCGATCTTGAGCGGATCGGTGACGAAGCCAACAAGATTGCCCGCAACGCCCTGACCCTGATCGAACTGGGCGAGACTACCCGCGGTTATACCGAGGTGCGTCGTATCGCCGGCCAGGTTCGGGAAATGGTGCGCCAGTCGCTGACGGCGTTTGCCCGCTTTGATACCGAGCTGGCGCTGGGTGTGCTGGAGGATGACGAAACCGTCGACGAAGAGTACCGCAGTGCCATGCGCTCACTGGTGACCTTCATGATGGAGGACCCCCGGGCCATCAGCCCGGTGCTGCATGTGCTGTGGATTCTGCGTGCCCTGGAACGGGTTGGCGATCATGCCAACAATCTCGCCGAATCGGTGATCTATCTGGTCAAGGGACTGGATATCCGCCATGCGCCGGAGCATCCGCGTGCTTCGCTGAGTCGCAAGCGCGGGGACAGGGATGCGGATAACGACACCGACAAGGCGTAGGGCCTGCCCCGTCAGTCAGATATCGCGTTTGTTCGACCAGGCGGTTAGCATGCCGGCAGTAATGACGGAGTCGGAGATCCCCGCTTGATCAACGCTGCCTCTGCCCTCGGAGAGGGCATCCGCATGGTGCTGCGCCCCGGTGCGCGGCGCTACGTCTATATCCCCCTGCTGATCAATCTGCTGCTCTACATCGCTGCAGTGTGGTGGCTGGTGAACAGTTTCGAGGGATGGATCGATTACTGGATGGCCCAGGTGCCCTCCTGGCTTGCCTGGTTGTCATGGCTGATCTGGCCGATCCTGGTCGTGGCCATGGCACTGGCGGTGATCTTTACCTTTACCATGGTGGCCAATGCCATCGCTTCCCCCTTTTACGGGTTTCTCGCCGAGCGTATCGAGCAGCGCCTGTCGAATGCGCCTGTCAGTGATGAACGCTCACTGTGGCAGCAGGCGCTTGATGGCATTCGACGCGAACTGCACAAGCTGGGCTGGATGTTGCCGCGCATGCTGGTGTTGTTCGTGCTGGGCTTCATCCCGGTGATCAATCTGGCCGCCCCCGTTCTCTGGGCGCTGTTTTCGGCCTGGAGTCTGGCCATCCAGTATCTCGACTATCCCATGGATCTCCATCAGGTATCGTTTACCCGGATGCGTGAGCTGTTGCGTCGGCGGTGGTGGACCACGCTGACCTTTGGCGGCGTAGTGGCCGCTACGGTCTGGATTCCGCTGGTCAATCTGCTCATCATGCCGGGCGCCGTAGCCGCGGGTGTACTGATGTGGCGCCAGCACTATCGCACACTGGCGTTGCCTGAGGGGAACGAGGCAGCGGCGCGTGACCGGATTCGTTGAGAGGCAGCGAGCAGGGGTACTGCTCGTTGCTGGCGCAGTATTGTGGCTATCGGGTTGTACGAGCCAGTCTGTTTCATCCGGCAGTGGTCCATCGGTTGGGGTAGCGATGGACGAGATGTCGCCCCCGGTACTGGTCGATACGGTACCGGCTCATCAATATACGACCCGCCTGGGCCGCAGGCTCGAACAGCGGGGATCATTTGCCGTCGATCATTCGATCAGGGCGCAAGCCTTTAACGAGCGGGTACGCTTTCTGATTGTGCATTATACCGATGGCAATGATGCATCGGCGCTCAGGGCGCTGACGGGTTCCGATGTCAGCGTTCACTATCTGGTGCTCGATCATCCGGCTCGCTGGGCAGGGCAGCCGGTGGTGCTGCAGTTGCTCGATGAGAAGCAGCGTGCCTGGCATGCCGGGGTGAGCCAGTGGGGCGATCGCCACCATCTCAATGACACCTCGATCGGTATCGAAATCGTCAACGAGGGCTATCACGAGACGCCGGCAGGACGCGTCTGGTCACCGTTTTCGGAAGATCAGATCGAGCTGGTCATTCGGCTGGCACAGGATATTGTCAGGCGTTACCACATCGATCCGGCTCATGTGCTGGCCCATGGTGATGTCGCACCAGGACGCAAGGTCGATCCCGGGCCGTTCTTTCCCTGGCGACGATTGCATGAAGCAGGTATCGGTGCCTGGCCGAGGCCTTCAGCCGTGATGCGCTGGCGTGAGCGGTTTCAACAGCATCAGCCTGATGGCGCGTTGATGCATCGGGCCCTGGCCGCCTGGGGCTATGCCGTGCCGGACAGTCATGATGCTCAAGCCCTGCAGCCGGTGATCCGGGCCTTTCAGTTGCATTTTCGTCCTACCGAAGCCCGGGGAGTGATCGATACCGATACTGCTGCGAGGCTGTTTGCGCTGATTGAACGCTATCAGGGGCGGGCGACTGCGATGGCGCTTCTGGAAGCATGAATTATCCACAGCCGGTTGATCCTCAACCGGTTGTGGATAATCGTAAGGGATTGCCGTTTCAGTCCCGAAGCCGGGCGTTGGAGGGCTCGGACAGGGCGGTGCCGGTGGTGGCCGGGCTCAGACGGGCTGCCGGTAGTATGCAGCGGAATTCGGCACCATCGCCCGGGGTGCTTTCGATCTCGAGCCGAGCGTCGTGTCGAAACAGCACGTGTTTGACGATAGCCAGCCCCAGACCGGTGCCGCCACTGGCCAGCGAACGGCTCTTGTCGATGCGATAGAAGCGTTCGGTCAGACGATCGAGATGCTGGGGTTCTATGCCATCGCCATCATCGATCACCGACAGGGCACCATCACCGCCTTCCCAGGGTTGATAGCGTAGCGTGATGGTGCTGCCCTCGGGCGTATAGCGCACGGCGTTATAAACCAGATTGGACAGTGCGCTGGCCAGCTCCTGCTCATCGCCATAGAACCAGCGATCATCTTCGATGTCGGTATGAAAATGGTGGCTACCTCCGGCCAGAGCCTCTCCATCGATGACGGCCTGGTGACAGAGTGCGGCGATCGAGATGGGCCGGTCGCTGTCATGACGATCGGCGGTCTCCAGTCGAGCCAGCGTCAGCAGATCGCTGACCAGGCGCTGCATGCGATCGGTCTGGGCCTCCATCTGGGTGAGACCCCGCACCAGCCGCTCGGGCAGGTTGTCGCGATGATCAAGCCAGGTTTCGAGATAGCCGGCCAGCACGGTCAGGGGCGTGCGCAGCTCATGCGAAACATTGGCGACAAAATCGCGTCGCATCATTTCCAGCCGATGCAGGCGGGTGATATCGCGGATCACGATCAGACGCTCGTTATCGCCGAACAGGGTGATCTGAACTTCCAGCATCATGTTGTCGCGGATCGGAGAGGCCAGGGTTAACGGCTCGCGATAGTCGTTGCCACGGAAGTATTCGATGAAGTGGGGATCACGCAGATAGTTGGTGAGATGCTGGCCCCGGTCATGATGGGGTTCAAGCTCGAGCAGTCGCTGGGCGGCACTGTTCCACCAGTCCAGATTGCCGCTGGAGTCGAGCATGATCACGCCTTCGCGCATCGCCTCGCTGGACTCCTGCACCCGATTGATGACCGAACGCAGCCGCCCCTGCATATGGCGCTGGCCCTTCTGATAGCGGTAGAGGCGGTCAAACAGATCGCCCCAGACCCCTTCACCGGCCGGCGGTGACTGTTCGACCGGCGCTTCCAGCCAGACATAGAGCTTTCTGAGATGGCGCAGGGTAAAGGCCATGTGAACCGCCAGTCCCAGCGCGATCCCCCAGCCAGGGTAGCCGATCAGCCAGCCCAGCAGGCCGAAACCGAGTACCAGATAGGCGAGTCGCCAGAGTTCATTGATCCAGTAATGCACGCGTGTCCGTCGCTATCAAACGATGGATGAAACCCTCAACGAGTCGAGAAACGATAGCCCGTGCCTCGCACCGTCTGCACCAGCTGCTGATGATCATCGCCCAGTGCCTTGCGCAGTCGACGGATATGAACATCAACCGTTCGCTCCTCGACATAGACATTACCGCCCCACACCTGATCGAGCAGCTGGGCGCGCGTATAGGCACGTTCCTGATGGGTCATGAAGAATTGCAAAAGCCGATATTCGGTCGGACCGATCTCAAGTGACTGGCCATTGATACTGACCCGGTGACTGGCAGGGTCCAGCGCCAGCCCGTTGATCTCGACCGTTTCTTCCACGCCACGTGGTGTCGTACGCCGCAGGACGGCCTTGAGCCGGGCGACGAGTTCACGCGGTGAAAAGGGTTTGGTGATGTAATCGTCGGCACCACTCTCCAGCCCCTGAATCTTGTTGTCCTCTTCACTACGAGCAGTGAGCAGGATGATGGGGACTTCGCGGGTGGTTTCATCGCGTTTGAGCCGGCGGGCCAGCTCGATGCCACTGGTGCCCGGCAGCATCCAGTCGAGCAGGATCAGATCGGGATGTTCATCCACCACCCGGGCGTGTGCCTGCTGGGCATTCTCGGCCTCGATAATGCGGAAATCTGCCATTTCGAGGGCAACGGCGATCATTTCGCGAATCGAGGCCTCATCATCGACGATCAGCACGGTTCGGGACATGCGTCATACTCCGGCAAACGAACGTGACAACTCGGTGACGATTTAACCGGTGAGCGATGACAGTATTGTGACAGCCGGTGTGCTGTCCAGCGCAGGTGTCCTCAGGGCGTCGGCCAGGTCGCCAGTACCACCCCGGCGAACAGCACCACACCCACCCAGTGATTGTTGAGAAAGGCCGCAAAGCAGCCCTCTCGGGTGCGTCCCCGGGTCAGCCATTGCTGATAGCCAAAGATTGCGGCGATGGCCACCAGTGCCAGCCAGTAGAAGCCGTTAAGCCCGGCCAGACCGCCGACCACGGCCAGCAGTACCAGCATCAGGGTTTGCAGCGCGCCCAGAATCATCAGATCGAAGCGGCCGAAGATGATGGCGGTCGATTTGATGCCGATTTTCAGGTCGTCATCGCGGTCCACCATGGCGTATTGGGTATCGTAGACCTGAGTCCATACCAGTCCGGCGGCAAACAGCCACCAGGCGATGGCGGGCACCGTCTGCTGTTCGGCCCCGAAGGCCATCGGGATGCCCCAGCCGAAGGCAGCGCCCAGCACGACCTGGGGAAAGTGGGTATAGCGCTTCATGAACGGATAGGTGGCTGCCAGGGCCGCACCGCCCAGTGACAGGGCAATGGTAAAGAGATTGGTGAAGCAGACCAGCACGAAGGAGAGAGCGATCAGTGCAGCAAACAGTGTCAGTGCCTCGCGTTCGCTGATGCGCCCGGTCGCCAGCGGACGCTCGCGGGTGCGTCTGACATGACCGTCAAAGTTGCGATCGGCGTAGTCGTTGATCACGCAGCCGGCAGCACGCATCGCGTATACGCCAGCCACGAAGATGATCAGATTGGTACGCTGAGGCAGGCCATCGGCCGCCAGCCAGAGCGCTGCAAGGGTCGGCCACATCAGAAGCCAGGTGCCGATCGGGCGATCCAGCCGTGTCAGGCGCAAAAAATCGGGAATACGTTGCAGCGCAGTACGAGCGGTCATGCGTTCTCCATGATCGGGGCGGGCGGACGTGGATGACGTTGCGATTCCTGCCGGGATTCACTGATTTCGGCCGAATCGTCATGCATGAGATCGGCCAGCGCGGGCAGAAAACTCTCCTGGACCAGTAATCGACAACGGGGATGCCGGAAGACCGAGCGTCGGGTCCAGATGCCCTGGTGTCCGGCGATCTGCAAGGAATGATCCGTCAGTTCGATGGCGGAGCGTGTGACATCAGGATGGCTGAACAACCAGTGTCCCAGCGCCTTGCGACCCAGCAGACGCACTTCGCGGGGGAGTTCTCCAAGTGGTACGACACTGCGCGCGGCAATCAATGGAACATCGGCATATTCGAGGGTCACTTCACGAATCCAGGCCAGCCGGCGCTGTGGCAAGGCGAGTCTTCTCGCCTCATCAAGTGTCGGGGGAGCCGCGTGCTCGGCATGGATTTTTACCGTGATCGGCCCTTTGACCCGGTCTGCCAGTCGAGCGGTCAATGACCCCCTGGCGCCCAGCCAGCGCTGCCAGTGAGGCGAGAGCTGCACCGCTGCCACTGCCAGTGGGCGCCACTGGCGCAGCACCAGGGGGCTGGCGGGCATGTCTTGTGATGATGGGATCATGTAAGGCTCGATTCTGCCGATAAGAGCGAAGACAAGTGGTTTCGGCCTGCGATACGGCCTGTCATCGTCATCCGTTCGACGAGGCAACGCAAGGTGATGCTGGCGCTCGATACGAGGACATTGCTAGGCTATGCGTCGTCGAACGCTGTTCGATTGTGAAGGATACCCTGCCCGACTCCTGTCGGACAGCTGTCATGAGCCTTGCGGTCATGATGGAAAACAACAAGCCAGGTGTCATTCACGCCTGAATTGCCCAACCCAGGAGGCGCTATGCGCAAACCAGAACTTGCTGCCGCCATTGCGGCTCAGGCAGATCTTTCCAAGGACAAGGCCGGTCAGGTCCTGAACGCCATTCTCGAAGAGATCAGCTCCAGCGTGGCTCGCGGTGAAGATGTCACGCTGATCGGCTTCGGTTCATTTACCGTACGCGAGCGTGCGGCACGTACCGGCAAGAATCCGCAAACCGGTCAGACGCTGGAAATCCCTGCCAGCCGTACCGTTGCCTTCAAGCCCGGCAAGGCGCTCAAGGATTCGATCAACTGATCGAAACGCTTCGCCGGCTGCACTGCGTAGCCGGCGCTCTCCTTCCTTTACACGCTTCGGACGTCGCTCACCGGCTACTCAGCGCTGTGGCGGCAGTGCCGAGGCCAGTGTTCTGACAAGCGTATGTACGGCCTGCGTTCCTGCCTGCGGGCTGTCTGCCGTTTCGATACACTGGACCAGCGCCGAGCCGACCACCACGGCATCGGCGAAGCGACCAATAGCGGCTGCCTGCTCGGCACTGCGGATACCAAAGCCTACGGCAATGGGCAGATCGGTATGAGCGCGAATGCGCGTAATCGACTGCTCGACGCTTTCAGGCGTGGGTGCCTGGGCCCCGGTCACGCCGGCGACCGAGACGTAATAGATAAAGCCGGAGGTGTTTTCCAGCACTCGCGGCAGGCGTTTGTCGTCGGTGGTAGGTGTGGTCAGTCGAATGAAATCAAGTCCTGCATTCATCGCTGGCAGGCAGAGCTCGCCGTCATGCTCGGGAGGCAGATCGACCACGATCAGTCCATCGATACCGGCATCAACTGCATCCTTTAAAAAGGCCCCGACACCGTAGCGGTAGATGGGGTTGTAATACCCCATCAGCACGATGGGCGTGTCCTGATCATTGCGGCGAAACTCGCGCACCATCTCCAGTGTCTTGCGCTGGGTCTGCCCGGCGCGCAGGGCGCGTTGCGCTGCCTTCTGAATCGCCGGGCCATCGGCCATCGGATCGGTGAATGGCATGCCCAGTTCGATGATATCGGCACCGGCAGCAGGCAGTCCCTTGAGCGTTTCCAGCGAGGCTTCGAAGTCAGGGTCACCGGCAATGGTGAACGTCACCAGAGCCGCGCGGTTCTCTTCTTTCAGTGCTGCGAAGCGCCGGCTGATGCGTGTGGTCATTATTCGGTCTCCCCGGTTTTCTTCGCGACATCATGTGGCGGCTGCATGTCATCTATCCGTCCGGGCTCGGCGGCCTCTACCGTCGTGTTCGGCAGTTTGTCAGTGTCGCCGTGCTGCTCGAGCCAGTTGGCCACGCTGGCCATATCCTTGTCGCCGCGTCCGCTCATGTTGAGCACGATCAAATGATCCCGGGGCAGGTCGGGAGCGATCTTTCTCAAATGAGCCACTGAATGCGCCGACTCCAGCGCCGGAATGATGCCTTCCAGTTCACAGCACAGCTTGAAGGCCTGGATTGCTTCGTGATCGGTGATCGAGACATATTCGACCCGCTTTTGCGTGTGCAGCCAGGCGTGCTCGGGGCCGATGCCCGGATAATCCAGACCCGCCGAGACCGAATGGGCGTCGGTGATCTGGCCATCATCGCTTTGTAGCAGGAAGGTGCGATTGCCGTGCAGTACGCCCGGCTCGCCGCCGTTGAGGCTCGCGGCGTGTTCACCGGTCTCGATGCCGTGACCGGCCGCTTCCACGCCGATCATGTGGACGCTTTCGTCATCGAGCATCGGGTGAAAGAGCCCCATGGCATTGGAACCACCGCCGATGCAGGCCATCAGCGTATCCGGCAGGCGGCCTTCCTTTTCCAGAATCTGCGCGCGGGTTTCACGCCCGATCACGGACTGGAAATCCCGTACCATGGCCGGATAAGGGTGCGGGCCGGCGACCGTGCCGATCAGGTAGAAGGTGGAGTCGACATTGGTCACCCAGTCGCGCAGTGCCTCGTTCATGGCATCCTTGAGCGTGCCGGTGCCGGATTCGACCGGGATGACCTCGGCGCCCAGAAGCTTCATGCGAAAGACGTTGGGCTGCTGGCGCTCGATGTCAGTGGCGCCCATGTAGATCACGCATTCCATGCCAAAGCGCGCCGCGACCGTGGCGGTGGCCACGCCGTGCATGCCGGCACCGGTCTCGGCAATGATGCGTTTCTTGCCCATCTTGCGGGCCAGCAGGATCTGACCGATGCAATTGTTGATCTTGTGCGCGCCGGTGTGGTTCAGGTCCTCGCGCTTGAAGTAGATCTTCGCCCCGCCCAGGTGCTCGGTCAGGCGTTCGGCGTAATACAGCGGCGTGGCGCGACCGATGTAGTCACGCTGATAGCCTTCGAGCTCGCGGCGAAAGGCCTCATCGGTACGTGACCACTCCCAGGCTTCCTCGAGTTCAAGAATCAGCGGCATCAGGGTTTCGGCGACGAAGCGTCCGCCGAAATCTCCAAAAAAGCCATCGGCATCGGGGCCCTGTGAAAAGTGTTGGGTAGCGGAAGACATCGCGCACTCCGGGTCGTCATGACGGCGAATGGATAAACGGCCATGTAGCCTACGCTAGCGGCAGACCGGCGGTAAAAAAAATCGATAAAATGGCGCCAAAGGTTGAGGAAAACTCACATGACCGCAAGCCGTTCACTGCCGTCACTCAATGCGCTTAAAGCCTTCGAGGCCGCCGCACGGCTTGGCAGTGTTACCGCTGCTGCCGAAGAGCTGAGTGTTACCCATGGGGCTGTTAGTCGTCAGATCCGTGCGCTGGAAGCACATTTCGACACCGTCCTGTTTGACCGCTCGGGACGTGGCCTGGTGCTGACCCCCAAGGGTGACAGGCTGCACAACGGGGTCAGTCAGGCCTTTGCGGGGTTGCGTGAGAGTTGCCAGTCGCTGGTTCGTGAACTCGAAGGAGCGCCCTTCACCCTGGCCTGTCCGGGCAGTCTGCTGGCGCGCTGGTTGATTCCACGGCTGGAGCGCTTGCACCGCGAGCTATCCGAACTGCGCCTGCATGTGTTTGCCAGCGAGGGCGACCCCGATCCACGGCGGCACGATATCAGTGCCATGCTGGCCTTTCTGGAGCCGCCCTGGCCGGCTGACATGACGGTGATCGAGCTGGCACCCGAAACGATCGGCGCTGTCGCGGTGCCGGACATTGCCGATACGCTGATCGATCAACCGCTGGAAGCGCTCTATCGTTACACGGTGCTGGATACCGCCTCACGCCCGCAGGCCTGGCGCGCGTGGGCCCGGCATACAGGAATCGATCCGGTACAACTGGATGAGGCCCGGCGGCGCGGTCAGGGATTCGAGCATCTTTACTATCTGCTGGAGGCGGCGCTGGCCGGGCTGGGCGTGGCGGTCGCGCCGAAGTTGCTGATTGCTGACGATCTCGCCCAACGCCGTTTGGTAGCCCCCTGGGGGTTCGTCGAAACCTCTGCCCGGCTCTGCCTGCTACTGCCGGCCCATGCGCCGCGTCAGGCCGGAGAGCGACTGGCGGCATGGTTGCGTGAAGAGATCGGGGCTGGCGAGGACGTTAACGGTCAGACCTGCCCATAGCGATTGGCATCCTCACCCAGCCAGCGCCGGATCAGCGGTTCGACCGCATCGGGCGCCTGCTCGAGCAGGGCATCGGCCAGTTCGCGCACCGGCTCGAGCAGATCACGATCACGGGTGAGATCGGCAATATGCATGCCTACCAGCCCGGTCTGACGGGTGCCCAGCACTTCGCCGGGGCCGCGCAGGGCGAGATCCTTCTCGGCGATGCGAAAGCCGTCGTTGGATTCGCGCAGCACGCCCAATCGCTCGCGGGAGTGCTCGGAAAGCGGGGGATGATAGAGCAGCACACAGAAGCTTTCGGTTGAGCCGCGCCCGACCCGGCCACGCAGCTGGTGCAGCTGGGCCAGCCCGAGCCGCTCGGGATTCTCGATGATCATCAGGCTGGCGTTGGGGACATCGACACCCACTTCGATCACTGTGGTGGCGACCAGCAGATCGAGTTCGCCTTCCTTGAAGGCGTTCATCGTGGCGGTCTTTTCGGCCGTCTTCATGCGCCCGTGGACCAGCCCGACACTGAAGCCCTCGAGCGCCTCGACCAGTGCTTCATGGGTGGCCTCGGCGGCCTGACAGGTCAGCGCCTCGGACTCCTCGATCAGGGTACAGACCCAGTAGGCCTGGCGACCGTCACGACACGCTTCGCGGATGCGCTCGATGACTTCGGGGCGGCGCTCATCACTGATCGCGACCGTCTTCACCGGGGTACGACCGGGCGGCAACTCGTCAATGATCGAGACATCGAGATCAGCGTAGGCGCTCATCGCCAGGGTGCGGGGGATCGGTGTGGCGGTCATGATCAGCTGGTGCGGCGTCAGGCCACCTGCCTCGCCGACGCTCTGCTCGCCCTTCTGGCGCAGCGCCAGGCGCTGATGCACGCCGAAGCGGTGCTGCTCGTCGATCACCGCCAGCCCCAGCCGATGAAAGTGGACATCTGCCTGGAAGAGCGCATGGGTGCCGACCACGATCTGCGCATGGCCCTCGGCGATGGCGGCCTTGGCATCGAGTCGGGCGCGCCCCTTGAGGCGACCGGCCAGCCAGGCGACTTCCAGTCCCAGCGGTTCGAACCAGCTCTTCAGAGTGCGATAGTGCTGCTCGGCGAGCAATTCCGTGGGGGCCATCAGAGCAGCCTGACAACCGCCACTGACCGCTGCCAGCATGGCCATGGCGGCGACTACCGTCTTGCCCGAGCCGACATCCCCCTGTACCAGCCGCAGCATCGGCGCCTGACGCGCCATGTCCAGGCCGATTTCGCCGAGCACACGACGCTGAGCGCTGGTCAGCGAGAAGGGCAGTGCGGTCAGAAAGCGGGCGGCCAATGCCCCATCGCGAGGCAGTGCCGGCGCATGATCGTGCTGAATACGCTGGCGGATCTGGCGCAGGCTCAGCTGATGTGCCAGCAGCTCTTCCAGCGCCAGACGGCGTTGCGTGGGATGGCCCCCTTCGGCCAGCTTTTCCAGCGGTGCATCAGGGGGGGGATGGTGCAGATAACGCAGTGATTCCGCGAGACCCGGCAGCCGAAAACGGGCGCGCAGCGCCTCGGGGATCAGCTCGGTGAGACGCTCGGGATGTTCATCGAGTCGTTTGAGTGCCTGATCGATCAGACCGCGCAAGCGGGGCTGGGTGAGCCCTTCGGTGGTGGGATAGATCGGTGTCAGGCTCTCCTCGCTGGCAGTTTCCGCCGTGCTCTGACGCCCCAGCAGCCGATACTCCGGATGATAGAACTCCAGGCCGGTGCTGCCGGCACGTGCCTCGCCGAACAGCCGTACCCGGACGCCCGGTACCAGCTGTTGCTGCTGAGCAGGAGAGAAGTGGAAAAAGCGCAATGACACGATGCCGGTGGCATCCTTCAATCGCACCAGCAGACTGCGGCGGCGCCCCTGCACCACGTTGGCAGCGGTGATTTCACCTTCGATCACGGCTTCGGCGCCAGCCCGGGTTTCGCCGATCGGCGTGACCCGGGTGCGATCCTGATAGCGTAGCGGCAGATGAAAGAGCAGGTCTTCCGGGGTGGTGATACCCAGCCGTGCCAGACGTTCGGCCATGCTGTCACCGACGCCGGTCAGCGCAGTGACGGACTGGGTGGCACTCATGCGGCCTGCATGTTCGACATCTGACACTGATTGATGGCCCGGATCAGGGCATCGATCGCCTTGGGACGAGGGAAGCTGGCACGCCATGCGATCGCCACCGTGCGGCTGGGCGCCGGGTCACGGAAGGGTCGGCTCTCCAGCAGCCCGTTACCGTAGTGATCGGTACCCATCGCCGATTGCGGCAGTATCGTGATGCCCAGCCCTGACGCCACCATGTGACGAATGGTTTCCAGCGAACCGCCCTCTGCAACCAGAGGGTTATCGGGATGGCTGAGCTGCGAATTGATCGCCGGACAGGCTTCAAGGATCTGATCGCGGAAACAGTGCCCTTCACCGAGCAACAGCAACCGCTCTTCGAGCAGCCACTCCTTGTCGATCTCGGTATGCGACAGCCACTGGTGACCGGCGGGTAACAGTACCTTGAAGGGCTCCTCATAGAGCGATCGCGTCAGCACATCGGGCTCGTTGAACGGCAGCGCCACGACGATCACGTCCAGCTCGCCCGAACGCAGTCGCCGACGCAGCTCGCCGGTCAGGCTCTCTTCGATGTAGAGCGGCATCTGTGGGGCCTGCTCGGCGAGCGCAGGAATCAGATGCGGGAACAGATAGGGCCCGATGGTATAGATGGCGCCAATGCGCAATGGGCTGGAGAGCTGGTCCTTGCCTTCGCTGGCGAGCTCGCGAATTGTGTTGGCCTGTTCCAGCACACGGCCGGCCTGCGCCACGATGCGTTCACCCAACGGGGTGACCTGGACGGTAGATTTGCTGCGCTCGAACAGCGCTACGCCCAGTTCGTCCTCGAGCTTCTTGACCGCTACGGAGAGGGTCGGCTGGGAGACAAAGCAACGCTCGGCGGCGCGGCCGAAATGGCGCTCCTGAGCCAAGGTTACGATGTAGCGGAGTTCTGTTAAAGTCATGACCTGGACCCGAGGCGTCACTTGAGACAGGGAAAGGTTATCATCTTCCGGAATCGTGCGTTGTCATGATCCTGCTGGCAAGGAGCTGGATGAAAGTGAACAGGACCATCCTCATATTGGGTTGTGGCGACGTGGGCACCGCACTGGGCCGGCTGCTGGTTGCACAGGGCCATCGCGTGATTGGTGTCCGTCGCAACAGCATTGCGACCCTGGCCGAGACCGGCATCGAAGGCGTGGCCCTCGACGTCAATGCGCCGGATGCGCTGAATACGCTACCCGACGCCGACATCATAGTATATGCCATCAGTGCCGATCGGTTCGAAGAAAAGGCCTATCAGACGGCCTATGTCGACGGTCTGACCGCCACTCTGGATCACTTTGAAGCGCGTCGCCACCCACCGCAGCATGTCTTTTTCGTCTCCTCGACTTCCGTCTACGGTCAGCAACAGGGTGAGACGGTTGATGAAGAGAGTCCGCTGGAGCCCGCCAGCTTTTCGGGACAACGGCTGATCGAAGCCGAGCAGCGTCTGGAGCGCAGCCCGCTTCCCGGAACCACGGTACGCTTTTCCGGCATCTATGGCCCGGGTCGTGAACGATTGATCGGTCAGGTGCGTGAGGGCCGGATTGCACCTGCGACACCGGTCATGTACTCCAACCGCATTCATCGCGACGACTGCGCCGGGGTGCTGGACTTCCTGATCCGGCGAGTGTTTGAAGGCAAATCGCCGGAAGCGGTCTATCTGGCCAGCGATCGTGAATCGGCGCCGTTGCATGAGGTGATGATGTGGCTGGCACGGCGTCTGAAGGTGGAACCTTCCAATGAAATCCAGTCACCGCTGCGACGTCGCGCCAGCAAGCGCTGTGACAGTCGTCGCCTGATCGAGACGGGATATGACTTCCGCTATCCCACCTTCCGCGAGGGCTATGAGGATATCCTGCGCCAGGGCGGCTTTATGCCCGCCGAGCCGGTCTGAAGTCGATAGCGCCGGATCGTAATGATCCGGCGCAGCGCGAGTGGCTCAGTCGCCCAGCAGCATGATCCCTTCCGCTTCAACCTGACTGCCGCGGGGCAGCGCCTTGACGCCGACGGCGGCACGGGCTGGATACGGCTCGTCGAAGTACTCCTCCATGATCTGGTTGACCTTGGAGAAGTTGTCGAGATCGGTGAGATAGAGGTTGAGCTTGACCACATCGGAGAGCGACCCGCCGGCCTCGCGACAGACCGCCGCCATATTGTCGAATACCTGACGGGCCTGCAGTTCGATATCGCCGCCCACCAGCTCCATGTTGGTCGGATCGAGCGGGATCTGGCCTGACAGATAGATGGTATTGCCGGCCTTGATGGCCTGCGAATACGGGCCGATGGCGGCCGGCGCACGATCGGTATGGATGGCAGCTCGATTGCTCATGAAGTTCTCCTGAAGAACGAAACCCGGCAGTGCCGGAGCCGGGCGACTTGCGCGATGAATGAAGCGGGTAGCCGGCTCATTGCTGAACGCGGGCGACCCGGCTGACATGACTGAGATTGCGCAGACGACGAATAATGGTCGCCAGATGATTGCGGTTGCGTACCGTCAGGGTCAGGTTGACGAGCGATAGACGTTCGTCGCGCTCCTCGATACCGATGCGTTCAATGTTGGCTTCGGCATCGGTAATCAGACTGGCCAGCTCGGCGATCAGCCCTCGGCGGGTCTCGATCTCCAGCCGCAATCCCACCGGGAAATCACCCTCGACATGCTCTGACCACTGAATGGGCAGGCATTTTTCGGGGTCCTGCTGACACTCGCCGAGATTGGTGCAGTCATGGCGGTGTACGACCATACCGCGACCGGCGCTGAGATGACCGACGATGCGATCGCCCGGCAGCGGATAACAGCAGCGGGCGAAGTCGATCACCATATTGCGCGCCCCGCTGATGGCGATCGGCCCCGTGCCCTTGACGGCACTGCCTTCGCCGGCGTGCTCGTCGCAAACCAGTCGATGCACCACGCTCTGAACGGTACGCGTGCCCAGACCGATACTGTCGAGCAGATCGTCGAGCGTTTCCAGTCCGAAGGTATCCAGCGCACCATCGATACGCCGCGGCGGCAGCTCATCGAGCCGGGTATCGAACTGTGCCAGTGACTGATTGAGCAATCGCCGGCCAAGCATGATGGAGTCACTGCGCTGCTGATTCTTGAGGAAGTGACGTACTGCCGAGCGTGCCTTGGCGGTCACCACGAAAGAGAGCCAGGCCAGATTCGGCCGGGCGCCCGGTGCGGTGATGATCTCTACCGTTTGACCGCTCTGCAAGGGGGTCGACAGCGGCGCCAGATGACGATCGATGCGACAGGCGATGCAGCTGTTGCCGATATCGGTATGGACGGCGTAGGCAAAATCCACGGCGGTGGCGCCGCGCGGCAGCTCCATGATGTCGCCGCGAGGCGTGAAGACATAGGTATCGTCGGGGAACAGATCGTTCTTGACGTGTTCGATGAATTCCAGCGAGTTACCGGCGTGGCGCTGCATTTCGAGCAGCCCGCGCACCCATTCGCGGGCTCGGGCGTGGCTACCCATGGCAATCGGTCGATCGGTCTGGCCGGCCTTGTAAAGCCAGTGCGCCGCAACACCATTGTTGGCCATCGCTTCCATCTCGCGGGTGCGAATCTGCACTTCAATGGGGATACCGTTACTGCCGAACAGGGTCGTATGCAGGCTCTGATAACCGTTCGCCTTGGGAATCGCGATGTAGTCCTTGAAGCGTCCGGGAACCGGCTTGTAGAGATTGTGTACCGCTCCCAGGATGCGGTAACAGGTGTCGACCCGATCGGTGATGATGCGAAAGCCGAACACATCCATCAGCTCATTGAATGACTTCTGCTTGTCGCGCATCTTGCGATAGATCGACAGCAGGTGCTTCTGCCGGCCGATCACGGTGCCCGGCAGTTCATCGTCATCCAGACACTTTTGCAGGGTGCTCTGAATGTGGCGCACCATCGAGCGGCGATGACCGCGAGCACGAGTGACAGCACGCTGAATGCGCTCGGCGCGCATCGGATGGATCGCCTGAAAGGAGAGATCTTCAAGCTCGACGCGGATGGTGTTGATACCCAGTCGGCTGGCGATGCGGGCGTAGATCTCCAGCGTCTCGCGGGCAATACGGCGCTTCTTGTCCGGCCGGAGCGCACCGAGCGTGCGCATGTTGTGCAATCGGTCGGCGAGCTTGACGATGATGACGCGAATATCGCGCGACATCGCCATCACCATCTTCTGGAAGTTCTCCGCCTGTGCGACCGCCTTGTCCTCGAAGGTGATCTGGGTCAGCTTCGAAACGCCATCGACCAGTTCCGCGACTTCTTCGCCGAACTGCTGGGCCAGCGCCTCCTTGGTGATGCCGGTATCCTCGATCACATCATGCAGCATGGCGGCCATCAGGCTCTGATGATCCATGTGCATGTTGGCAAGGATATTGGCGACCGCCAGCGGATGGGTCACATAGGGTTCACCGGAGCGGCGACGCTGGCCATCGTGGGCCTGTTCGGCGTAATAGAAAGCGCGTTTGACCTGCGCGATCTCCTCGGCGCTGAGATAACCGTCGAGGCGATCGGCAAGATCATCAATGGTGAACATGGCGGGCGGCTGCCTCGATCAGGTGATCAGGCCTCGACGTCGGATTCCGGGCTCTGGGCGGAGCGCTGCTGCTGGGTCGGCATGGCCTCGACGGGTTCGTCGAGCACGCTGGCATCGACGTGGCCGGCAGCGATTTCGCGCAGTGCCATGACGGTTGGCTTGTCGTTCTCCCAGGCCAGCTCGGAATTGCGCGAGCCGCGCGCAAGCTGACGAGCCCGCCGGGTGGCGACCATGACCAGCTGGAAGCGGTTATCAACGTGATCGAGACAATCTTCTACGGTAACGCGTGCCATGGAGTCTACCTGCTGATCGAAACATGAACTGTCGGTTCGGCCATGACCCTCGAATCAGGCAGGCCAACCGGTGATAAATCGTGGGGTCGGTGGTCAGGGAGCCGGACAATGACGCAATACCGACCCACAAGGGGGAGATCGAGTTTACCTGTCCGGCTCGTCGGCTGACAAGAGTTCTGCCAGAAGCGGACCGTGTTGCGCTCGAACGCGGGTCAATCGCGTCCGTTCGGCACGAATCAGGTGCTCGAGTTCATCAACGGCAATGGCGAAATCGTCGTTGATGATCAGCGCATCGTATTCATCGTAGTGAATCATTTCACTGACGGCATCGCGCATCCGTCGCTCGATGATGTCGGGTGTATCCTGACCGCGATTCGAGAGGCGCTCGCGCAATGCTGCCCGCGAGGGGGGCAGAATGAAGATCGAGACGGCTTCCGGCATCTGCTCGCGCACCTGACGGGCACCCTGCCAGTCGATTTCGAGAATGACATCTTCTCCGGCTGCCAGCCGTTTCTCGACTTCCGGGCGTGAAGTGCCATAGTGGCGATCGAAGACCCAGGCGTGCTCGAAGAATTCGCCGCGCCCGATCATCGCTTCGAATTCTGCTTCGCTGACAAAATGGTAATTGACGCCGTCGACCTCACCGGGCCGCATGTTGCGGGTGGTATGCGAGACCGAGACGCCGAGCCGCTCGACCCGCTCAACCAGTGCGCGTACCAGTGAGGTCTTGCCGGCGCCTGAGGGGGCGGAAACGATGAAAAGCGTTCCCCGGGCCGGGTGATCGTATTGCCGCGAGTCGACATCCTGGGACATGATGACTGTTCGCCTGAGTGACGGAAATGGCGACATTATTGCACAGCGGCCCCGGCTCTCCCATGCAGGGTAGATGACATCCGCAAGGGCCCTGGCAGCCCACAATCCGGGAGGGGCAGCATGACGGCATTGCAGAAGGTGATGGTACTCACCGGCGCCAGCCGCGGCATCGGACATGCCACCGTCAAGCGCTTCAATGCGGCCGGGTGGCGGGTAATCACGGTATCGCGTCATGCCTTTTCCAGCGAGTGTCCCTGGCATGCCGGGGAGAGTGACCATGTTCAGCTCGACCTGACCGATTCCGCTTCGCTTGAAAACGCCGTCGAGCAGATTCGCAGGCGTTTGCCCGGCGGGCGGCTGGATGCCCTGATCAACAATGCCGGTGTCTCACCCAAGGGTGCTGATGGCGAGCGGCTGGGGGCACTGCAGACCGATTACACCGGCTGGATCGACACCTTCAATGTCAATCTTTTCTCAACGGCGCTGCTGGCGCGGTATCTGTTCGATGAACTGGTCGCAGCGCGCGGCACGATCATCAATATCACCTCGATTGTCGGCTCCCGGGTACATCCCTTTGCAGGCGCGGCCTATGCCACTTCCAAGGCCGCACTGACCGCACTCACCCGCGAGCTGGCCTTCGAGCTGGGGCCGCACGGCGTGCGTGTGAATGCCATCTCACCCGGTGAGATCGAGACCAGCATCCTGTCGCCGGGTACCGAGGAGATCGTCGATCACGACATTCCCATGAAACGGCTCGGCCGCCCTGAAGAAGTGGCTGCTACCATCTTCTTTCTGTGCAGCGAAGGGGCCTCCTACATCAACGGCGCAGAGATTCATGTCAACGGCGGCCAGCACGTCTAGGCCCTGTCCCGTTATTCGTCAGAGCGGCATCCTCGCAAGTGCCATGGGCTGCCTGGCTATGCGGCGCTCTTGAGCGTCCTGCCACCCCCCATGGCGGCAGGACGATGCATTTTTCGGCTACCCGTCAAGATCGAGCTCGGGGTAGTGCCGAAACAGCCCCTCTTCGTTGAACGACAGTCGTCGGTCGGAGGCGAGATAGGCAGCGATGCGAGGGCTTTCCCGGACCCGATCATGCAGAGCAATGACGCGGGGCGCTTCCTGCTCGGCTTCGGCCATGGCATTGGGCAGGGCGTAACGCAATCCCTCGACCATGTGAAACAGCGACAGATCAACAGTTGTCAGCGATTCGCCCACCAGATGACGCTCACCGGAGGGGTTGTCGATCAGCACCCGCTCGAAATAGCCGAGGAATTTCGGCAACCGCTCGTTGATGAACTGCCGGGCCCGCTGGGCAGCCTCCTCCTGCTGATCCTCGTAGTACAGCTCCACGCCCAGCGGATGATGAATGTCGTGTGCCTCGGCCGTGAAGTCGGTAATGGTCAGTTGCAGGGCATGTGCCCATAGTCGTCCGGCTTCATCGCCCGGCCACAGGCCCAGCCGCGGTCCGAGATACTGCAGAATGTTGGCCACATGTGAGATGACCAGTTCACCAGCCTTGAGAAAGGGCGGTGCAAAAGGAGGAAAGTCGGTAGCCTCGCCGCCGAGGTAGGTCTCGATCGCGGCGATGCCCCAACCCTGATCCTCCGAACGATTACCGACATCGACATAGTCGGCGCCGCCGGCCTCGAGGGCCAGGCGAACGAATTCACCGCGTCCCGGCACTCCGGGCCAGTAGTAAAGTTCGTAGCGCATGAGGAAGCCTATCGGGTCACCTTTGGTCAGAATACACCTGTCAGATTAGACAGCTCGGCAGTGACAGGCGAATGAACGACGCTCATCCTGGTAGCCCGTACCTTCGATTTTTTACAGCGTCTGCCAGGGCGACAGTTCGGGATGGCGCAGGGCATCACGAATGATCGTGAGTGCGCGCCGCAGGGTGTCGAGATCCGAGGCGGCGCTGATACAGATGCGTACTGCCTGGGGCGCCGGTTCGCTGCCGACACAAAAGGCTTCGGCCGGTGTGACCCGCACCTGCTGGCGGGCGAGCTGCTCGATCAGGGTCGAGACGCGCTGCCCGGCCGGTAGCGACAGCCACAGATAGAAACCGCCAGGGCGGGCACTGAAATCGAATTCGCCCAGTAGCTCACGGGCCAGGGCGTGGCGACGCGCCAGTTCCCGCTGTTGCCATTGCAACAGTCGATCGGCATCGCCGCTGTCGATCCAGCGACACACCAGCCCGGCAATCAGTGGGGGCGGCATCCAGCTCTGGGTACGAATTGCGGCAGCCACGCGACCCTGCAGTGCCGGGGGAACCCGCATCACGCCCGAACGCAGGCCACCGCCCAGGATCTTGGAAATCGAAAACAGCAGCAGGGTGCGTTCCGGCGCCAGCTGATAGAGCGGGGTGCCGCGCTGTTCGGCCGGCAGATGCTGGACGGCATCCTCGATCAGCCAGAAATCATGTTGCCGAGCCAGTGCCACCAGCGCTTCGCGTCGGGCTTCGGAGAGCCTGGCCGTGGTGGGGTTATGGTGATCCGGCATCAGGTAGAGTGCGCGAAAGGGCTGTCGCTCGACCCGTCGGGCCAGTGCCTCGACATCCAGTCCCTCGGCATCGAAGGGCAGTGACACTGTTCTGATGGCGAGTTGCTGGGCGGCACTGATCAGCCCGGGATAGCTCAATGCCTCGGCGGCCAGCCTTTCACCAGGGTTCAGCAGTGACGAGAGCGCCAGGAAAATGCCGTTCATGCCCCCCTGATTGATGAGCAGCTCCTCGGCGGCCACCGGCAATCCGAGCTGATGCATCCAGCAGGCAAAACCATCGCGATGACTGTCCAGCCCCCCCTCTGCCTGGTAGTCGATGGCATCGGTCAGGGCCTGTGGGTCCTGTTGCACGGCAGCCAGGGCGCGCTGCAGACCCGCCTGGCGCTCACCACACGGCGGGGGTAGCGAGAGGCTCAGATCGATCATGTCGTCGTGACCGGTCACATGGCGAAAGGGCGCCTCGCGCCTTTCCCGCACATAGGTGCCGCTACCGACCCGCGCTTCTACCAGGCCGTGATTTTCCACCTCACCATAGGCCCGGGTTACGGTGCCGAGAGTAACGCCCAGCGCATCGGCAAGGCGACGCTGTGGGGGCAGCCGAGTACCGGGCGCCAGTTCTCCCGATTCGATGGCGAGTTCGATGGCTTCTGTCAGCTGGCGATAGCGGGGGCCCTCGCCTGAAAGCCGGGGTATCCATATTGTCATGGTGACAATAAATCCGTTGACGTTGTTTGTTGGGCGTTTATGCTCGAATTGTATGTAAAATTCAATTCATTTTCTCGGAATTGTACCCCTACAATCAAGCGTTGGAGTCTCTCATGGTGACTGCCCTGGTATTTCGCGATCAGCCCCGTCAGTGTCAGCTCGAAGCGACGGTTATTGGTGTCAGCGAGGCCGGGGTAGTGACCGATGCCACGCTGTTTTATCCCATGGGTGGGGGTCAGCCCGGCGACACCGGTATCTTTCTGACCGCATCGGGCCAGGCGCTGGCAGTCACCGATACTCGCAAGGGAGAGGGCCGGAGTGTGCTGCATCACCTGCCCTCCGACCATGGATTGCAGGTGGGTGATCGCGTGACCCAGCAGCTCGACTGGGCACGGCGTTACGCTCACATGCGCATGCACAGCGCGCTGCATCTGCTGTCAGTGGTCGTCCCCTTCGGAGTGACCGGCGGCAGCATTGGCGCCGACAAGGGGCGGCTTGATTTTGATTCGGGCGAGGCAGTGCTCGACAAGGCCGAGCTGAATGAACGACTCAATGATCTGGTGGTGGCCAATCACCCGGTCTCCAGTGAATGGATCAGCGAAGACGAGCTCAAGGCGCATCCCGAGCTGGTGAAAACCATGTCGGTAGCGCCACCACGAGGTGCGGGCAATATTCGCATGGTGCGCATCGGTGATATCGATTATCAGCCCTGCGGTGGCACGCATGTGGCATCGACCGGTGAGATCGGCCGGCTCGAAGTGGCCAGTATCAAGAATCGGGGCGCCCGCAACCGCCGGATTACCCTGCGTTTTGCCGAACCGGAAAGCGGAGGGCAGCCATGATCTCGCTGAGCTGGCTGTTGTCGATGATACTCTTTTCCATCTCGATGAGCGGTACTCCCGGTCCCAACAATGTGATGCTGACGGCTTCGGGAGCGCTGTACGGCTATCGCCGCACGTTGCCGCATATTCTCGGCATTCTGTTCGGCTGTTTCGTGCTGTTTACCCTGATAGCGCTGGGGCTGGGGGTGGTGTTTCAACGCTATCCGCTGATTCAGCAGGGGCTGCGGGTGATCGGTGCGCTCTACCTGCTCTATCTGGCGTGGAAGATCGCCAGTGCTCCGCCGCCCGAACTGGCCGCCCGGGAAGGTGCCCGGCCACTGACCTTCTGGCAGGCGGCGGCCTTTCAGTTTGCCAATCCCAAGGCGTGGGTAATGGGACTGGCACTGATCGCCGGATTTCTGCCGGATGAGGGCATGTTGTGGATCAATGCCATGCTGCTTTCGGCCCTGATGGAAGTGGTCGCCTTTCCCTGCATCTCCTTCTGGGCCTGCTTCGGCGTGGCGATCGGCCGCTGGCTGACCACGCCGCGGGCGTGGCGCGTCTTCAATGGCATCATGGGGGCCATGACGGCGGCCTGTGTGGGCTTTATCGTGACGTGATGCCACTCGCCCGCTCACAGGAGTCTGCTGAATGCCCCGCCGTGCCGATACTTCGCTGCTGGAAGGTCCCGTACTGGCATCGCTGCTCCGGCTGGCGGTACCGATCGTACTGGCCAACGTACTGCAGTCGCTCTATCAGCTGATTGATGCCTTCTGGGTGGGGCGCCTTGGCGGTCATGCGGTGGCAGCGGTCTCGGTCTGCTTTCCGATCACCTTCCTGCTGATTGCGCTGGGCTCCGGTTTGGGCGTGGCTGGCTCCACCCTGGTGGCACAGTACATGGGGGCCGGCCAGCACAGGATGGTGAATCGGGTGGCGGCGCAGACCCTGCTGATGGTGGCATTGGTGTCGATCGGCTTGTCGCTGCTCGGTGAGTGGCTGGCGCCTTCGCTACTGAAACTGCTCGGGGTGGCGCCGGAAGTCTACGACGGTGCGCTGATCTTTCTGCGCTTTTCGCTGGCGGCGATGATCTTCACCTTCGGTTTTGCCATGTTCCAGTCGCTGATGCGGGGGATTGGTGAGGTCAGAACGCCGCTCTATATCGTTGCCGGCACAGTCGTCCTCAACGTGGTGCTCGATCCACTGCTGATCTTCGGGCTCGGCCCGATCCCCGGGTTGGGGGTCGGGGGTGCGGCGCTGGCGACCCTGATTACCCAGGCGTTGGCGTTGATGATCGGTTTGCGCCTGCTGCTGCGCGGGCGCTGGACGATTCAGCCTGCTGCCAGCGATTTCCGTCCGGACTGGCCCTTCATTCGGCGGGCCTTTCGTCTTGGTTTCCCCGCCTCGATCGAGCTCTCTGCCCGGGCGCTCTCCATGAATGTCATGGTGTTTCTGGTTTCCGGCTTCGGCACCGTGACCATTGCCGCCTATGGGGTGGGTACCAATGTCCTGAGTTTCGTGATCATTCCTGCGCTGGGGTTGTCGATGTCGACCGCGGCACTGGTGGGACAGAACATCGGCGCCGGGCAGTTCGAGCGGGCCGCGCGTATCGCGCGATTAAGTGCGGCCATCGCCTTCGTGACGCTCTCCCTGGTGGGCGCACTGGTGTTCGTGTTCGCCACAGCGCTGGTGCGCTTTTTCGTCCCGGCCGATGACGCGGTGATCGCCACCGGTGGGCGCTTTTTGCATACCGTGGCACTGACCTTTGGCTTCATGGGCTTGCAGATGGCGCTGACCGGCGTTTTCCGCGCGACCGGTCAGACGCTGGTGGCGATGGTGCTGACGCTGGTCTCGCAGTGGGTACTGCAGTTTCCGCTCGCCTTTGTTCTCTCGCGCGATGCGGTGCTCGGACAAAGCGGTATCTGGTGGGCGTTTCCGGTCACCAATGTCGTGATTGCCCTGATTACGGTGGCCTGGTTTGCTCGCGGTGACTGGATGAAGCAACGGCTGACCACCGTTGACGAAGACCCCGTGGCGGAGCGGGTGACCGAAGAGGTCCTTGCCGAGGAACATCGCTGAAAACCATTGTGGCGCTGCGCCATCCGGAAGCGGGTTTGTGTGGGGCGAAGGTCTATCTTTCTGGCGTGGGCAGGCTAAACTGCGCGCGCAGACATCCCTACCGCTCGACCATGGAGGCTATGTGGCATCCGCCAGCACCAGAGAGATGATCCGCGCGCTCTGGCACCAGACGCTCCCGATGGCGATGGGTGTCGCGGCGCTGCTGGGCTTCAATCTGATCGACAGTATCTTCATCGCCCGGCTTGGTACCCGGCCGCTGGCCGCACAGTCCTTCACCTTTCCGGTGGCGACGGTGATTATCGGTGTCCAGGTCGGTTTCGGGATCGCCATCGCTGCGCTGATCTCACGGGCCCTGGGGGGCGAGGAGGAAGCGCGCGCCCGCCGATTGAGCACTCTGCTGCTGTTCGGCTGTAGCGCCTTCATGCTGGGGCTGATGGTGCTCCTCTATCTGCTGGCCCCGGTGATCTTCACGCTGCTGGGCGCCGATCGCGAACTGCTGCCGCTGATCTACAGCTACTGGGGCCCATGGCTGATGTCAAGCTGGCTGGGTGCGCTGCTCTATCTGGGTTACAGCCTGTTCAGGGCGCATGGCGAAACACGTCTGCCCGGTCGGATGATGGTGCTGACCAGTCTGCTCAACCTCTGTCTTGATCCGCTCTTCATTTTCGGCTTTGGCGATTTCGGCGGGTGGGGCCTGCCCGGCGCGGCCTGGGCGACGCTGCTGTCGTTTTTCATTGGCGTGCTGATTCTGGGCCGATTACCTGCCCGGCGCGGCTGGTTGAGTTTCACCGGCCTGCGGGAAGAGGCACGCGTCTCGACCCGGCGCTTTCTGGGCATTGCCCTGCCGGCGATGACCTCTCAACTGCTGCCGGCGGCATCAGCACTGGTGGCGACCGGGGTCGTCGCTCGGTTGGGCGAGACCGCAGTGGCGGCCTGGGGGCTGGCTGCGCGCCTGGAAACCTTCGTAATCCTGGTGGTGCTGGGCATGACCATGTCACTACCTCCCTGGCTGGGCCGCTGTTATGGCGCCGGACGCTGGGGCGAGATTCGTCAGCTGATGAACCTGGCAGCGCGGGTAGTGCTGATCTGGCAGTGTCTGCTGGGGATCGTGCTGGCTCTGCTGGCCTCGCCGCTGGCGGGACTGCTGGCGGGCAACGCGGAAGTGCGTGAACTGCTCACCACGCTGCTGCGTTTTCTGTTGCCGAGCTATGCGCTGCTCGGCATCTGCATGCTGATTGTGTCGGCCTGCAATGCCCTCGGGTGGCCGCGACGAGCGGTCATGGTCTCCTTCATGCGCCTGTTCGTCTGCTATCTGCCCTGTCTGATAGTGGGCAGCTGGCTGGGCGGTTTTGTTGGCCTGGCGGCGGGTGCCGGCGTGGGCAATCTGCTTGCCGGAGCACTGGCCTGGTGGAGTTATCGCCGTGCCCTGGGCAGCCGGGGCAAGCATGACGAACATGAAGAGCGCCGTGTCGATCCGGCATGATTCTGCGATCGGGGCCACTCGCCATGAGCGGCCCCACGACTGTTACGACTGAACCGGCCGTTACGACTGCACCAGAAAGTCGAACACTTCGCGCAGCTTTTCCCAGTTCTCCTTCGAGTTGGCTGCGAGCAGCTGACCCTGATGAATGGTCGGCCGGTAGGGGCGGCCATCGAGCAGGGCGGCGTAACCACCGGCTTCCTCGTGAACCAGCAGCCCGGCGGCGTGATCCCAGGGCATCAGCTTGCCGGTGAGCATGAAGTCGACATGTCCGAACGCCATGGTGCGATATTCATGACAGGCGCAGCCGAACGCCATCATGCGGGCAAAGTCCGGGAAAAGGCCGGCGAGCTGATACTGCTGTGGTTTGGGGAAGAGCCGGATGGAGGTTGAGCCCACCATGTCGGTGGTTTGTGTGGTCTCGGAGACCTGGAGCCGGCGGTGCGTGCCGTCCGCTCGGCCGAAGTAGGCCCCTTCCCCGCGGCGCGCAGTGATCCAGTCATCCATGACCGGATCATAGAGCAGGCCGAAGATTGTCTCACCCCGACTTGCGACGGCGATAATGACACCGAACTGATTGAGCCCGCGGGCAAAGTTCCAGGTGCCATCGACCGGGTCAATGATCACCGCCATCTCGGCATCGGCAATGCGCTCCAGCCTCGAGGCATCCTCGGCAACGGCCTCTTCGCCGATAATGGTGGCCTGTGGGAAGGCGTGGGCGATTTCACGCGTAATGATGGCCTCGGCGCCCTGATCGGCATCGGTCACCAAATCATCCGGCGCACTCTTGGCGCGGATGTCGTCATCCCCGAGATTGCGAAAGCGTGGCAGGATTTCCGCTTTTGCGGCCTGGCGGACAATGTCGATGATCTTCTGGCAGTCGGTCTGGTCAAGGCGCATGCATGCTGTCCTGGCAGATGAATAATGGCTGATACGGCCGCTGCGATATAAGGCCGGCCGTGGGGGCGTACCGATGAGGATACCAGCCGAGCGCCACGACTGCTGCAGCACGCATGATGAGGTGCCGATCCGCCCCGGTGCTGGTGGGTCTTGTCGGGAAATTGTCAGCAATGCCGTTCTTCTGTTTTAATGTATTTATATATTTAAATATATTTTTCAGGAGAAATTGCATGTCCGAGCATGACTCACATATCGCTGAACCTCTGTTCGAGGCCTTTGAGCTGGGCAATCTGACGCTGTCGAACCGGATCGTCATGGCCCCCATGACGCGCAATCAATCGCCCGGTGGTGTGCCGAGTGACGCAGTTGCCGAATACTACGAAAGCCGGGCCAGAGGCGGTGTGGGGCTGATCATTACCGAAGGCACCTTTATCGACCATCCGGGAGCCAATGGTTATCCGGATGTGCCTGCCTTTCATGGCGAAGGATTGAAGGGTTGGCAGCAGGTGGTGGAACGCGTCCATGCTGCAGGTGGCAGGATCGCCCCGCAGCTGTGGCATGTCGGGCGTGAGCGGCGTCCGGGCACCGAGCCGGATGCTGGTGTACCCGGCTTCGGGCCCATGGCGATTGAAGAGGACGGCGTCGAAGTCGTGCGCGCCATGAGCGAATGGGACATTCAGGAGGTAGTCGCCTCCTTTGCCCGGGCGGCCCGCGATGCCAAAGAGGTCGGTTTTGATGCGCTGGAGTTGCATGGCGCGCATGGTTATCTGATCGATCAGTTCCTGTGGCCGGAAAGCAATCAGCGCAGCGATTCATATGGTGGCAGCCTCGAGAATCGCCTGCGTTTTCCGCTGATGATCGTGCGCGCCGTACGTGAAGCGGTCGGACCGGATTTCCCGATCATCTTCCGCTTTTCCCAGTGGAAGCTCTCCGACTATGACGCCACCATTGCGGATACACCCGAGGCGTTGGGTGCGCTTTTGAAACCGCTGGCTGAAGCGGGTGTGGATATCTTTCACGCCAGTACCCGCCGGATGTGGGAGCCCGGATTTGCCGGCAGCGACAAGACGCTGGCGGCCTGGACCCGGGAACTGACCGGCCGACCCGTGATTGCCGTAGGCAGTATCGGGCTGGACAAGACCTTTCGGACCGGGCATTTCACTCGTACCGAGGACCCGACCTCGAAAAGCAGGGTGGATGTCCGCCAGCTCGCCGAACAGCGCCAGCGGGGCGATTTCGATCTGATTGCCATCGGCCGGGCCCTGCTCTCCGATCCGCACTGGGCAGGCAAGGTCCGCGATGGTGAGCTCTCCTCACTGTTTGACTTCGATCGAAGTGCGCTGGATACCCTGGTGCGCTAGCCTGTCACAGTGAATTTCGGCAGCCCGGCTCTCATCAGCGTATGATGGCCGGGTTTTCAGAGCCCGGCTGTGACCATGGATATCAATACCATTTTGAGTGCGCTGGCCAATCCCGTGCGACTCGACATCCTTTCCTGGCTGAAGAGCCCGGCAGATCATTTCCCACCGCAAAAGGCGGGCGCGCCGGAAGGGGGGATCTGTGTCAGTCATATCCGTGAGAAGACCGGGCTCTCCCAGCCGACCATCTCCCTGTATCTGTCCACGCTGTCACGGGCCGAGCTGGTCAGTGCCCAGCGTGTTGGCCAGTGGACCTACTACCGCTATAACCCCGAGGTGGCGGATGCCTTTCTCGAGGCATTGTCACAGCGACTCAAGGGCGCTGACCGGGCTGATATCGACGGGTGAGGACTCAGTGGCTGCCCTGTTTTCGCCGTGGGAAAACAGGGGCCCTCCTGTTGATCCATCATGCGGTTATACAGACTTGTATCAATTGTTGGCCCAACAAGCCTTCAGGATCGATTACAATGTGCCGGGCAATGGCCTCCGAAAGTCCTGTTGACAGGCATGCGCTGATCCGCCGTTGATGGGGGAGCCTCCTCTCTGATGTGGCTGCAGCCGTCATCCTTGCGGTATGACACCGGGCCGAAGGGATGACGCCAACATCTGTGCCGCAGGGCAGGATACCGCTCTGTTATTGTCCGCCAGGCTCCACAAGGGCCTGTGTTCGGAGATTTCGCGATATATCGTGGCCCCGATGCGAGTTGTGCAGGTAATCCAGTGCCGGGTGGGATCATGCGACTGGCAGCCGAAGCCTTTGTCCGCATGGTCCAGCATTGTCCCGACCTGCTCGCATTCGTGTCGTCTGTGCCGAGCGAGTATCGATATCGGTGGTCTGTTGCCTTAATCCGATCTCACAAGGAGAACTGTACGTCATGTCGCCATCTCGATCGCAAGGATTGGGCGCGATAGTGCTTCTGGTGGCCTCGCTTGTCGGGCTTGCCATTGCGCTATATGCCTATTTCGCCCCACTGACCGGCGTTACCGGCACCCTTGGTGCGCTCATTGTCATTCTGGTCAATATTGCGCTTGCCGTCGGCGCGCTGGTGCTGGCCGCGGTGAACAACCGTGGGGTTCGCATCCTGCTGCGTATCCTGATTCTGCTGGCGCTCGGCGGAAACTTCTTTGCATCACTTCTGCTGCATCAGTGGTGGATTTGTATCGCCATGGTCGTCGGCCTTGTCGGACTGATCCTCGACATGACCCGCTCCAACAGCGCCAATCGCCCCGCACATTCATGAGGAACCGCCCCATGGCGACAAAGGTATCCGCCACGCGACGCTTCGGTATGGCCGCGGCGCTCGCTCTTTTCATTACGCCCACGCCGCTGCTCGCCCAGGAGCAGTCGAGTGACCAGGCCGATGCTGCCGCGCAGGCCGCGGCTGACCAGCAGCAGGACAGCGCACAGGCCGATCAGGCCTCGCACAAGCCGATTCCGCTGGTCCCTGAAAAACCGACCTGGGACAGCTTTCATGGCCAGCTCAACGCTCAGAAGTACAGCCCGCTGAAGCAGATCACGGCCGACAACGTCGGACAGCTGAAGAAGGTCTGGGAATTCCACACCGGGGATGTCTCGGATGGCTCCGGTGATGTGCCGGCGACGGTCTGGTCTGCCACCCCCGTCTTTGCCAACGACACGATCTATATCGGTACGCCGTTCTATCGGCTGATCGCACTCGATCCCGGTACGGGCAAGGAGAAGTGGAGCTTCAACACCCAGGCGCCGAAAAAGGCACTGACCCAGCCCGTACTGAAAAACCGTGGCGTGGCTTACTGGCAGGCGGATAACCCGGTCGAGGGTGAGCCCTGTCAGAAGATCGTGTACATGGGTACGGTAGACGCCAAGCTGTATGCCGTGGATGCCGATACCGGCAAGCTCTGCAAGGGCTTTGCCGATAATGGCGTGCTGAACGTCAACAAGTGGAACGACACCCACGCCAAGTGGCCGCTGTCGCTGCTGCAGCCGCCGACCGTGGTCGGAGATCACCTGCTGCTGGGCTGGGCCGGCATGGACTGGGCCTACGAACAGGCACCGCCCGGCACGGTCTGGTCGATCAACGCGCGTACCGGCAAGCGCGAATGGACCTTCAATGCGCTCTCCGACGAGATGCGTCAGAAGAGTGGCACCGCCAACGTCTGGACCCAGATGTCGGCTGATGAAGAGCACGGCCTGGTCTATCTGCCGGTCTCGTCGCCCTCGCCGAACTACTGGGGCGGCAACCGTACCGAGAAGGCACCGCTGGCAACCTCTACCACGGCACTGGATGTCGATACCGGCAAGGTGGTCTGGTCACGCCAGTGGGTACACCACGATGTCTGGGATTACGACATCAACTCCGCGCCGACGCTGATGAACATCACGGTGGATGGCAAGGAGATCCCCGCACTGGTGCAGGCGACCAAGCAGGGCTTTCTGTTCGTGGTCAATCGTCTGACCGGCGAGGATGTCTGGCCGATCGAGGAGCGTCCAGTGCCCCAGGGCGACGGTTCCGTCAAGGGCGAGAAGCTCTCTCCCACCCAGCCGTTCCCGACCAGGCCCAAGCCGCTGATGGATCAGTCGAAGAAGCCTGAAGTCTGGGGGCTCGCCGACGCCGTGGGGGGTGGTCAGTGTTCGCGGCTCTGGGACAAGCTCGACTATCGCGGCATGTATACGCCGCCGACCACCAAGGGTGAAGGCGCCATGGCCTACCCGGACAGCGCCGGTGGCGTGCAGTGGGGGGGTGTGGCCTTCGATCCCGAAAGCCAGACGGCCATCGTGAATACCTCGCACATCGTGCAGTACGTCAAGCTTTACGATCGTGAGGCTTATGAAAAGGCTGACTCCGGTTCCGGCAACGAATCCGGCTTTGCGCCACAGAAAGGCGCGCCCTACGGCATGCGCCTGATGGTGGCGCGCAACTGGCTGGGTATGCCCTGCTGGAAGCCGCCCTTTGGCGAGATGGTGGCCATCGACATGCATACCGGTGATGTGAAGTGGCGTCATCCGGTGGGTGCGTCTCAGCAGTACGGCTTCTTCATGCCGGAAAGCTGGGGCTCGCCGACCATCGGTGGCCCGGCGGTCACGGCCGGTGGTGTCGTGTTCATCGGCGCTTCCATGGATGCCAAGGTACGCGCCTACTCGCTCAAGACCGGCAAGGAACTCTGGTCCGATCAGGCCGAAGCGCCTGCGGTCGCCAATCCTTCCGTCTACGAGTACAAGGGACGTGAATACGTGGCCTTCGTGGCCGGTGGTAACACGATCCTGAAGGATCAGGTCGGCGACCAGGTAGTGGTCTACGCCCTGCCGAAGGATGGTGAGGACGACTGAGCCTTCAACGGCTAACAGTGATGCGGGGCGGGCCTTCGGGTCCGCCCCGTTTTTTTTGGCCGTCTTTTGGATGCCTCCCCCGACGGCTCGGTTCGATTATAAAAAAGCGCCCCGCAGGGCGCTTTTTTTCGAGCGGTTGGCCTGCCTGAGCAGATTTACTCCGGCAATGCGTAGGTGATGACGTAATCCCCCGACGGCGTTTGCATGAAGTGGTGGCCGGTGGCGACGATCATCAGATACTCGCGGCCGTTGGCTTTATATACCAGCGGGTTGGCCTGGCCGCCTGCCGGGAGTGGCGCGCTCCAGAGCGTTTTACCGCTTTCGATATCGATCGCCCGGATCAGGTCATCGGTCGCCGCAGCAATAAAGATCAGGCCACCGGCAGTGACCGCCGAGCCGCCGTTATTGGGCGTGCCGATATTGATTGGCAGCCCCGAGCGGATGCCGAAAGGGCCGTTGGCACGCGCGGTGCCCAGCGGACGATCCCACAGCGTTTTGCCGGAGGCCACGTCGACAGCGCGGATGTGACCATAGGGCGGCTCCTTGCAGAGCAGGCCGGTGAAGGGCACCCGCCAGCCGGCATTGACGTCCACGGCATAGGGTGTATTGGCCTGCGGCGCGCCTGCGCCTTCGGCACCGCCGTCATCGCTTTGCTGCTCTTCACGCGGTTTCCAGCCGTACTCGTTGGCCTGCTCGCGCGGCACCAGGATGTTGTAGTTGGGCATGTCGTTGTAGTTGGCGATCAGCACGCCGCGGTTGGGGTCGATCGCGATGCTGCCCCAGTCCGAGCCGCCGTTGTAACCGGTGTATTCGACCCAGTGGCGATCGGCCGTCGGCGGCGTATACATGCCCTTGTAGCTGGCCTTTTGAAACTGGATGCGACAGAACATCTGATCAAAGGGCGACATGCCCCACATGTCGCGTGAGGTCAGCTCGGGCTGCTGCAGGGTGTGATAGAGCGAATAGGGCTGGGTTGCCGTGCGCTGCTCGGGCTCGACGCCACCCTGTGGTACCGGCCGCTCCTCGGCGCCCCCGCCGAGCAGTTCGCCGTTGCGACGATCGAAGACGTAGATGCCGCCCTGCTTGGTGGGCATGACCACGGCCGGCACCTTGCCATTATCGGTGGGAAAGTCGATCAGCGTCGGCTGGGAACCGGGGTCGTAATCCCAGACATCCTTGTGTGCAGTCTGAAATTTCCACTTTGGCAGTCCGGTCGTCACATCAAGTGCCACCAGCGAACTGGCCCATTCGTTTTCGGCCGGGGTGCGCGAGCTGCTCCAGTAGTCTGCCGCGGAGTTGGCCATTGGCAGATAGACCAGCCCCAGCTTGTTGTCGCCCACGGCGGTGGTCCACATGTTGGGCGAGCCGCGCACGTAGGTCTCATCACCGCTGAGTGGTTCGCTCCGATCAGGACGACCGGCATCCCAGGCCCATTCAAGCTCGCCGGTCACGGCGTTATACCCCTTGATCACGCCGGAGGGTGGATAGCGGCGCTGACCATCGAGCACCTGATGACCGGTCACCAGCACATTATCGACAATCACCGGCGTCGAGTTGATCGACACATAGCCCGGCGGCGTCTCGCCCATGTTCTGTTTGATATCGACCTGGCCGTTATCGCCAAAATCGGTGCAGGGCTTACCGGTCTCGGCATCCACGGCAATGATGCGACCGTCCAGCGTGCCCGAGAAGATACGCGTCTGGCACTGGGCGGTGCTGCTGCTCGATGTATCGGCGACGGCGCCATTGCCGGCCGTGTCGCTGCCGCCATCGCTATCTTCAGGCTGAGTCGAGGCATTGTCCGGGACCTCGTAGTACGTCACCCCGCGGCAGGCGGCCGTGTAGGGAATGGCATCTTTGGAGACCTGCGGATCATGGCGCCAGCGCTCCTTGCCGGTGGCGGCATCCAGCGAGATCAGGATGTTGCGTGATGTGCACAGATAAACGCTGTCGCCCACCTTTAGTGGCGTGGTTTCGGCGCCCCAGCGATGATCGAGCAGGTCACCGGTGCGATAGGTCCAGGCCCTTTGCAACTGATCGACGTTATCGGGTGTGATCTGATTCAGCGAGGTATAACGGGTGGCGGCGTTATCTCTCCCGTAGGCGGTCCAGTCGCCATCGGCGGGCTGATCCGCCGGCTGGGCGTTGCCGGTATCCGTGGCCAGCGAGGCCGATTGCGGCCCGGGGACATCACCGGGGTGTGAGAAGTTGTGCGGTAGAAAGGCCAGTGCGCCGGCGCCTGCCAGCACCAATACCAGACCGCCGGCAGTCGAGAAGGCAGCACGGCGTGACGGGCCGTTGACGGTGCGCCAGGCCACCAGCGCCACCAGGATGCCGAGAATCAGCACCACATCCATGCGGGGTATCCAGCGCCAGTAATCCAGCCCCGATTCCCAGGCGGCCCAGAGCAGCGAGCCGATAAAGACCACGGCGTAGAGCAGCACCCCGGCGCGACGCTGCATGATCAGCAGCCCCCCGGCCAGCAGCATGCCGATGCCGGCCAGCAGGTAGTACCAGGAGCCCCCGACAATTGCCAGCCAGGCACCGCCTCCCGTCAGTACCAGACCGACCAGCGCCACCAGCGCGCCGACCAGCGTCAGCGCAATATCACGCCGACGCTTAACCCCTAAAGATGTTCCCATGTCGCTCTCCCTTGCGTTTATGGTCGCTTCGTTGCGTTTGTTGTGTGATTCGATGATTCATCTGCCATGACAGTAGTGTTCTGTCGTCATTAAAGATACATGCCATGGGTCATACTGAAAGCTGATCGGGCCCTGATTACCCAAATGTATCGAGGGCCAGATACTCACCACTCTGTTCACGAATCTCCCGACCCTGTGCGTCGATCTCTTTTGATACCGCCCGGAAGTGTTCCCGCTCGGCCAGCCCGGCCAGCCACGCCGCGACCCGCGGGTAGCCGTCAAATCGATAGCCGGCTGCGCGGAGCTGATAGAGCTCACAGCCCATGGCAAGATCGGCAATGGTCGGGTATTTGTCACCGAGCAGGGTCGGCGGGTATGCAGACGCCTGCTGGCGCTTGAAGTGGCCCTCCAGGGTGGCAAGCTCCGGCCTGAGCCCTTCCTGCAGAGGCTGCAAAAGTGTGGCCTGAATCTCGCGCTTGAGCATCGGCAGCGTCATGTGCAGATTCATGATGTGATGGAACATGTCGAAGCGGCGCACGTTGCCGTGGTGCCAGGCGAGCCACTGATCGATCCGTGCCGAGCGTGAAACGTCGTGTTCGCCCGGATACCAGCGCTGCGCGAGCTCGCGGTCTGAAGCAGTGCGACACAGATAGGTCATGATGGCCTGGCTCTCGGCCAGCGGGAGCCTTTGCCCGTCGCTTTCGACCACCAGTGCCGGCACGGTCTGAAAGGGATTGATGGCGGCAAACCACTCGGTGCGCGTTTCGCCGCCCGCGAAATCGATGTCCTGAAAGTTGACCTCGATACCCAGCTCTCGGGTCAGGATTTCAACAGCCCGCGAAGGCTGGGAAAGGCGATGGGCGTAGAGGGTCGTAGGCATGAGATGTCACCTGAAGGAATCCTCTCCCAGCCTGGCACATGCGCTGGCCCTTCCGGCCGACAATCATGCCTGGTTCAGGGCGCCCACCAGCCCAATGCCCGAGATGAGTGCGTGCAGCAGCATGGGGAGTAAAAGGCCGCCGGTGCGCCAGCGGTAATAGCCCAGCACCAGCCCCCAGCAAAAGAGCGCCACAAAGGTGAGCAGATGGTGGTACTGGAGCATGTGCAGCCCGGCGAAGCACAAGGCACTGAACGCGATCAGAAGCGCCGGCCGCCACCCGCGCGGCTGATCATCGATTCTCGAAATCAGGAAGTGGCGAAAGGCCAGCTCCTCGATGAAAGGCGCCCAGATCAGTACGCAGATCACCATGATGAGGCTCTGCAGGGTGCTTTTGCCCGCATAAAGCGAAGTCATGAACGCCTCGGGTGCCATCTCCAGCCAGACACTGACCACGGCAGCCAGCGCCTGAATCAGCAGCACAAGGCCGATGCCCCGGACGAGATCACGCCATGTCAGGCGGCCTGCCAGTGTTGGCTGCGAGGAGAACCAGCGTCGCCATGCGATAAAGCCCGCGAGCATCAGCAACAGGGACGGGCCCAGAATGACCGCAAAGCCGTAGCCGCGCATGAGGGCCGCAAATTCGGCAGCGCTTAACAAGTGCTGCAGCACCAGCACGCTCAGAAACTGGCTGCCGAGATAGACGGCGAACATCAACAGGCCGAAGAGCACCGCTTGAGTGCGCCTGCGATGAGGGAAAAAGGCAGTCGCGTTCATGGCCAATGAGGGCTCTTTCTACTCGATGTTCTGAATCTGCTCGCGCATCTGCTCGATCAACACCTTCAACTCCACCGCGCAGCGGGTGGTGTCGGTGACCACGGCCTTGGACGAGAGCGTATTGGCTTCGCGGTTGAGCTCCTGCATCAGAAAATCCAGCCGCCGGCCGATCGGGCCCTTTTGTCGGAGCTGACGCTCGACTTCCCCAACGTGTGTGTCCAGACGATCGAGCTCCTCGGCGACATCCGATTTCTGTGCGATCAACGCCATCTCCGCTTCCAGCCGCGCCGGGTCGAGCTCGGCCTTCACGCTCTCCAACCGTTCGAGGATCTGATTGCGCTGGCGCTCGAGTACCTCGGGCAGATGAGCGCGTACTTCGGTGACCTGTTCGCGGATGCCGGTGAGGCGCTCGCGGATCAGCTCGGCGAGACGTTCGCCTTCGCGAGCACGGCCATCGTCGAGATCATGGAGCGTCTCATCGAACAGCTTGAGTGCTGCCTCACGCAGGGTATCGCCGTCCGGTCCACTGGCACGGGAAACGCCAGGGTGATCGAGCAGCGCCAGCGCGCTCGGCATGGCGGCTTCCGGGGCGATCCGGCGTACCTCGGTGAGTGCGGTGACCAGCCGTTCGAGCCCTTCGTGATCGATGGAAAGATCGTGCTGCTGCTCGCTCAGGGTCAGGCGTAGCGTGCACTCCACCTTGCCGCGAGAGAGCGTGCCACGCAGCCGCTCACGCAGGGGCGCTTCCAGCTCGCGCAGGCTATCCGGCAGGCGAAAGTGCAGATCGAGATAGCGCTGATTGACGCTGCGCAGCTCGATGGCAAGGCTGCCCCACTCGGCATCGAGCGTCTGGCGGGCAAAGGCGGTCATGCTGCGAACCATGGTCACTCCTGACGATTGGGTGAGGGCGTCAGTGTACCCGATGCTCGAGGGCGATGAACGAGCGCCTCGTCCAGCCCACTGGCGGTGTACAATAGGCAGACGTTTTCATGCCCCGACGAGAGAATTTGATGAGACCCAGCGGACGACATCCCGAAGCGACACGCGAGATTACCCTGACGCGCGGTTATACCCGTCATGCCGAAGGGTCGGTGCTGGTCACCTTCGGTGATACCCGAGTGCTGTGCACTGCCAGCGTGGAAGCCGGCGTGCCGCGCTGGCTGCGGGGCAAGGGCCAGGGCTGGCTGACCGCCGAATACGGCATGCTGCCCCGTGCCACCCATACCCGTGGCGGTCGTGAAGCCGCCCGTGGCAAGCAGGGCGGACGCACCGTGGAGATCCAGCGTCTGATCGGGCGCAGCCTGCGGGCAGCGATCGATCTGAAGAAGCTGGGTGAGTTCACCATCACCATCGACTGCGACGTGCTGCAGGCCGATGGCGGCACCCGTACGGCTGCGATCACCGGCGGTTGCGTGGCGATGGTCGATGCCCTGCGCCATCTGCAGCGCACCCGGCAGATCAAAACCGATCCGCTCAAACAGCTGATCAGCGCTGTTTCGGTCGGCATCTACAAGGGCGAGCCGGTGACCGATCTCGATTATGAAGAGGACGGTGCAGCCGATACCGACATGAACGTGGTGATGACCGAGGAAGGGGGCATCATCGAGGTGCAGGGCACGGCCGAGCAGGCAGCCTTCTCGCGTCGTGAGCTCGATGCACTGATGGACATGGCCGAGGCCGGTTGCAAACAGATCTTCGAAAAGCAGCGCGAGGCGCTGGGCGTTTGCCAGTAACCCTGCCGCCCCGCTTCAGACCATAATGAAACCCCGGCTGCAGTGTATTGCAGCCGGGGTTTCGAGCATCTTCAGGGAGCGCGATGACCCTCAGAGTGTGAGGTCGTACTCGACGATCAGGGGCGCATACTCCGAGAAGGTCGCTTCCCGATCGATCCAGGCATCGGTCACACTCTTTGCCAGTTCCGGGCCGGTAATCTGATAGTCGGTCCGCCAGCCATCCTGGCGATGGCGCGGCGTATCCTGCGCCAGCAGTGGCCAGTAGGTGTAGTGGCCGGCATCGCGTACCACTTCACGGAAGGTATCGACAAAACCCATCGGGCCGAAGACCTGATCCATGAAGGCACGCTCCTCGGGACGAAAGCCCGGGGTGCTCTGATGCTCCGACCAGTGGGCCAGATCGATGGTCTTGTGGGCGATGTACCAGCTGCCGCAGATGATGTACTGACGACGCTTGCGACGCAGCTTGTTGAGATAGTCGCTGTAACTGGCGATGAAACGCTGCTTGGCATGCGGATCATCGGGCATCAGAAAGGAAGCGACGCTGAAGCGGTCATAGTCCGCCTGCAGAAAGCGTCCTTCGTTGTCGCACTGTTCGAAGCCGAGACCGTACATGATCGCCTTGGGGATCTTGCGGCAATACAGGCCGACCCCGGCGAAGCCGTCCTCGGCGGCATCGAGGAAGTAGCCCTCGTAGCCTTCCGGATAGAGAATGGACTCGTCGAGCTCGAAACTTTTGGCCTTGAGATTCTGCACGCAGACGATGTCGGCGTCCTGCTCGGCAAGCCAGTCGAGGAATCCGCGCTCGACGGCTCCCTGAATACCATTGACGTTGACACTGGCGATTTTCATACGTGGTCCCTGAATTTTCGCGCGTGTATGATACCCGAGCTTTATACGTTTGGGTAAAGGGCCCGGTCATAAAAAGGTGATAACGAATGCATGAAGATCAGCGCGCGTTCATCGAGTTCGCCATCGCCGAAAGGGCGCTTGTTTTTGGCGAATTCACCCTGAAATCCGGCCGAGTCAGCCCCTATTTCTTCAATGCCGGTCATTTTCACAGCGGTGCGGCGCTGGCCCTGCTGGGCCGATGCTACGCCAGTGCCATTGAACGCTCCGGACTCGATTTCGATCTGATCTTCGGTCCCGCCTACAAGGGCATTCCACTGGCCACCACCACCGCAGTGGCCATGGCCGATCATCACGGCCGCAGTCTGCCCTATGCCTTCAACCGCAAGGAAGCCAAGGATCACGGCGAGGGCGGTCGCACGGTTGGCGCGCCACTGGCGGGACGAGTGCTGATCATCGATGATGTGATCACCGCCGGTACCGCCATCGGTGAATCGATGGCCCTGATCGAGGGCGCCGGTGCCCGGGCAGCCGGGGTCGTGGTAGCACTGGACCGTCAGGAGCGTGGTCGCGGCGATACCAGTGCCATCGAGGATGTCCGACAGCAGTATGGTATCCCGGTGATTCCCATCATTACCCTCGATCAGATACTAGAATATCTGGAGCGACACGCAGGCGCCGAACTGGCAGGTCATGCGGACGCAATTCGTGATTATCGCACCCGTTACGGGGTATCGTCCTGAATTCATTACAGCTGTTGGACACATCACCATGAAAAAATCCCTTTTTCTCGCCGCGGGCGGCCTGGCCCTGACCCTGGCAGGCACCGGGGCCCACGCCATGAGCTTCAATGCCAACGCTTCCAGCCATGGCGGTGGCGCCGAGGCCAGCCAGGCGCTGGCGCCCGGCTTTACCGGTAGCCTGGGTTACTTCTACAGCGACGACAATGATAGCGACACCAATGCCTATCATGCTCAGCTGATGTTCTCGCCCTATCTGCCCGGCATCGATTTGGGTATCGGGGGTCGTTATCAGTATCTCGACTCCGCCTATGGTAATGGCGGCGGTGCCGGCATTACCGGCCATGTCTTCGTGCCCACGCCGATCCCGCGTGTCAGCGTCGGTGGCTATGGCTACTATCAGCCGGATGGCCTGTCACATGGCGATCTCAACGAGAGCTATGAATACGGCGTTCAGGCGCGCGCCAACCTGGTGGCCAACACCTACGGCTATGTCGGCTACCGCTCCGTGCATGCCGATTTCGATCACCATGGGGACAAGACGATCTCCAGCAGCCCGGTGATCGGTATTTCCGTGGGCTTCTGAGTTCTGCCTGAAGCTACCGCCAACGGGCCCGGCTACTGCCGGGCCCGTTATCGTTGTACACCCGGAACTGCGCCATGCTCGAAATTGTGCTCTATCAGCCTGAAATTCCGCCCAATACCGGCAATATCATCCGGTTGGCTGCCAATACCGGCTTTCGTCTGCATCTGATCGAACCGCTGGGTTTTGAGCTTGATGATACGCGCCTTAAACGTGCCGGACTTGATTACCATGAGTGGGCACGGGTGCAGCGTCATGTCGATTTCGATGCCTTCCTGACGGCCGTGGCGCCGCCGCGGCTGTGGCTGATTTCCACCCGCGGGCGGCGGCACCATCATGAGGTGAGCTACCAACCCGGGGATGCACTGGTGTTCGGCCCCGAGAGCCGCGGCCTGCCGCAAACGCTGCTGGATGCTCGACCCCGTGAACAGTGTCTGCGCATTCCCATGTGCCCGGACAATCGCAGCCTCAATCTCTCCAACGCCTGCGCTGTGGTGGCTTTCGAGGCCTGGCGTCAGCTCGGTTTTGCCGGTGCTGCCCCCCTTTGATGGGTCACACCCGGAGCGTGCGGGTCATGAAGACGCTGTTGGGGTCCTCGCGGTAGTTGCCAAACGGGGCACAGTAATCAAAGCCGAATCGTTCATAGAGCGCACGCGCTGGCGCAAACGGTGGCTGGGCGCCGGTTTCCAGACTGAGCCGCTGATAGCCCTGCTGTTCGGCTTCTTCGATGATGTGTGTAAGCAGCCGTGCCGCCACGCCGCGGCGCAGATGGCGGGTCGCGGTCTTCATCGATTTGAGCTCGCCGTGGTGGGCATCAAGCGCCTTCAGTGCGCCACAGCCGAGCAGCTCATCCCCCTCCCAGGCACACCAGAAGGTGATGCCGGGTTGGCGCAGCCCCTCGAGATCAAGCGCGTGGCGGCTTTCGGGGGGTGAGTGTCTGGCCATTGCGGCCAGATGATCCTGCAGCAGCGCGGCGATATCGGCACCGGTCAGGTCGTCGCGACGAATCTCCATGCGTGGGTCTCTTGTGCTGTTATTTATTGTTGGCCGCATGAGCGGTATTCAGTCAGCGTATCGTGCCGCATGAAGAAAATCACGTGACCGGGTCGCTCGGATTGCCATCCGCAACGCCGGCTTCAGGGTGTATCATGCGCTCTGGCTGAACCCCTGGCCCTGTCCACTCCGGTTGTTTTTCCATGTCCGATATTCGCGAACGCATTGCCGGTCTCAATCCGCGCCAGCGCGAGGCGGTGAAATACATCGATGGCCCCTGCCTGGTACTCGCCGGTGCCGGCTCCGGCAAGACCAGCGTGATCACCACCAAGATCGCCTATCTGATCCAGGAGTGCGGCATGAGCGCTCGGCGCATTGCCGCGGTGACCTTCACCAACAAGGCCGCCCGCGAGATGAAGGAGCGGGTGAGTTCGATGCTGCCTGGCAAGAGCGGCCACGGCCTGACGGTGTCGACCTTTCACACCCTTGGGCTCAATATCATCAAATCCGAGCTGAAAACGCTGGGGCTGCGCTCGGGCTTCTCACTGTTCGATCCCGAGGATGCCCGGGTGCTGCTGCGCGAGCTGATGCAGAAGGATGCCCAGGTCGATGCCGATCAGATCAACCGCGTGCAGGGGCAGATTTCCAGCTGGAAGAATGACCTGATTCTGCCCGGGCCGGCGCTCTCACATGCCGAAACCGAGGATGAGGCGTTCTGTGCGCGGGTCTACGAGCACTACACTCGCCACCTGCGTGCCTACAACGCGGTCGATTTCGATGACCTGATCATGCTGCCGGCGACCATGTTCGAGCGCCATCCGGAGGTGCTGGCGAAGTGGCGCCGGCGGATTCACTACATGCTGGTCGACGAGTACCAGGACACCAACTCCAGCCAGTATCAGCTGGTGCGCATGCTGATGGCGGAGCGCTCGACCTTCACCGTGGTCGGCGATGACGATCAGTCGATCTATGCCTGGCGTGGGGCGCGCCCGGAAAATCTGGTGCAGCTGGGTGAGGATTTCCCCAGCCTTAACGTTATCAAGCTCGAGCAGAATTACCGCTCCACCGCGGTGATCCTGCGCGCCGCCAATACCCTGATTGCCAACAATCCGCACGTCTACGAAAAGACACTCTGGTCGGACAAGGGGCTCGGCGAGTCGATTCGCATCATCATGACCCGCAACGAGGAGGCCGAGGCCGAGCGGGTGGCGACCGAGATTCTCACCGCACGCATCAAGCAGTCGGCCAAATGGAAGGATTTCGCCGTGCTCTATCGCGGCAATTTTCAGGCGCGGCTGCTGGAACTCAAGCTGCAGCACTACCAGATCCCCTACAAGCTCTCCGGCGGCACCTCGTTCTTCTCCAGAAACGAGATCAAGGACGCCATGGCCTACCTGCGCCTGCTGATCAATCCGGCCGACGACAACGCCTTTCTGCGCATCGTCAATGTGCCGCGTCGCGAGATCGGGCCCACGACGCTGGAGAAGCTCGCCAATTACGCCAGCGAGCGCCGGGTGAGTCTGTTTGCCGCCTGTAGCGAACTGGGCCTGAGTCATGTGCTCGGTGAAAAGGCGGTCGAGCGGCTCGGGCGCTTCAACCACTTCCTCGAAGCGATCCGCAAGCGCATGGATCAGGGCGACGCTATCGCGGCCATTCGTCAGATGTTCCAGGAGATGGATTACGAGGCGTGGCTGGTACAGAACGCCAGCGCCCCGGCGATCGCCGAGAAACGCATGGCCAACGTCTGGACGCTGGTCGATCAGCTCGAGCAGTCGATGCATCGCGGCACCGAAGAGGGCGACGAGGCCAGCGAAGAGACCGATGATGTCGAGGCCGCGATCTCCCGGCTGGTACTGCGTGACATCCTCGATCAGCAGGCCCAGGAGGACGACACTGACAAGGTACAGCTGTTGACCCTGCACGCCTCCAAGGGGCTCGAGTTCCCGCATGTCTACGTCATGGGGCTGGAAGAGGAGCTGCTGCCGCATCGCAACTCGATCGAGGCCAACACCATCGAGGAGGAGCGCCGGCTGGCCTATGTCGGCATTACCCGTGCGCGCCAGAGCCTGACCCTGACGCTGACCAAACAGCGCAAGGTCTACGGCGAGATGATGGACTGCACGCCGAGCCGCTTTCTCGACGAGCTGCCGGAGGAGGACCTGCAGTGGTTCGGCCGACCGGACAAGGAGAACCCCGAGCAGAAGCATGAACGCGGCAAGGAGGCACTGGCCGGGCTCAGATCACTGCTGGGGTAACGGGTACGGCCGCTCAGGTGGGCTCGAAATCTGCGGACAGCGCGCGCCAGCGCTCGGCTTCTTCGCGCAGGGCCGTGGCAAAAATCGCCACATCGTTGGGACCGGCGACAAAGCGATAACCGGTCCTGGAAAGCGTCGCGACATCCCGTCCCGGACCGGTAATGGTGCCCATCCAGCGGCCACTTGCCGTGATGCGTCGTTCAAGATCGCCGATAAGGGCGCGCACGTCCGGATCTTCGAGCTGTTCCAGCCGTCCCATCGAGCCCGCCAGGTCGTTGGGGCCGATGAACAGCATATCGATGCCCTCCACCGCCGCAATGGCTTCAACCTCTTCGACGGCATCGACATGTTCGATCTGGACAATCAGCAGTAGATCCTCGTTGGCATGCCGGGCGTAGTCGCTGATCGCGCCATAGCGTGAGGCGCGAACGATCGGGGCGGCATAACCCCGCTCTCCCTGCGGCGGATAGCGACAGGCGGCCACCAGCGCGCGGCCCTCTTCAGCGGAGTTGATCATCGGCACCATGATCGAACGCACGCCCATATCGAGAATCTTCTTCAGATAGAGGGGATCGAAGGCGGGAATGCGCAGCACCATCTCGCCACCGGCCGCTTCGATGGCGCGCAATAGATGGGCGGTGTGCTCAAGCCCCGACACGCCGTGTTCATTGTCCACCAGCAGGGTTTTCCAGCCGGCGTAAACCGCCAGTTCGGCCAGTTCCGGGCTGGCACTCTCCAGCCACAGGGTGCTGACGGTGCGGTGCTGCTCGAGCGCAGCCCGGGTTTGGTTGTATCGGCTCATGATCAGGTGCCCGTATCGGAGGTGGATGAAGGGGAGCGGTGGCGCCGGCTCTCGCGCACGGCGCGGATCAGCAACAGCGCCCAGATCATCAGGGTCAGGGTGCCCAGTGCGGCGGCCCAGGGACGGCTGAAAAAGGCCAGCAGGTCGCCCTGGGCCTTCATCATTGACGTCATGAAGTTGTCCTCGACAATACGGCCGAGTACCAGGCCCAGAATGGCCGGGGCCAGCGGAAAATCATTGGCCTCCATCCAGTAGCCCAGCACCCCCAGCGCCAGCACCGTCCAGATGGCCATGCTCGAGCCGGTGATGGCATAGGCCCCGACGAGCGAGAACAGCAACACGATCGGCATCAGCACCGGCCGTGGAATGCGCAGCACATGGCTGGCCGCCATGATGACCAGCAACCCGGCCGGGATCATGATGAGATTGGTCAGCGCGAAGGCGCCGTACAGGGTATGCACCAGCTCCGGTGAATCGGTAAAGATATGCGGCCCGGGTGACAGACCGTTGAGCAGCAGTACGCCGATGGCAACGGCGGTCACGCTGTCGCCGGGGATGCCGAATACCAGTGCTGGCGTCCAGGCGCCGCCTATGGCGGCATTGTTGGCCGAGCCGCCATCCACGATGCCTTCGATATAACCCTGGCCATAGCGCTCGGGCTGACGTGAGAACCGCTTTGAGAGGGCATAGCAGATCCACGCCGCGATATCGGCGCCGGCCCCGGGCAGAGCGCCGATCAGGGTTCCCAGCACACTGGAGCGGACCATGTTGCGCCTGAATCGGCGCAGGGTGTGTCCTGCCGCGCGCAGGGCATCGGCCAGCGGCTCGCCGGCCTGTACTACCTGTTCGGCACGTCCGCCGGCATGCGCGCCACGCAGAATCTCACTGAGTGCGAACAGACCGATGATGGCAGGAATGAAACTCACCCCATTGAGCAGTTCATAGTTGCCGAAGGTGAAACGCGGATGGCCGACCGCGACATCGATGCCGATCGAGGCGATGAACAGGCCGAGAAACAGGCTGGCGAAACTTTTGGGCACACTGCCGTTACTGGTCAGCACGGCACAGGTCAGCCCCAGGCTGGCAAGCCAGAAGGTTTCGAAGCTGGAGAAGCGAATCGCGATGCGCGCCAGCTGCGGGGCGATAATGGCCAGTAGCGTCACGCCGACCAGCCCGCCGATGCTCGCCGAGAACAGCGATACCATGAGCGTCGAGCGGGCCCGACCACTGCTGGACAGTCTGTAGGCATCCTCGACATAGGCCGCCGAGGCCGGTGTGCCCGGAATCCGCATCAGGGCCCCGGGGATGTCACCGGCAAAGATGGCCGTTGAAGTGGTGGCGACGATGGCGCTGATCGCCAGCAACGGGTTCATGAAGTAGGTGAAGGGCACCAGCAGCGCCACGGCCATGGTGGCGGTCAGCCCCGGCATGGCGCCGACGAAAGTGCCATAGAGGGTACAGCCGGCAATCACGGCCAGGCTGAGCGGGTTGAAGAGGTTGGCAAGTACGTCGCCCATAATCGTCCCTCACCAGGCGATCGGGGTCAGCACGCCCCAGGGCAGGGGCACATGCATCAGCGAATAGAACAGCAGATGCACCGCGATCACCAGAGGAATGGCGAGCATCAGTGAGCGCAACACGGAGAGACCGAAGATCATGGCTGTTGCCGCGACTGCCAGCATCGAGGTGAGATGAAACCCGAGCGGATCGAGCAGCAGGCCATAACCGAGCACGACTGCCAGCAGGGCCACGACCCTGGCGCTGTGACGCCAGGTGCCGCGTGTCGTGCTGCCCTCTGATGAAGCGCCGACGCCGGCCAGAGCACGCTGGCGCAGCTGGGCTGTCAGCGCGATGGCGGCCCCGCTGATCATCAGGCCCACGGCCGCAATCGAGGGAAAAAGGCCCGAACCGTAGGCCAGCCCCGCCAGGGCAGGAAACGTCGAAGCGCGCCAGAATATCAGGGCGCCCAGCAGAATCAGCATGGTGCCGGACAGGCGATCATCGATGCGCATGACACGTCTCCTCCCCCAGGACGATGGGCAGGATCGGCATTACTTCGCCAGCCCGACCGATTGGATGACATCCCCCAGCTTCCGGTCGGTACTGGCCAGGGTCTGCTCGGTCTGCTGACGGTCCTCGAACACCACCGAGGTGCCCCGGCTCTTTCTGAATCTGGCCCAGGCATCACTGTTGACGGCCTGTCTGACAGCCTTTTCATAGCTGCAGGCAATGTTGTCCGGCAAGCCTTTCGGGCCACTCAGGGTCACAAAGGAGCTCATGGTCCAGCCGCTTTTGAGCTCTTTGGCGGTCAGGGGCACCTCCGGGAGCGCCTTCATTGGGGTGTCGCTCATGTAGGCCAGCGCTCGAACCTCTCCCTGATCGATCTGGGATTTGGCCTCCGACAGCGCCGGTGTCGCCACATCGACACCTCCCGCCATGAGCTCCTTGAGTGCCGGCCCGGCGCCCTGGCTGGGAATCCAGCGAATGGCGTCAGGGGCCATGCCTTCGGCCTTGAGCATGCCAGCCAGGGCCAGATGCCAGATACCGCCCTGCGCCGTCCCCGAGGCCGTCAGCTTGCCGGGATGCTCGCGCGCCTCCTGTAGCAGATCATTCAGCGACTGGTAGGGCGAATCCTTGTTCACCAGCACGCTGGCGGTAGGGCGATCGAACAGCGCGATGGGGGTGATGTCGCGATAGGTCAGATCGGTCAGACCAATCCAGTGCATGGTATCGATCTCGACCGTAGCGGCGCCGATGGTATAGCCATCCGGTCGGCTGCGGGCCAGCATGGTGTGACCCACCACGCCATTGCCCCCGGTGCGATTGACGACGTTGAAGGGAACACCCATTGCCTTTTCCAGCAGGGTCGCCAGTTGACGGGTATTGGCATCGGTGCCGCCACCGGTGCTCCAGGGCACGATGACGGTAACGGCGCGCTCGGGCTGCCAGTTGCATTGCTGCTCCGAGGCTGCCGCGGCCGGCCCGGACATCAGGGCGGTCAACAGCATGACCGCGCCGGTCAGCCGGGCAGTTATCTGTCGTTGCATCCTTTTTCCCCCACGATTGCAGGACAACGGACTCGGGCGATGCACACCGGTTGTCGCCCGGGGCTCTTCGGTGGTTTTATCAGGGTTCAATCGATTGAACCAATAACACCTTGGTCGTCGGACAAAGGGTGTATGCCCTTTCGCCGATAGCGCAGCCGACTGACCGAAAGACTCAAGTGACGCCGGTCTGCCGGACTGGCAGGATCGTTGTCACCGATGATGCAGGGATAAATGACATGGCGCGCAGGCCCACGCTTCGAACCATTGCCGATCAGGTGGGCGTCACCGTCTCTGCGGTGTCGCTGGCCTTGCGTGACGATCCCAGAATTTCGCAGGGCACTCGCGATCGAATACAGCAGGCGGCCCAGGCGCTGGGGTATGTCTATAACCGCCATGCCGCCGGATTGCGCCGGGGTGATAGCGGGACCGTGGCGGTGTGTCTCAACGATCTTGGTAATCCGTTCTTTACCGAGTTTCTCGGCCATATGGAAACCCGGTTTCGTGAAGCGAATCGGATGATGCTGTTCGGTCACGCGCAGGAGACGCTGGCGCTTCAGACGCGTTTTACGCGTCAGATGGTCGAACATGGCGCTGCCGGGCTGGTGCTGCTGCCCGTGGCTGGCACCACGCGGGAAGATCTCGAAGGGCCGGAGGCCTATCACCTGCGCCATTTCCCGCTGGTGCTGATCTCCCGGGATGTCGAGGAGGCCGAATTCGATCGGGTGATCAATGACGACGTGCTGGGCATGAAACTGCTGGTTCAGCATCTGCTGGCGCTGGGTCATCGGCGCATTGTCTGGCTGGGCGGGGGCAGCAAGACCTCAACGGCGCGCGACCGTGAAGCGGCCTTTATCGAAGAGATGACCCGGGCAGGATTACCACCCGCTGAGGCGAGTATCCATCACGGCCCGACCTCGCTGGCCTTTGGCGACAGCATGCTTGATGAGCTCATGGGGCAGTCGCTGCCACCGACCGCGATGGTCTGTTTTTCCGACATCATTGCCTTCGGCGTGCTGGCGGGCTGCTACCGTCACGGTTTGACTCCCGGAGTGGATATCTCCGTGACCGGTTTTGATGACATGGGCGCGGCAGCCTACTCGACGCCGGCCTTGACCAGTGTGCGAGTACGTACTGACCTGATTGGCGCCCGGGCCAGCGAGTTGCTGTTGGCGCGCATGGCCGGACACGAGTTTTCACCGGTCCGGGCGGTCATCCCGCCCGAGCTGATCGTTCGCGCCACGACGGGCCCGCCAGTCCCCGGGCAGGTCTGACCGGGTGTGCACGGTCATTCTGACTCAATGAAACAGGGAGTATTCGAACCGGGATTCAGTGTCGGCCACTGCTCTGCAGCCAGTGAGTATTTACTCGCTTTTCCAGCAACCGAACCGGCTCGACGCTCGTCAGCGCATCCAGCCAGGCGGCCGCGAAGCTCCCCGGGCCGTTGGCCAGCTCCTCGGCACGCTCGGCGGCAGCGGCAGCGTGCAGATGGGCCGCCAGCATGGCGGTGGGCACATCGGTACAGACGGCCGTGTAGGCTGCGATCATCGCCCCCAGTGCGCAGCCGGTGCCGGTGACCCGGGGCTGCCAGTGACTGCCACCCTCGAGCGTCATGCACAGTGGTCGCGGTCGGCCGTTCTGCTCTGCCACGCCGAAGAGCTGATCGCTCGCTCCGGAAATCGCCACGCCGCCGGCCCAGGAAAGCAGCTCCTGAGCGGCCTGGTGGGCTTCTCGCGGCGTGTGGGCACTATCGACGCCATGACCGCTGCCATGCTGTTGCGCCAGGCCCAGAATCTCCGAAGCATTACCGCGAATCACGCTGGGGTGTTGCTGCATCAGGCTCAGCGCCAGCTCGCGCCGCCGTGGCAGGCCACCGGCGCCGATGGGGTCGAGCACCCAGGGACGTTCGGCCTCGCGGGCTGCCTTCGTGGCCCGTCGCATCGCTTCCAGCCGGCTGTCACTCGGCGTGCCCAGATTGATCAGCACGGCATCGGCCTGCCGAGCCAGATCGCCTGCTTCATCAGGATGATCGGCCATGACCGGCGACGCGCCAATCGCCAGCAGGGTATTGGCGACGAAATTGATGGTGACCGGGTTGGTCAGGCAGTGCACCAGCGGATTGGCAACGCCCAGGCGTTGGTGAGCCGTCTCGATGGTGTCTTGGCAGGGTAGGCGGGCAGCGCAACTGATGACCATGAGGACTCCGTGAATCAGGGCGAATCAATATCACGATGCTCGATGGAGTATAGCCTGTCCAATGTTCGCTTCATTGGAGTCGCAAGCCCGTACCAGAGGCTGTGCAATGAAATCCGAAGCGCTCCCCGGTGGACACCAACGCCTGTGCATCGTAGGATAATGCGCGTTCCGCCCTTAGCTCAGCTGGATAGAGCGTTGCCCTCCGGAGGCAAAGGTCATAGGTTCGAATCCTATAGGGCGGGCCACAGGATTTTCGAAAGCGGGCGACTCAAATGAGTCGCCCGCTTTTTTTGTCTTTGTAACCACTGCTGTCCTCATTCTGTGCGGCACATCAGGCAGGCGGCTACACTCCAGGCATGTGCGGACGATACGTTTTCTTCACCAGGCGACAGCAGGCAGCTCAGCAGCTGCCTTTTCGTGTTCGTGATCTGATTGATGAGGCTGAGCAGCCGCGTTACAACGTGGCGCCCGGGACCAGAGTAGTGGTGGTGCGCCGGGTCGATGCAGAGGCCGGCGCGACGATGGAATATCTGTGGTGGGGCTATCATCCGCACTGGGCGGGGGAGGATGCGCCGACACCGATCAACGCGAAGGCGGAGAAGGTGGCCACCTCGAAGTATTACTCGGGCGCCTTCGCCCGGCATCGTTGCCTGATTCCTGCAGATGGCTGGTACGAGTGGCTGGCCACCGATAGTGGCAAGCAACCACACTTCATCTGCCGGAAGGATCGTGGCCTTGTCTGGCTGGCCGGTATCTGGACCGAGCGCTCCGATGGCACGCCGGGAGTGGCGATTATCACGCATGACGCCCGCGGTCCGGCAAAAGAGGTTCATCCGCGTATGCCACTGGCGCTAAGCGATGACTGCCTGGGAGATTGGCTCGATCCGGATATGACGGATCGGGAGACGATCCGGCAGCTGATCAAGCCACTACCGGCTGATCAGCTCACGCATTGGGCGGTCAGCCGGGAAGTGAATCGGGTCGGGAATGACCGAGTGGATCTGGTCGAGCCGATCAATCCGGCCTGAACAATGTTGCTATCAAAAATCGGCAACTCGGCGCCCCTCCTTCAGAGTCCGGATGGCGCCCTTACCTTCCGTATCGATGTTCCCGGGCGCATCATGAAAAACCGCCCCGGGGTTCGGGGCGGTAGCAAGTACGATCACTGACGAGATATTTCAACTCAAACAGCAGTCATTGGCTCTCGTACCTTGAAGGTGGCAACCAGTGATTGCAGTTTCTCGGCCTGCTCCTCAAGTGCGCCTACGGCGGTAGTGGATTGCTGCACCATGGCTGCATTCTGTTGCGTCACGGTATCCATCTGCGATACGGCACCATTGATCTGATCGATGCCGTTGATCTGTTCGCGCGAAGCCGTAGCGATATCGTTGATCAGCATGGCCAGCTGCTCGATGGTGGTTTGTGTCTCTCCGATACTCTGACCACTACGCTCTGCCTGATGCACACCGGACATGATGCACTGGCTGGTTTCTTCCAGCAGTTTGCGGATCTCGCCTGCCGAGTCTGCGCTACGACTTGCCAGCGCCCTGACCTCGGAAGCCACCACGGCAAACCCCTTGCCCTGTTCGCCGGCTCTTGCCGCTTCCACGGAAGCGTTCAGTGCCAGAATGTTGGTCTGGAAGGCGATGGAATCGATGGTGGTCAGAATCTGGTTCATGCGCTCTGACTGGGTGGCAATTTCACGCATCAGTGAGAGATTCTGCTTCACATCACTGCTGCTGCTGCGAGCACTGTTCGTGGCATTGTCCGCCAGCGTATTGGCCTGCTGGGTCGCGTCGGTGTTCTGTTTGGCGGTGGCAGACATCTCTTCCATGCTCGCCGCGGTTTGCTCCAGTGACGCTGCCTGCTGTTCGGTACGGGCAGCAAGATCATGGCTGCTGTGGGAGAGTTCGCTGGCACCGGCGTAGACATCCTGCGCAGTATTTCGAATGGAGTGCACCAGAGTCGACAGGGAACGGCTCATCGTCATCATGGCCGTTAGCAGTCTTGCGATTTCGTCGCGGCCATCGGTGCTGATGTCCTGGCTGAGATCACCCTTTGAAACCTGTTCGGTAATCGCCAGAGCACGCCGCAGAGGGGTGGTAATACTGCCGGTAATCATCAGTGCCAGTACGGTTGCCAGTAGCAGGGCAACGCCCGCGAAGATCACCAGCCAGATCAGCGTTTGGTGATGGGCATTACTGATGGTCTGCTCGGCAGCCTGCATTCTTTCGGCAGCCACCTCGTTGATACGATCGGCCACTGATTCCAGCTGATAGACCTGCTCCTTGTATTGTGCGAAGGCGGCATTGGCCTGTGCTGCTTCGGTCAGTTCTCCATTGCGGATACGCTGCTGTATGGCCGTAAAGCCCCCGGCATAGGCCTCAAGTGCGCCTTCGGCCTGGGTATACAGCCCTCGAAGCTCTTCGGTCGGGGCCAGCTTTGCGCCAGCGGCAAGCGTATCAGCCAACCGGCCACGAGCCTCCTCCCATTTTTGTTGATAGGAGAGCTGCTTCTCGCGATCGCCAATGTTGATAAAGCTGTCTTTCTCGTAGCGCCGCTCTTCCAAAGCGAGCCGTTTAACATTCAGCGCGTTCTGTGCCAGCCGGGAATCAACATTAACCACTCTTTCAGAGATGGCTTGCATGTGATTCAGGCCAAGTATGCCGGCGCCTGCACAAATCACGATCAGTAAGGAGACGATGCCGAAAGCGACACCCAGGCGGGTGCCAATCTTGAATCGGGAAAGCATGAGCGGAACCTCACCGGTTGGTATAGCCTCACTATCGGCTCGGCTGAGACTCCGCTTGATGCTTTTATACGGGGTTTAAAGCCCCGATAAAGCTGGCTTCAAAAAGCGTACTGTCCCGCTTCGCTGGACCGGATGAGCAATTACTTCATTCCCCGTTTGCGCCCATGCCCATAATAGCGAATGTGATACCAGCTCCAGGTGCCGGCGCCAATCAGGCCGACAGCAAAGGCCACGCCTACCCATGCCATGAGTCATCTCCGATGATGCAATTTCATTTCTCAATCTGAAGCAGAGCGTTGGGCGAGAGAATGCGACCATCGATGGAGAGTGCCAGGGCTCGGGCCATTATTCTTGGCTCTCGGGTTTTGGCCTCGATCAGCGCACAGCCAAGTGACTGGAAGCAGCGTTTGGCCAATAGGGAACCGGGCGTTGAGAGCATGCGCTGGCGTCTGGTTCATGTCAGAGACGCCTTCCAGGGGCTGCGTGTGTCGCTTCAGTCGAAATGGAGCGGCTTTATGTCGTCGCGATAGCCGTTCGGGTTGCAATATGGCGGGAATGCCCCAGATTTGAGTAAGACTTCAACCATTCGGTTACGGGAGAGGGAGTATGAGTGCATCACAGAGAAGCTGCATGGTACGTCAGTTCCAGCATTATGCAGATCTATCGGAGGCGGATATCGAGCTGCTCGATTCGCTGGAGCACTCTCCCGAACAGTTACCCGCGGAGCGAACCGTCTGGCGGGAGGGTGGTGCCGCCAATGAGCTGGCCGTGCTCAGCGAAGGATGGGCCTGCAGCTACTACACGCTGGAGGATGGCAGTCGCCTGATTCTGGATATCTATCTGCCCGGCGATGTCATCGGTCTGCGTGAGTTTGCTACCTCGGAGCACATGGCGACCGTCGAAACCATCACCGAATGTACGCTCTGCCGCTTCCCGCACCATCATCTGACGGATGTTTTCGCAAAATCCTTCAAGCTGACCAGAACCTTCTTCGCCATCGCGACGACCCAGCAGTCGATTCTGGTCGAGCGCATGATCAACCTTGGGCGACGCAATGCCTCGAATCGTATCGCGCATTTTCTGTGCGAGATGTATACCCGTCTGGGGCGCATGAATGACAACATGAACGGCAATTTCCGCATGCCGCTCTCTCAGGAGATGCTGGCCGATATCATGGGCCTCTCCTCGGTGCATGTCAGCCGTACCTTCTCCCAGCTGCATGATGACAAGCTGGTGGAGCGCTCACGACACAACATCCGGATTCCGGACATGGATCGTCTGGTGGAACATGCCGGTTTTACCGATAACTACCTGGGTACGCGTTCGATCATCGAGAATCGCGCCTGAGTGCCTCGATGAGGGTGAGGGGGCCGTATTGAAGAGGCGCTGAAGACCCTCTCTGTTGTCGACGGAAATCGATTCACAAAACCTGTGTGCAGGGTTAAGGTTCGTCTCTGATCGATCCGCCTGCTGTACAGGTCATGCCATGACATCCTCCACGGTCAGAACCGCCTCCCAGGGCGCGCCACGAAGCGGGGCCGCTGCTGTACTGGTGGCCCTGCTGATGCGTCTGCACTTTTATATTGGCCTGCTGGTGGGCCCCTTTCTGCTGATTGCGGCGTTCAGCGGGCTGCTTTATGCACTGACACCACAGATCGAAAGCGCAGTCTTTCATCATCAGCTGTATACCGATTCGCGCGGCCCCACTCTGCCGCTGGCGGAGCAGATTCATGTTGCCGAACAGGTGATTGAGAGCGATGCCCGGCTATCGGCGGTGCGGCCGGCTCCGGCACCGGGGACAACCACTCGGGTGATGTTTCATGAACCCGGCATGGGCCCGTCGGATGCGCGTGCCATTTTTGTCGATCCGGTCACGGGTGGGGTACGGGGCGATCTGCCGGTGTACGGGACCAGTGGGGCACTGCCGCTGCGTACCTGGATCGACAAGTTCCACCGCAGTCTGCTGCTCGGTGACTGGGGCCGGCTCTATAGTGAGCTGGCAGCCTCCTGGCTGTGGGTACTGGCGCTGGGTGGGCTGGCGCTCTGGTGGCAGCGGCGACGACGGATCAGTGCCGGCGGTAGACGCCCATCAGGCATGCGTCGCTGGCATGGCACCCTGGGCGCCTGGCTGATGCTTGGGCTGCTGTTCTTTTCCGCCACGGGGCTGACCTGGTCACAGTGGGCTGGTGGCAATATCGCCGTGCTCCGCCATGCCTGGGGCTGGGGGACGCCGAGCGTCTCGACCCAGCTGGCGGACGCCGCACCTGTTGGAGCGCATGAGCATCATGGGGTGGTGGATAATCCCGGCGCGAAGAAGGTAGCGAGCCCCCCGCCAGAACGTTTTGATGGCGTGCTGGCGGCGGCACGCGGTGTTGGGCTCGATGCCGGCAAGGTCGAGCTGATCCCGCCCGCCAGCGAGGATCGGGCATGGAAGGTACGCGAGATCGATCGGCGCTGGCCGACCCGAGTCGATGAAGTGGCCATCGAGCCGAACACGCTGCAGGTCATCGACCGTACCCGGTTCGAGGATTTTCCGCTGGCGGCGAAGCTGACTCGCTGGGGCATCGATGCGCACATGGGTATCCTGTTCGGCCTGCCCAATCAGTTGTTGCTGGTCGGTGTTGCCAGTGGTTTGATCGCAATGATCGTGCTGGGCTATCGCATGTGGTGGCAGCGGCGTCCGACGTTGCGCGGTTGCGAAGTGGTAGCGCCGTTGGCACTGTTGCGGCGTTTACCGAAACCGCTGGCACTGACGATTCTGGTGATGGCGGCGCTGCTGGGCTGGGCATTGCCGCTGATGGGCATCAGCCTGCTGGCATTTCTACTGCTTGATTCGCTGTTGCTCCATTACCGACAGCGGCGAACCGGGGCGGCAGTGGCCGATCCGACATGATCCGAGTCCTTCCCCTGTTCATCGAAACGACGTGGCAACGGCATCAGCGCTGCGTCCCACCAAACTGGAGGTGCCATCTCATGGCTGATCGCGATACGCACGACGAGTCTCAATCGACAACGTCGAAGGGCCGGAACAGGCTGCCCTCCATCGACCAGCACCTGAGCCTCTATATCATGATGGCGCTGGCCTCGACCTTTATCCTGGGGTTTCTGATCTTCGGGCTGACTTCGCTGTTCGGCTGAAGCGGAATTACGGTGGCAACGAGCCCGGCAGGTAGTGCACCTGCAGCCGGCCGTGATCCGGTGAGGGCGTCACGCGCGTGGCCACGCCATAAACCTCCCGGATCAGCGTTGGGGTCAACACCATCTCCGGCGTGCCTTCCGCGACCATACGACCCCGATGCAGCACGATCAGGCGATCGCAGAACATCGCGGCCAGATTGAGATCATGAAGGGCCACCACGCTGGTGATCGCCAGATGACGCACCAGGGCCAGCAGATCGAGCTGATGCTGGATATCGAGGTGGTTGGTGGGCTCATCCAGCAACAGGACCCGGGGTTGCTGGGCCAGGGCCCGGGCGAGCTGCACCCGTTGGCGCTCGCCGCCGGAGAGGGTATGCCAGCGCCGCCGGCGCAGTTCGGTCAGGCCGACACGCTCAAGCGCATGCAGGATGAGGCGCGTATCTTCCGGCTGCCAGGGGCGCAGTGCACCCCGGTGAGGCGTGCGGCCAAGCTGAACCACTTCCTCTACGCTGAGATCGGAGTCTGTCGTGGCGTGCTGTTCGAGCAGCGCCAGCTGACGCGCAATCTGCCGTCTCGACAGTCGTCGCAGCGGCGTGTCGTCGAGCAGTACCTGACCCGAGTCGGGACGCCGTAATCCGGCCAGCAGATGCAGCAGTGATGATTTTCCTGCGCCGTTGGGGCCGAGCAGGCCCAGCGTTTCGCCTGGCTGGACGCTCAGCGTCACGTCATCGACGATGGCAACCTGATGTTTCGTCCAGTAGAGATTCAGTCCCTGCAGACTCATGCCGAGGGCCTCGCGCGATAGAGGATGAACGCGAAGGCGGGCGCCCCGAACAGGGCCGTAACGACCCCGATCGGCAGCACCTGCTGGGGCACAATGATTCTGGAGAGAATATCGGCCAGCACCATGAAGTTGGCACCGATCAGGACCGACGCGGGCAGCAGCCGCATGTGGCCCGGGCCGATCAGAAATCGCGCTGCATGCGGAATAACCAGGCCCACGAATCCCACGGCTCCGACGATACTGACCATGGTGGCGGTGATCAGGGCGGTCATGGTCAGCAGGATCAGGCGCACCGGGCCCACGGCGACCCCGAGCGCGGCAGCGGCGTCCTCGCCGAAGGCGAAGGCATCCAGGGTTCGGGCGAAACAGAGACAGATCAGGCTCCCGAGGATCACGACCGAAGCGGCCAGCCCGACATCCGGCCAGCGTACGCCGCCGAGACTGCCCAATAGCCAGAACATGATGCTGCGGGACTGTTCGGCATTGGCCGAGGTACTGACCACCCACGCTGTCAGGGCATTGAACAGCTGGGCAGCGGCGACGCCGGCGAGAATCACCCGGGTGGTACTGCTGCGTGCCCCGGCGGCCAGCAGGATCACCAGCGCAAAGGCGGCCAGCGCACCGAGGAACGCCCCCATCGGCATGCCGATGAGTCCGCCACCCAGCCCCAGCAGCAATACCGTGACGGCGCCGGTAGAGGCGCCCGCGGAAATGCCCAGCACATAGGGCTCGGCCAGTGCGTTACGCAGCAGTGCCTGCAGGATGGTGCCACACAGCGCCAGCCCGGCACCGCAACTGGCCGCCATCAGCGCTCGACTCATGCGGTACTGCCAGACGATGCCCTGCTGAATGCGATCCAGTGGCAGGTCGGTGATGCCCAGGCCATTGGTGATGCTGGCAAGCGTCACCGACAGTGGAATCGGCATCTCACCGATCGAGGCCGCCAGAGTCACCACGCCTGCCAGCATGATCAGGGCCAGCAGCGCCAGCCCCCAGCGCACCGGCCAGCCATCCCGGGCTGCCAGCCATTCGATCATGAGCCGGCTGCGCGAAAGTCGGCCAGCTGTCGACCGATGGTTTCAATGGCATCGACCACGCGCATGGAGGGATTGAGCCCCTGGGCCTCGACGGTAATGATGTGCCCCTGCTTCACGGCATCGAGTTCCCGGGCTACCGGATCATGGTGGAGGAAATCGAGCTTTTTACGGACATCGTCGGCGGGAAAGCGGCGTCGGTTCATGTCGGCGATCACAATGATGTCGGGATCCAGCGTGGCAATTCGCTCCCAGCTTACGGCCGGCCATTCCTGAGCACTATCGATGATGTTATCCAGACCCAGGGTCCGCGAGATAACGCCCGGGGCCCCATCATTGCCGGCTACCCAGGGATCGCCCTGCAGCCGCGGGCTGGAGAACCAGTACACCACCGTGGGCCTGTCGCTGCCTCTGGGCAGTGCTGCCTCGGCTCTGACCCTTGCAATGCGCTGGTGCAACTGATCGATCAAGGTCTTGCCTCGTGCCTGGACATCGAGAATGCGCGCCAGTTGGGTGATCTCCTGATCGATCATGGCCATGGTGAAGGGACGGCTGCGACTCCCGTCGCTGTTGGAGCTTTCGGTCACCTGCTTGCCGATGCAGTCGCTGGGTGACACCCAGGTGTGAATGCCGAGCTGTTCGAACTGATCCCGTGTGGCGACCTCGCCGTGAGTACCCAGATGATAGGTGAACTGGGCAGCCACCAGATCCGGCCGCAGGCGGGTCACGGACTCGAAGCTCGGCACATCTTCCGATAGCCGGGGTACGGTTTGATTGGCCTGACGCAGTGACGGGCGTACCGGGCCAAACCAGACAGCAGTGCCTACCATGCGATCGGCCACACCCAGCGACAGCATCAGCTCACTCTCGAGCTGGCCCAGCGTCACGAGGCGCTGCGGCGCCTGGCGGAAGGTCAGCGAGCGGCCGCAGTTGTCGATGGTCAGCGGGTAGTGGGTATGGGAGGCCATGGTGTGTTCCGCGGTATCTGTCGGCTGGCTGGCGCGTACCTGCTGGGTCAACAGCAGGCTCATCAGGCACATGATGACAGCAAGGGAGCGCGGCAGGAGCCGAACAGCCATGGCGTAAGGTCCTCTAACAGGGCAGGTGGCAGCTTCCAGTGCAACAGCGCCAGCGATCATAACATTACCCGCTAACACAAAAAGATATGTTATATCATACCATTAAACAAGTACGAGAATGACAGGCTCGATGTGACAATCAAGACGTTGTCAGCCGAATACCTGCCGGTGGGCACGGGCGGGGCGCCCGCAGGCGCCCCGATCATCATGGGCTCAGGGAATCACGCGCTCGGCGCGCAGCCGGGCGAACAAATCCAGAAAGGCAGCCCGCGTTTCGCGGAACTCGTTGAAGCCGAAGTCGCGGCACTTGGTGAGATCGTTGACGCACTCCTGCTCGCGGCCCAGGTCGGCATCGGTGTGCCACCATGAGGCCAGCTTCGTGACATCTGCTTCCACCAGTCCGTGACGCGTGGCAATCTCGCGCCAGGTCTCCTCCATGCCGGCCATCTGCTCCTCCAGGGGTCGCGGGGTTTCCGGGCAGTCCGGTACCTCGAGGCCGAAGAATTCGCCGATCTCCTGCCACATCCGTCGCCAGCGGAAGGTATCGCCGTTGACCGTATTGAACGCCTCGTTCTGCGCCCCGGGTGCCAGTGCTGCCCACTCCATCTGGCGTGCCAGCAGCAGCGCATCGGTCATGTCGGTGAGTGCGTTCCACTGGGTCTGCGAGCCGGGGAAGACGAAGGGCCAGCCCTGCTCCCGGCAGATCGAAGCATAGATGGCGATGGTCACACCCATGTTCATGGCGTTGCCCCGGGCATGACCGATCACGGTGTGCGGACGGTGCACGTTCCAGTTGAAGCCGTGCCGCTCGGCCGCTTCGATCAGGATGTCTTCCAGGGTGTAGTAGAAGTTTTCGCCCGGTACGCGTGGCGCGGATTCCCGGAAGGGGGTCTCGACCCGGCCACTGCCGTAGCTCTCGAAGGCACCGAGATACTGCTTGGTGCCGGTGACCAGCGAGGCATGCTGAAGCTTGCCGGCGTCGAGGGCATCGAACAGATGGTTCATCATCGCGCCGTTGGCTTCAACGTTCTCCCGTTCGCTGTCGCGTCGGGTCCAGGTGCAGAAGAAAACGTGACTGATCGGCAGCCCCTCCAGCGCCTGTCGGGTCGCATGGCGATCAAGCAGGTCGGTGGAGACGGGGATCACCCCGGCCTGACCCGAGGGACGTCGTGACAGGCCATAAACGGTCCAGCCGCTGGCGACAAGATAAGCCGCCAGATTGCCACCGGTAATGCCGGTGGCGCCGACGACCAGTGCCGTACCCTTGCGCATAGTACTGCCTCCTTTAGTGCGAAGGCGGCGTCACATGACGTCGCCGATAACGCCATGCAGTCTGGTAGGGTCGATTTGTTGCGACAATAGAATGGTTTGCAAAGTATTATTGCATTATGGACAACTCGATTGATCTCAATGCTCTGCGCGTCTTTGAACGAGTGGCCGCCAATGGCAGCTTTACCGCGGCGGCGCGACATTTTCATGTCGCGGTCTCCTCGGTCTCGCGTCAGATCAGTGCGCTGGAAGCGTCACTGGGCGTCCGGCTGCTCTATCGCCATACCCGGGCAGTCAGTCTCACCGATGCCGGGCGGCAGTATTACGAGCAGATCCGTGGCACGCTGGAGCAGCTCGATCACGCAACCGAGGCGCTGACCGACCCCGGGGCCGAACCTGCCGGAACACTGCGCATCAATGCGCCGGTGGCTTTCGGGCAGCGCCGTATCCTGCCACTGCTTAACGCCTTTCAGCGTTGCTATCCGGCGGTAAAGGCGGAACTGCTGCTGACCGACGAGGTAACCGATCCGGTACGCGAGGGCAGTGATATTACCTTTCGGGTCGGTGAGCTCTCCGACTCCTCGCTGGTCGCGCGACCGCTGGCACCGATGAATTATGTCACCGCGGCGTCGCCGGCCTATCTCGCTCGCCGGGGGACACCGAACGAGCCGCAGGACCTGTTCGAGCACGATTGCCTGCTCTATCAGGGGGAGATGGGACGCCAGCGCTGGTACTTTCGCGGTGACGGTGAGGCACGAGCCACAGCCCTCGGGCTCTCCGGCTCGCTCTACAGCAATGATGCCGAGAGCCTGTTGCAGGCGGCGCTGCTGGGGCAGGGGATCGTCATGTTTCCTACCTGGCTGATCGGGGAGCTGCTTCAGGAGCATCGGCTGGTGCCGCTGCTGGAGGAATGGCAGTGCGAGGTCGCCCCGCAGCGGCGCATGATTCATCTCCTGACCACTGAAGGCCGCCAGCGCTCACACAAGGTACAGGCTTTCATTGATCATCTGATGAGTGCCGTCGATCCCGTACCGCCCTGGGATCGCTGGCGCGAGGCGCCCTGAACCGATGATCTGCCCATCGCACCTGGTCGGATGCGCCCATGCCCACCACAATGGCCTGAACGTCATGTCTTCATGCTGCAATCAGGTAACCGCTACATATGCCGCATCTGTTCACGAATCGGCCGCGCACTTCACGGGTCTTTGATAATGACTCGAATCTGACCATCAATTTCCGCTGGGAGACGGTCAACTCCCTGCTCTACGAGCTGGGCGGCCTGCTGTTCATTGTGGGCAGTGCCCTGTTCTTTCCTCGTTTCGAAGCCTACAAGGATCTCGGGGCCTGGCTGTTCTTCGTCGGCTCGCTGGTCTATCTGCTGGTGCTGGTGCACGACATGATGGAGATCTACCAGTTCTGGCCCAAACGCCGGCTCTCTCCCAGCCGGATGCTGGAAGTCAGTGCGTTATGGTCCTATGTCGCGGGGACCGTACTGTTCACGGTGGGCAGCCTGTTTTTTCTCTCCTGGTGGGACTGGATCATGGCCGGCGCCTGGTGTTTCGTGATCGGCTCGATCCTGTTTGTGTTCGGCGCCTGCCTGAACGTGCTGATGATCATTCGCGCCTCGTCGCTGATGACGCTGCAGCTGATGAATCTCACGGCCGTGACTTTCGTGATCGGTTCCGGCCTGTTCGTGGTCGCCTCCATTCCCTATCTCTGGGATATAAAGAGTCCGGCGGATGAAGAGAAGATGTTTGCCTTCCTGGCCTGGCTGTTTCTGATTGGCAGTGTGCTGTTTCTGGTAGGTGGGCTCTTCAACCATCAACGCTCGAGATTGGTGATGCAGGCCAGGCTTGATGCGCTGGCCAATGACCCCCAGGCCGATAATCGGCTGCTTTCCTTCGTGCGTGGCGAGATCGAGGAGGATGAATTCTACTCGCACAAGCAGGGGCGAATTGGTGAAACCAGGGGAAAGCGCGGTACTTCGAACCGCTGACTGGCAGCCCTGTGACGCTCTGATACCCCGGCCCTCAGGCCGGGGTATTTTGTTGTCATGCCGATTTTATGTAGTGGTACTCCCCTCCAGGCTGAACCCAACCTTGCCCGGACGGTTCAGTTTCCCGTGGGCCATGCCGTTAGAACTCCCAGATCAGCTGATCAAAATCTCTTTCAACCTGAACGGCCGAGTTCTGCAGAACGGGATGTCGCCACATGAAAAATTTATCCATCAAATGGAGCCTGACGCTGGCCCTGGGTGTGCTGGTCGTAATGGTCGGAATCATCAGTGCGCTGGGGTTCTATTCCAACAATCAGAGTACCCAGGATCTGAATGAGCTGGCGGAAATCAACGTCAGACAGACCAGTCTGCTCAATCGGGCTCAGGTTAATACGCTGCGTGCCCGGGTTCTGTTCAGTAAATACGCTGAACTGAAATGGGAAGGCCAGAGCGAGACGGCAACAGCTATCAGACAGCGCGCGCAGCAAGCGCTCGACAAGGCACAGCAGCGCTTCAATGCCTTTCAGCAGATTCCTCTGGGCCGGGATAGTCGTCGGGCACCCTATGTGCAGAAGATCGAGGCAGCCTACCAGGCACTGGTGACCGAGACCCTGCAACCGCTTTTGAATAATGACCAGTTGACAGCGGTGGAGCTGCAGCGTCAGCAGCAGCGTCTCGACGAGCTGGCCGAGACGTTTGACGGGGAAGTGCGCGAGTTCATTCATTACACCGAACAGCGCGGTCAGCAGCTGATGGCAGCCAATGCCGACCTGAATCAGACCCTTCGGATCAGTGCCATCTCACTGCTGGTACTGGCACTGATCGCGGCAGTGATGGTGCGCATCGCGATCATGCGGATGGTGGTCAATCCTCTGCAGGAAACAGTGCAACATTTTGATCGCATTGCCAGCGGTGATCTGACAGCTCGTATCGAAGATCGCGGTCGCAATGAGATCGGGCAGTTGTTTGCCGCTTTGCGCAACATGCAGGGCAAGCTGCGGGAGCTGGTCATGTCGCTGCGCCATAGCAGCGAAAGTGTATTCAGTGGCTCCAACGAGATTGCCAGTGGCAGTCAGGATCTGTCCTCGCGCACCGAGCAGCAGGCTGCATCGCTGGAGCAGACGGCGTCCAGCATGGAGCAGATGGCCGCCACCGTGCGTCATAACATGGATTCGGCCGCTGAAGCGGACCAGCTTTCGCAGCAGGCCTCCCGCAAGGCGGAAGAGGGCGGTCGCGAAGTCGATCAGACCGTGACGACCATGCGTGAAGTGGCAGAAAGCTCGAAACAGATTCACAGCATTATCGAGGTCATCGACGGCATTGCCTTCCAGACCAACCTGCTGGCGCTCAATGCCTCGGTCGAAGCGGCTCGGGCCGGTGAGCAGGGTCGCGGTTTCGCCGTGGTCGCCGGTGAGGTGCGTTCGCTGGCCGGACGCAGTGCGGATTCCGCGAAGGAGATCCGGGCACTGATCGAGGAGACGACCCAGCGCATTGCCAGTGGTGCCGAACAGTCCGAGCGCAGTGGCCGAGTTATCGGCGAAGCCGTCGAATCCATTCAGCGGGTCACCGCGCTGATGAACGAGATCGCCTCGGCCACGCGTGAGCAGAATAGCGGCATCGAGCAGATCAACGGGGCTGTCACCCAGATGGATTCGGTCACCCAGCAGAATGCGGCACTGGTCGAGCAGACCAGCGCTGCGGCCTCCTCGCTGAAGGAACAGGCCGAACAGCTGGCGAGTCTGATCACGACCTTCCGCGTTGATGAACGGGATAGTGAGCAGAGCGATCGGAGGACGACCGCTGCGGTGGCGCCCGTAACGCCGGCAGCGTCGACAGGGTCTGCCGTGTCGCCCGCGCCCTCCGGAGTGAAGACCGAGACCCCGACAGCGAAGGTCGAGTCGGAAGAAAAGCCTGCTCCTTCGGCACGAAAAGCGTCACCGGCACGTCATGAGGTGGCCGAAGAGGAGTGGACGGAGTTCTGAACCGGGCTTCGTGCCAGTCCACCTGGCGTCCCCGGCCAGCAGGGCGGGGCGCTCAACAATGCCCGACGACCGGCAGCTTCAGCGGTCCCGGGCTTATCCCTCTCATCATGAGGAGATGTTGCGTATGGAAATGTCCGTGAATGCCACTGTCAGCTCTGCGCTGGCGCTGCAGCAGGTCAATGCTCAGCAGCAGGCCCAGGCCGGTCTGTTGAAGGAGTCGCTGGATACTCAGGCCGCTCAGGTCGGACAGCTGATGGAGCAGGCCGCTTCTCAGCCGTCTCTGGCAACCAGCGGTGATCTGGGCACAAGGATCAATACCTTCGCCTGAACCGGGTGCAGGCAGTGACCGATGCCGTGGCGGGAAACCGCCACGGCATTTTTGGTACGTATCGTGTGGTCCCGGGCTACCTCTTCTCCTCCCTGATTCGCGAAGCAGCGGTAGAGGTACCGGCCGTGGCGGTTGAGCGTCGGCGCCGATGCTGATCGCGCAGGGTATCAGTGGTGTAGAGCGCAAGACCCGCCCAGATGCAGGCGAAGGTGACCAGGTTGCCCTGGGTAAAGGGCTCACCAAAAATGAAAACACCGGTCAGCAGATGCAGGGTAGGCGTCATGTACTGGATCAGACCAATCGTGCCCAGCTTCAATCGGCGCGCGCCCATGGCAAAGAATACCAGCGGAAAGATGGTGACCACGCCGCAACCGATCAGCAGCAGGTCGACCCGAAGGCCGCTGGTCAGAAAGGCAGCTTCCTGATGCGCATACAACCAGCCCAGCCAGATCAGCGCGACGGGCAGCAGTAGCAGGGTCTCGATGAACAGACCGGTAATGCTGTCGATGTTGATCCGCTTGCGAATCAGGCCATAGAAGCCGAATGAGCCCGCCAGTAACAGCGATACCCAGGGGACCCGACCGTAGCCGATCACCATGGCCAGTACGCCGGTGGTCGCAATGGCAACAGCCATCCACTGGAGTGGCCGCAATCGTTCGCGCAGAAAGACAAAGCCCAGCAGGACATTAAGCAGGGGATTGATGTAGTAGCCGAGACTGGCCTGCAGTACGTGATTGCTGGTCACGGCCCAGATGAAGGTGCCCCAGTTGCAGCTGATCAACATGGCGGTCGCGCACAGCGGCAGCAGCAGTTTCGGCGTGGCCATGGCGGCGCGTACCCGCTGGCTGCGCCTGCTCACTGCCACAAACAGGGCCAGCAGGATGGCAGCCCAGATCACACGCTGAATCAGGATCTCCCACGCCGAGGCCGACGAACCGAAAAGGTGGAAGTAGAGCGGCAGAAAGCCCCAGAGCAGAAAGCAGCTGAAGGCAGACAGCAGGCCGATGACCTGATCACGCGATTGAGACATGAGTGCCGTCCGAACAGAGGAAAAGCGGCATGATAACCGCCCCGTTCCCGGGGAGCGATGAGCCTGTCATCCGGGCTGATATCGCTTGAGCTGGATAACCGTGAGCTATTCGCCTCCCGGGTCTCTTTCTATACTGACGCTTCGCTGGCCGGTGTTTAGCCCATGCCGGATTGTCAGGAGGGGGTCACCATGTCGTATCGTCTCAGAGCCGATGAATCTGTTGAGACCGGGATACAGCGTATTGTCATCGAGCAGATCGACCGGGCACGCCGGGAGCTGCAGGATGAGGATCGCGTAGCGGCCATTCACCATTTTCGTCAGCGCTGCAAGAAGATTCGCGCTGCCCTGAGGCTGGTGCGGCCGGCGCTGGGCAAGCATTTTGCCCGAGAGAACGAACGCTTCCGCGATCTGGGCCGATCGGTTGCCGGTGCCCGTGACAGTCAGATGCTGGTCGAGACGTTCGATCATTTGCTCGAACAGGGCGATGGGGGGAGCGACCGGCGCCGCTTTGCGCCGATCCGCAATGTCCTGGTGGCGCGCCGGACAGCGGCGTTGGAGAGCAGTGACAATGAGGACAGGATTGCCCGACTTGATAAAGCCATGATGGAAGCCCGTGCCGAGGTACCGGAATGGTCGCTCAGGCGTGAGGGTTTTGCGGCAGTGCGGGGGGGTCTCGATCGCACCTATTATCGGGCCGGTCGCTCGATGCATGTTGCACGTAAAAAGGCGCGCGCCAGCGATTATCATGAGTGGCGCAAACGGGTGAAATATCACCGCTATCACTGCGATCTGCTGCGCAATATCTGGAAGGCGCCGATGAAGGCGCGTGGGCAGGAGCTGCACCGGCTTTCCGATCTACTGGGCGAAGAGCACGATCTGGCAGTGCTGGAAGAGGTCGTGCGAAATCCCGCCAATGATCTGGCCCGCTACAAGTATCAGCCGGCGCTGCTGGAGCTGATCAGTCAGCGGCGTGCAGCACTTCAGCAGGCGGTCATGCCGCTGGGACAGTGTCTGTTCGATGAGCAGAGCGAGGCACTGGGCGATCGGTTGGCGCTGTACTGGCAGGCCTGGCAGACGATGTGGGCGACCGGTCAGTGAAGCGGGCGAGGGGTAGATCGACCCTCGCGGTTGGCGTTCAGGCCAGCCGGAGATGCTTTTGAGCGCAGAGCGGCTGCCGGCTCGGAATGCCGGGCAGGATGACCGCATCTACTGGTTAAGCAGTACGCGGGCCCCTGTGACAGGATGCGTTCTGAGCTCGATCAGCGCTCGGTTGGCTTCTTCCAGCGGGTAGGTCGTGATGGTCGGCTGAATACCGATGGCGGCCGCCAGACTCAGAAATTCACTGATGTCGCGCCGAGTGACATTGGCCACGGATCTGATCTCCTTTTCCATCCAGAGATGGCGGGGGTAATCGAGTCGTTGCCATTGATCGAGATCATGCTCTTCCTTGCCGATGGCATTGATGACCAGACGTCCACCGGGCGCCAGTACGGCCAGCGCTTCAATGACGGGGCGCCAGACCGGGGTGGTATCAATGATGGCATCGAGCAGTCGTGGCGGCTGCTCGCCGATATCTCCAGCCCAGGTCGCGCCGAGCTGACGGGCCAGCTCCCGCGCCTCTTCATCCCGTGCAAATACCAGAACCGGAGAATCGGGGAAGCGGTAGCGAGCGAGTTGCAGCACAAGATGGGCGCTGCCGCCGAAGCCCGTCAGGCCCAGTGCCTGCCCATTGCGCAGTTCGGAAAGTCGCAGGGAGCGATGACCGATGGCGCCGGCACAGAACATGGGGGCCGCCTGTTCGTCGGTGAGTGACGGCGGCAGGGGGCAGACAAACCGGGCATCGACCACCATGTATTCGGCGTAGCCACCATCGATATCGCGTCCGGTGGCCCGAAATGATGGACACAGGTTTTCATCACCACGCTGACAGAAATGGCAGTGGCCACATGCCGAAGCAATCCAGCCCACCCCGACACGCTGATCGAGCGACAGACCGGCTGCCCCGGCACCGCAGTCCACTACCCGGCCTACCGCCTGATGGCCGGGAATCCGCGGTAGTCGATCAGGGGGCGTACGCCCCTCGATTTCATCCAGCTCGGTATGACAAACGCCGCAGCAACTGACCTGAATCAATACTTCATGGTCGCCGGGCGTGGGGGGCGGCATATCTACCAGGCGCAGTGGTGTGCTGTCTGCTTCCACTCTGGAAAGCCGTTCCAGCAACATGGCGCGCATGAGTCATACCTCGCTGTAATGCAGGATCCTTGTCACCAGTATAACGCTGTCATCGCGGGTTCGCGGGATTTGAAATGGCGCTATTATTAAATATGTTATAACGTATCAAAATACATCAATTCAGAAGGATGGCTGGGAAATGAAAGCATGGCGTTATCTGGTAGCGGGTGCCGTGGGATTGATGCCGGCTTTGGCGATGGCAGCACCGCTGAACGTGGCGGTCAGCATCCTGCCCGAGAAATGGCTGGTCGAGCAGATCGGTGGCAGTGATGTGAATGTCACGGTGCTGGTCAAACCGGGCATGGAGCCTCATGACTATTCACCTTCGCCTCGCCAGATGGCCGAGCTGACCAGCGAACAACTCTACTTCGCCATTGGTGTGCCTTTCGAAAAGGTCTGGCTGCCGCGTCTTGAAGAGCACGCGCCGGATATGCAGGTGGTGGAGCTGCAACAGGGGCTGGCGCTGCGACAGATCGAGGCGCATGTCGAGCATGATGAAGGCGAACATCAGCACGACAGTGAGGCTCATGACCACGACCACGACCACGACCAGGGTCATCATCATGAGCATGGCGGAGCCGATCCCCATGTCTGGCTGGATCCGCACAACATGGTCATGATGGCGCATCATGTGGCTGATATTCTGGCGGCGCGTCTGCCGGCGCAGAGCGATGCCATCCATCAGCGCGAGCAGGCGCTGGTGCAGCAGCTGCAGACCCTCGATGCGCATATTGCCCAACAGCTCAAACCCTGGGCGGGCGAGACCTTCATGGTCTATCACCCGGCATTCGGTTATTTCGCCGATCGCTATCAGCTGCATCAGCTGCCCATTGAGCTGAGCGGTAGTGAGCCCGGTGTGCGTTCGCTGGGCCAACTCATCGATCGGGCAAAGGCACACGACATTCATACCATCTTCGTGCAGCAGCAGTTTTCGCAGCAGGCTGCCGATCGGCTGGCACAGGCACTGAACGCTCGCGTCATTGCGCTTGATCCTCTGGCAGAAGACTATCCCGCCAACCTGAAAGCCATGGCCGATGCACTGGCCAGCGGCTTTGAAAAAGGTAAGCACTGAGCGCCCGCCTTGCAGTACTTCCCTCCCGGGCCGGCGATATATCGCCGGCCCTTTTGCTATGCTGCTGCACCCGATCGACAGGAGAGCGGCAACAGGCGGCCTCATCGTCGTTCAATGACAGTCCAGGGCAAAGAGAGGGTTGAATGCAGCGTCATGATGGAACAGGCATGCTTGCCATCTGGGTAGCGCTTCTGGTGCCGGCCCTGTGGGGTATCTACTGGTTGCCCCTGCGTTATCTGGAGTCACATGTCAGCGCCGGGGCCTGGACCAATGTCATGGTGCTGGTCATTGGCTGTCTCGTCATGCTGCCAATGGCCTGGCTGAAGCGACACGCGCCGGGGCATGCCAGTCGCATCGGTCTGTATAGCACGCTGCTGGGAGGCGTGGCCTTCACCCTGTATTCGGTAGGGCTGCTGTACGGCAATGTGGCAACCGTTATCGTGCTGTTCTACATGACGCCGGTCTGGAGCATTCTCATTGCCCGCTGGGGGCTTGGCACGCCCGTTTCCCGGTGGCGCTATGCGGCCATTCTGCTGGGCCTGACGGGGGTCTTCCTGGTGCTCAACAGTGGTGATACCTCGGGTCTGCCGCTGCCGCAAAGTATCGGAGACTGGCTGGGGCTGCTGTCGGGGTTGCTGTGGTCGATCGGGTCGACCGGCATGAATCGGCATGCCCGGCTCCATCCTGCTGTCAGCAATCTCCTCTTTTGCCTGGGGGCGCTGGCCGCGGCGATCCTGCTGAGCCTGATGCTGGGCACCCCCTCGGAACAGCCGAAGGGCGCGCCGGATTTTGGCGCGATCGTATCGGCTGTGCTGGCCATCGGTATTCTGTGGTGGGCACTCTCATTGACTGCCTTCATGTGGTCGGTGACGCGCCTGGACCCTGCCCGGCTCGGCATTTTCATGATGACCGAAGTGATTGTGGGGGCCATCTCGTCTGCACTGCTGGCGGATGAGCCCTATACGCCGCTGATGGCGCTTGGCACCGGGCTGGTGATTACTGCCGGCTTTTGTGAGGCGCTCTCCACGCGAACCGGTCGAAGCGTCTCTGTCGGCTAGGCCCTGGCATCACTCTGGTGCAGGGCCAGCCTGGCCAGCCACTCGACATCGGCACTGACTTCATCTTCGACAGCCGCAATGTCCGCGGGCGTGAACCAGCCGGTCTCACTGGCATCGTCATCGGCGATGCCATCACCCGACTGCCAGTGGCAGCGTACGGCAATCAGCACGAAGTGATGGTGGATGGCCTGGCGATTGGCATCAATGACATTCAGCGCGGTCAGCACCTCCCCGGCGGTCGCGGCCACGCCGGTCTCTTCCCGAAGCTCGCGGACCGCGGCCTGCTCGATACGTTCTCCCCATTCGATGCGACCGCCGGGAAAGCCCCACAGCCCTGCATCCGGTGGATGGCGGCGGCGTACCAGCAGAACGCGATCATCGCGGGTGACCACACTCAGTGCTGCCGGACGAGGTATATGAACAGACGTCATGGCACTCTCAAGGCTTCGGACAGGAGAGGGGACGTTAGCATGAAGCGTGTTCGGTCATCGGTTCAAACCCTCCGAGTGAGCCCTCCGGATCACTGATCTCTCCGGACGTTGGCTACCTGTTGTTGCAGTAATGCCACACAAGGCTGCAATCAAAGGCTCCTGAAAGCGTATCGGACCGGGTAGTGTCATGCCTTTCGCTCTATCCTCGAGCGGACCGGCCGAGTGCCGGCACTTTCGACAGGTTTTGAGGATTGTCATGTCATGAAATGTCTCAGGGGCGGTTACGCCCTGCCCTGTATCACCCTGATGATGGCCCTGTTGTGTGCTCCTCGGGCTCAGGCCATTCCCAGCGTCTTTCCTACCGGGGTGACTTATTACGATCCTGATCGTGCCTACAACAGTCATGTCCTGTTTACCGGCAGCGATCAGCAGACCCATCTGATCGACATGAACGGCAATGAGGTGCATCGCTGGGCCTGGCGAGGCTTCCCCGCGCAGGCGATCATGCCGTCACAGGCGGGAGGCGAACATGGCCATATCCTTGTACAACTGGCCGAAGACGAGGCACCGAAGGGGCTGGCCGGTCCCGGCAATGGGTTGACCAATGTTTCGGTAGGTGAGGTGAACTGGCAGGGGCAGGTGGTCTGGCGCTGGGGAGATCATGAGCATCCGGCCTATCAGAACCATGACATCCGTCGGCTCCCCAATGGCAATACCCTGGTGCTGGTCGGTTTGCCTCATCCCATCAGGGGCTTTGCTGCGCCCAGGGTAGTGGACAATGCCCTGGTGGAGGTCAATCCCGACGGGCAGGTGGTCTGGCGCTGGGTGGCCTCTCAACATCTTGATGAGCTTGGGTTCACCGCGTCGCAGCTGAAGCAGGTGCGCGGCTCCGACGATCCCGACTTCCTGCATATCAACACGGCTGCCCCGCTGGGCCCGAACCGCTGGTATGACAAGGGGGATACGCGCTTTGCACCGGATAATCTGCTACTCAATGCACGCAATGCCAATGTGGCCTGGATCATCGATCGTCAAACCGGTCGGGTGGTCTGGCGACTGGGGCCTAATTTTGATTCGGCGCCGGCTCGTGCCGGCGGCAAGCTGCCACGGCCGGTCGATCAGCTGGTTGGCGAGCATGATGTTCACATGATTGCACAAGGATTGCCCGGTGCCGGCCATCTGCTGATCTTCGACAACCAGGGAAATGCCGGCTTTCCGCCCGCCCGACAGGGGGTCTTTGCCTGGTCACGGGTGATCGAGGTGGATCCTGTCACCCGCGAGATCGTCTGGCAGTACAACGCCACCGACTCCGGGCGGGCGCTGTGGAGTTTCTACAGTGCCTTTATCAGCAGCGCCCGACGCCTGCCCAACGGCAACACCCTGATCGATGAGGGTCAGCATGGTCGGCTCTTTCAGGTCACGCCGCAGGGCGCGATCGTCTGGGAGTATGTGAGCCCCTGGTTCGGCCGGTTATCGAAGAACGACAACTACACGACCAATGCCATCTATCGCGCTCAGCCGGTGGCGTATGACTGGGCACCTGCAGGAACGCCGCATGCCGAGCAGCCGGTCAGATCCGACTGCAGTGATCCGGCACGGCGCCTGCCGGGCTGCCCGACGCAGTAACCCTGCATCCGGGGCTCGTCATTATTTGATCGGCCGCCGAGGGCGAACCTGATACGACCGACTGACAGCGTGTGTCTTATACGTCGTCGTTCGGTCGTGCTTCGCAGTAGGCACACAGGGTGGCGCAGGGGTCGGTAGTGAGTTGCCACCCCTCCAGACGCATCAGGCATCGGCCACAGTAATCGCCCTCACCAGCGGCAATGCGCAGCAGTGCCTGTTCGACCCGTGCCAGCTCCTGCGCCACATGGGTGGCGCGCTGATCCATGACATTATCGCCCGGGGGCGCTGTCTCGCCTTCATGGGGCTGATGCGTGCGGTAGAGTTGCAGACGCTCACGCAGATCGTAGCGCAAGGCTTCGAGTGCCATCTGACGTTCATTCATGTTGCACCCCCTCGGATGCTCGGGCGCGCCCCTGTTCGGAAAGGCACGGCGATTGCCGGATTGTGGTTGTGTGGGGTGATCGGGTGATCGATCGCGGTTGCTCTCAATCGGGTATAGCCAGGTCCGGGCCTGATTTGAAGAAAATCGGCCCGAAAGTGACAGGAGGCCGGTGCATGGGCTCAGGGAGCTTGTACGGCCCGGGCCATGACTTCGGCGGCAGCGCCTCGCGCCGCGGTGAAGGTACTGTCTTCCAGTACCCGGACAGTGACCTGGCCGGTGGTGTCCAGCAGCCCATTGCGATGCTGTTCGAAATACGCCAGCGCGGGGGCCAGCAGGGCATCACCGAGGCCGGCGAGAGAGCCGCCAATGACGATCTCGGGGGGGTTGAGCGTATGGTGCAGATTGAGCAACAGCATGCCCAGGGCCTCGCCCGCTCGGCGCAGGGTCAGGGCGACTTCCGGCTCGTTCAGTCGCGGCCGCAGCGTTTCGGCGACACTGCGATCGGCCGGAATATTGAGTGCTGCCCGGATCGCCCAGCCACTGACCAGCGTCTCGGCGCAGCCGCGGTTGCCGCAATGACAGTAGAGTCCACCGGGCTGCAGGATGGTATGTCCGATTTCACCGACGAGTCCGCCACGCCCCCGGGAGACAATCGGGACATGACCATCGCCGGTCACCAGACCACTACCGATCCCGGTACTGGCGCTGAGATAGACCAGTGAGTCGGGTAACAGGCCGGGATGGAAGTAGTACTCACCGAAAGCAGCCGCATTGGCTTCGTTATCCAGCAGCCAGTGACCGGTGACCTGCGGCAGCAGCGGCTTCAGCAGCTCCAGAAAGGGCACATCGCGCCAGCCCAGATTGGGCGCCAGTCGCAGCAGAGGGCGATCGGGTGACACCGGCCCGGGCAGGGTCACGCCCATCCCCAGGCAGTGGCGATCGCGCACTGCATCGTCGGCAAGCATGGTCCGAATGTGCTCGGTCAGTGTGGTCGCTGTCTCTTCGGGCGTCGTGGGCACCTGCTCGATGTGATGCTGAATCAGCGGCTCTCCCGTCAGACTGCAGGCGATCAGACGCAGACTCTTGACGCCGATGTCGACCCCCAACAGCACATGGCGACTGGCATCGGGATGCAGACTGCGTCCCGGCCGGCCGCCGCCACTTTGCTGAAGCGCGCCTTCCCGCAACCACTCCCGGTTCAACAGTTCCTGCACGATGGCGCCGACCGTGGCCTTGGTCAGCCCGGTACGCACCGCGACATCGGCTCGGGTCACCCCCGGGGCGCGTCGTACCGTTTCGAGGATGACACTACGGTTGTGGCGTTTGAGAAAACCGAGATCACCACCGTGGTGAGAGCGGAGTGGACCGGTCATGGCGCTGGTGATTTCCGCATCAGGTTATTCCGGCAAAAGGAGAATGGCTGGCCTTTGCAAGGTCGGCGCAGCGGTATCCGAACAGGCAGTAACAGCGCTTGATTGTGAGCCTGAACGAAGCCTCAGTGTTACCCGCATCGCGCTATTGCGGAATACCACCCTGGTCGTAGTCCCTGGCGCTGATACGACCAAAGTGCAGTGTGCTGAAAGCGGTCTTTCGACCTTTGCTCAATGGCGATGTCGCCTTGGCAGCCTCACCATCGGCACTTGGTTAAGAGTTCATACCAAGTGCCTGGTGGGTGCTGGCAGGGAGGGGCCCTCTTCTCTGCAGCACCGCCGGAGCGAAGCATGGATTCGAATGGATGGCAGGGTGTCGAGCCAGGGGGAACGTCACGACCTAGCCATGCATGGCCCGAGAACGTGCATTGGATCGCCGGCCATCGGATTTCGGAAGTGCGCTTCGGCCCGAGCATGCCTGATGCCCTTGCCGATGACTGGCGGTGATGTGGCGTGTATCGATGACAACTACCGGGTGAAGGTGGGCGGCGCTGGATGGCGTCATGGATCAGCCCGCTTTGCATGTTCAACGCCGTGCGCGATCACTGCCGGAATCGTCGCACTCGAGGAGAGAGAAGATGGCAAAAGCTTCCACTGATTCACAACGCTCCATGGTGGTATTTCTCACCTGTTGCGTGGCCGCCATCGGCGGTTTCCTGTTCGGCTTTGATAGCGGGGTCATCAACGGCACGGTGGATGGCCTCAAGCAGGCGTTCGGTTCCAATAGCGCTGCAACCGGTTTCAACGTGGCCTCGATGCTGCTGGGCTGCGCTGTCGGTGCCTTCTTTGCCGGTCGTCTGGCAGATCGTTTCGGGCGACGCTCGCTGCTGCTGGTATCGGCGGTATTCTTCCTGATCAGCGCGTGGGGATCCGGGGTGGCCTCGGGGTCGGTCGAGTTCGTCATCTATCGTGTACTGGGCGGTCTGGCCGTGGGCGCTGCCAGTGTCATGTCGCCGGCCTATATCAGTGAGATCGCCCCGGCTGCGGTACGCGGTCGCCTGGCCACGGTGCAGCAGATTGCGATCATTCTGGGGCTGTTCTTCTCCTTTCTGAACAACTATGTACTGGCGCACCTGGCCGGCGCTTCGACCGAGCCGCTGTGGTTCGGTTTCGAGGCCTGGCGCTGCATGTTCTGGATGGAACTGCTGCCGGCCGGTATCTTCCTGGTGGCGCTGCTGTTCATTCCCGAAAGTCCGCGTTATCTGGTCAGCGCCGGCAAGACCGAGCAGGCCGATCGGGTGCTCAACATGGTGCATGAAGAGAGCGCAGCCCGGGAGCGGCTCGGCGAGATCCGCAATTCTCTGGAGCAGAGTCACAAACCGCGTCTGCGCGATCTGATCAACTCGAAAACCGGCAAGCTTTACAAGGTGGTCTGGATCGGTATCGGGCTGGCGGTCTTCCAGCAGCTGGTCGGCATCAATGTGGTCTTCTACTACGGCGCCGTACTATGGCAGGCGGTGGGCTTCTCCGAAAATGATGCCCTGCTGATCAACGTTATCAGTGGTGCCGTCAGTATCCTGGCCTGTCTGCTGGCGATCGGGGTGATCGATCGCATCGGTCGCAAGCCACTGCTCTGGGCTGGTTCGATCGGTATGGCAGTGACACTGTCCATCATGGTCTACGCCTTCTCTACCGGTGAGCTGGTCAATGGCAGTCTGCAACTGCCGGGCAACAATGGTGTGGTCGCCCTGTTGGCTGCCAACGCCTATGTCTTCTTCTTCAACGCTTCCTGGGGGCCGGTGATGTGGGTCATGCTGGGCGAAATGTTCCCCAACCGGGTTCGTGGTTCGGGGCTGGCGGTAGCCGGGTTGTGCCAGTGGCTGGCCAACTTCGGTATCACCATCACCTTCCCGATCATGCTTGCAGCGATCGGTCTGGCCGGCGCCTATGGCTTCTACGCGCTGTGTGCCATCATTTCGATCTTCTTCGTCTCTCGCTTCATTCTCGAGACGAAAGGGCGCGAGCTGGAGGACATGGCCTACGAATAAGGCCGTTCAAAATAGCCTGATAGCACAGGGCCCGGGGCGATTTGCCCCGGGCCCTGTCCGTTGAGGCTATGCTGATATCGGGAAATGGCCGATCATGACGGCATCATTCACCGCACAACAGGAGCTTTCATGTCGGATGAGCAACAGCCGCCCCGGAATGAGCCGGACGAGGAGACGATCCGACTGGCTACCGAGGTGTTCAATAGCGCCCGCAACGGTGAGACCGAGAAATTCCGCCACTGGCTGCCACAGGGGTTGCCGCCCAATATGCGTAATCACAAGGGCGACAGTTTGCTGATGCTGGCCAGCTATCATGGCCATCTCGAGACCACACGGGTACTGCTTGAACATGGCGCCGATCCCGAACTGTGCAACGACAACGGTCAGAGTCCGCTGGCGGGTGCCGCGTTCAAGGGGAATCTGGCGATGGTGCAACTACTGCTGGAAAACGGTGCCGCCGTCGATGGCACCACGCCGGATGGCAAGACGGCGCTGATGTTCGCCGCCATGTTCAATCACACCACCATTGTCGATTATCTGATTGCCAACGGTGCCAATCCGGCGGCACGTGCCATGGGGGGCATGAGTGCCCACGACCTGGCGGTCTCGATGGGCGCCAGCGATACGGCAGCGCAATTGACCGGCGATAGCGAGTGAATTTGATACCTCAGCTGCTGCGTTCGATGTCCAAAAGCGCCCGCTCCAGCGCAAAAACGTGTTCATCCACGTGGCCCAGCGCGCGCAGTGTCTCGGCCAGGTGCAGCAGATAGTCGCGATTGGGGCCGCTTGGCCCGGCGGAGTCGGCAATCCGCCGGGCGATCTCATGATCCGACGCCGGCCCCAGCCAGGCCTCGTTCTCTTCGGTGGCAATGTAGACCAGCCCTTCGGCTCGCGCGCCATCATCGAAATACAGTTCGGTCACGAAGCGCAGATAGCCGTTCTTCTCGCGGATATCGAGCTGATCGAACACGGCGGGGGTAATCAGATAGGCCATGCCGTCGCAGAGGGCGCCTTCTTCCGGGACCAGGGTTGCGACCCGACCCGGCGCCTCGGGCGTACCGCGATGATCGTGGGAGCCCTGCCAAAAGCGCCGCGTCCAGCCGCGAATGGCTGCGGGACGACACTCAAGCCAGGGAAATCCTGCCTTGTAGAGCAGGGAGCCATAGCCGAACAGCCAGACCTGATCATGGTGGTCGAAATAATCCATCAGCCGGTTGGTGGCCGTGGTATCGAGCCCGGCGGCCGGCGTTCCGGAAACGGGATGGGGGGACATGCAGGACTCTCGTAATGGAAACGACCGCCATTGTGACCAGGCGGTGGTCAGGATGTCACCCCGCGGGCAGGCCGGCTCGTTCAGGGGGACCCCTGCCAGCGTGTCGAGCGACGGTCACGAAGCCTCGGCCTGCGCGCGAGCGTGCGATGGGCCGAGGCGATCAGGGCCGCGGCGATCAGCACGACGATCAGGCGGGGTTTCATGTTCGAATATCCTGTAGCAGGTGGCTGCAGGCAGCCGGTAAGCGTTCGTCCAGCATCCGTCTCAAGGCCCTCGAGGACGGCGACGTCGCTTATCCGGGGCCGCAAGGCGCTTTATTCTATCCACTACGTATGAAGCTGATGTGTCACCCGAGGCTGATCAGCAGCCGTGCGGTGTCGGGCGATGACCAAGCCTGAGCCGTCGACAACGCCGTGCCCGCCGAATGGCAGCCACCATGGCCAGCACCAGCAGAGCAATGATCAGACGGGCTTTCATGGTTCGATTCTCCCGGCATCAGAAGCGTTGACAGCGGATGTCGCTATTCTGAACCGGCCAGGGGGTAAAGACGAATCGAACGCAGCGAAGTCAACTATCGACGCCGGCAATAACGGCAGTGTGTTCCTGAACTTGAGAGCAATGAGCTCTGCAATGGCTCAGAGCGAATCCGGATCACCGGCGAACATCTGGATACGCGAGCGCAGCCAGCGCTCACCGGGATCATTGTCCTGGGCGCTGCGCCAGACCATGGAGAGCTCGAAAGGGTCGACCGCAAAGGGCAGCTCATCTTCTCGCAGGCCGCCACCGGCGGTCAGGACACCGGCGGCATAATCCGGTACGGTCGCGATGATGTCGGTCCCGGCCAACAATGAGCCCAGCCCGTTGAACTGGGGCACGGCCAGCGCCACGTGACGCTGTCGTCCCATTTTGGCGAGGTGGTCATCGACGTAGCCGGTGAGATCACCATCATGGGATACCAGAGCATGGGGTCGAGCGCAGAAATCATCCAGTGACAGGGCCCCCGGCGTGGCATCTGCCCGGATGACTCGGGGGGTGGTACGCCTCAGAGTGCGTCGCTTGGCATTGGCGGGCAATTCACGGGTATAGCATACCGCGACCGTGATCTCGCCGGAGCTCAAAAGATGCGGGGCCTGCAGGTAGTTGGCCCGACGGATGACCAGTACCACATTCGGTGCTTCGCTGCGCAGCCGCTTGAGCAGTGGTGGTAACAGGGCGAATTCGACATCATCGGACAGGCCTATCCGGAAAACCGCCTCGCTGGTAGCCGGATCGAAATCCCGGGTATTGCTCAATACGCCGGAAATGGCATCCAGGGCCGGTTGCAGTGATTCGAAGATTTCCTGGGCCCGGGTCGTCGGTTCCATGGTGCGTCCGGTACGCACAAACAGGGGATCGTCAAACAGGGTACGCAGACGGGCCAGTGCGGCGCTGGTCGCGGGCTGGCCGAGGAAAAGCCGCTCGGCAGCGCGTGAGACGCTGCGCTCCTGCATCAGTGTTTCGAATACGATCAGCAGGTTGAAGTCGACCCGCCGCAGATCACTGCGATTCATGAAGGCCCCCGGGTGGTAACGACAGTCGGCGACTGCCTTGTCAGAGCAGTATCATTGCCGGTTATAAAGAGTATCAATGACCATGCATAGTGTTAGCCGCGACAGCGGGATAGAGTCGGGGTATCCAATGAACAGGAGAGGGCTGCGACATGTCTCGCATGATTCGCTTCAATCGGTTTGGTCCGGCCGATGTGCTCGAGTATACCGAGTATACTCCGCCGCGGCCGGCTGCCGATGAGGTACTGATCACCACCGAAGCCATCGGAGTGAGCTGGCGTGACGTGCTCTGGCGTCAGAATCTGGGACAGACGAGAGCGACGTTGCCGGCTGGTCTGGGGACCGAGATGGCCGGACGGATACTGGCCGTGGGCGAACATGTTGAGCGCTTCTCTCCAGGAGACCGTGTCGCTTCCATATCGGCCTTCGACCCCAACCGCTACAGCACTTATGGTGAACAGATCGTCCTGCCGCAGCAGTCCCTGATCCGCTACCCCGACCTGCTGACCCCGATTGAAGCGAGCGTGCACTATACGCCGCTTCTGAGCAGTTGGCTGGGGCTCAGTGAGCTGGCCGAACTTCGGCCCGGAGATACCGTACTGATTACTGCCGGTTGTCAGCTCAACGGCCCTTATGCCATTCAGATGGCGCTGGCCCTGGGCGGGCGGGTCATCGCCACCACGACGCGTGAGACGCATGAGGCATTTCTGCGCGAACTGGGGGCCGAGTGGGTGATCAATACCGAAACCAGCGATCTGCTGACCGCCATTGAGCGGATTACCCATGGGGCCGGGGTAAATATCGTGCTGGATGCGCTGGGTGGACCACAGCTGAGCCTGTTGGGCGAAGCCGTGGCGCCCTGTGGGCGGTTGGTGCTCTATGACATGCAGGGGGGGAACCAGACAAGCTTCCCGGCGCAGGCCGCCTTCAGCAAGAACATTCGCTTTTTCCTGCACTGCCTGTCGAACTTTGCCGGCAAGCCAGAGCTCGGCATCGAACAGAACCGGGACGCCCTGCAGCGGGCAATCCGGGCTGTCGATCGCTATACCCTCGAAGGCCGGCTGACGCCCCATATCGATCGAATCTTCGATTTTGATGACATGGTCGAAGCTCACCGTTATCTGGAAAAACATCGCGGGCCGCGCGGGCGCGTCGCCGTATGCATGAGTTGAACGCCGGCTGGTACTGAAAAGCCGCTGAATCCGTGACTGAGCGGACGGAGACAGCGGCTATACAAGCGTCTCAGTGCGCCATGCGGAAACGCTCGATGCGCTCTCGCAGTGCCTGCTCGGGTCCGATCAGATCGGTCAGTTCTGCTTCAGTCAGTGCAATGTCATGATGATGATTGGCGATATCGGCATAACTGTCGCCGTCTCCCAGTGCCTGCTCCACCAGTAGCGAGAGTTCCTTGCGATTGCTGATGGGCGCAGGGTCGAATCGCTGACTGTTACGTTCATGCTGGATTTGTTGCTCGCGGCGGCAGCGCTCCAGCAGTTCCCGGGTGATGAATTGCGCATTCATGGCCACACTCCCTGGCTCTGGACAACGCTCCGATGCTGCGCAGGTCCACCGATTTTCTCCATTCCGCTTTGGCCGCATGGCCGAAAGTCGCAGCCAGGCGTTGAGCGCCCGCATGACAACGCCCGCCTGAGGGGTGGGCGTTGAGATAGCGAATGTCCCGGGAAACGACCAGTGGGTTTATTCGCTGGCGTCGAGATAGGGCTGATGGAGGATGCGATCAGTCGGGCCGAAGCGTTTGGCAGCCGTCTTGAGCTGATGCCAGTAGGGGTAGATCAGCGGTGGGCGGCTGGCCGTTTCGATGGCTTCGATCTCATGCTGGCTGAGCGTCAGTTCGGCACCGGCCAGATTATCTTCCAGCTGATGATCCTTGCGCGCCCCGATTACCGTCGTGGTAACGCCCTGGCGGCTCAGCAGCCATGCCAGTGTTACCTGAGCCGCAGAAACACCGTGGCTTTCGCCCACTTCCACCAGCTTGTCGATGACATTGTAGAGCTGCGCTTCGTCACGGATCGGTGGCTCGGTCCAGCCCTGACTGAAGCGAGTGCCATCGGGATTGGTCTGGCCACGACGATACTTGCCGGAAAGCAGCCCACCAGCCAGCGGGCTCCAGATCATGGTGCCCAGCCCCTGGTCGCTGGCAGCCGGCATCAGCTCGTACTCGGCCTCGCGCGCCTGCGGGGTATAGTGGATCTGCTGGGAGACCGGCTTGATGAAACCGTGACGCTCACAGGTCTGCATGACCTTCATCAGATGCCAGCCGGAAAAGTTGGAGATGCCGTAGTAGCGCACCTTGCCATCCCGTACCAGCTGATCCATGGTCTGCAACGTCTCTTCCAGTGGGGTCAGTCCATCCCACTGGTGCAGTTGATAAAGGTCGATCCGATCGGTCTGCAATCGCCGCAGACTGGCATCGCACTGGGTCAGAATATGCTGACGTGACAGGCCATCCTCATTGGGACCTTCTCCCATCGGAAACCGGACCTTGGTCGCCAGCAGAAGATCATCCCGCTTGTCCTTGATCGCCTCCCCGAGGATCTCTTCCGAAGCACCAGCCGAATACATGTTGGCGGTATCGAAGAAATTGACCCCGCGATCGATGCACATGTCGATCTGGCGGCGAGCACCGGCCACATCGGTGTCTCCGAGACTGGCCATTCGGCCCGAACCGCCAAAGGTCATGGTACCCAGCGTCATGGTCGAGACGCGCAGTCCGGAATTGCCAAGATTGCGATATTCCACAACGACCTCCTTGAAGACAGTTGGATTAGGACATCCTTGCGCTGGATGTCAATTGTCATGCGGGTCGATGTCAGTGTGGTTGCTCAGCGGCGATTCAGCGAACCGTGATGGTACCCCCAGGGTGATCGTCGTGATCGGTAGCCGGGCTTCCGGTATGCGACATTGGGCTAATCGGGCCGCCCTGCCTATTCGACTCTAGTGCAGTACACGCAATGAAGCGCTGATATATCCCTCTGTTTTTATTGCATGGAAATGACAACGATAACATTAATATTATCAAGGGTTGATATTCTGGTTATTGGGAGAGCGATATCCTCTTGTATAGCTTCTGATACAAGTCGCTGGCCTCTTTTGGGGCCGGGCATCCGGGGTATCAGGAGTACGCCATGCAGGGCACCAGACTCGGCATCATCGAAAAGATCGGCTTCGGCATGGGCGATGCCGGCAACAACATGACCTTCGCCGCTGTGGTCATGTATCTGTCCTACTTCTATACGGATATCTACGGTATTTCGCCGGCGGTGGTCGGTACCATTTTTCTCTCCATGCGCTTCGTGGATGCCATCACCGACCCGATCATGGGCGCCATTGCCGACCGTACCCGCAGCCGCTGGGGCCGCTTTCGTCCCTGGATCCTGTTCATTCCGGTGCCGTTGGCGGTGGCCTGTGTACTGATGTTCACCACCCCGGACTGGTCGGATCAGGGCAAGATCATCTATGCCTTTGTCACCTATGCGGTGATGTCGCTTCTCTACACCGCGGTCAACATTCCCTACTGCGCACTGGGTGGCGTGGTGACCAGTGACCACCGCGAAAGGGTGTCATGCCAGTCATGGCGCTTCGTGCTGGTGGGTGTGGCCTACCTGATTCTCAACTCTTCGCTGATGCCGCTGGTGGAGTGGTTCGGCGAGGGTGATCAGGCGCGCGGCTTCCAGATCACCATGGGGCTGATGTGCGTCATTGCGCTGTTCATGTTCGGCTTCTGCTTTGCCACCGTGCGCGAACGTGTACAACCGGTCGAGACTCACCACCACGGACTGTTGAAGAGCCTGAAAACACTGGCTGCCAACCCCAAATGGCGTCAGGTGCTGGCCATTACCTTCCTGCAGGCTTTCCAGTTCTTCCTGCGTCAGGGGGCGGCGATTTATTACGCCACCTGGGTACTGGGACTGGGCGCCGCCGGTATCTCCCTGTTCGTGACCTCGGGCGTGCTTGGCGGCATGGCGGGAACGGCCATCTCACCGCTGCTGACCCGCCGCTCGACCAAGTTACGCGTGTTCATCGCAAGCTCACTGGCGCTGGTGGTGGCCTGCGTGGCGCTCTATTTCGTCCCGGGCGATCAGGTCATTCCGGCGGCGGTCGTGGTGCTATTGATCAACATCTGCCACGGCATCGGCACACCAATCGCCTGGGCCTTCATGGCTGATGCCGAAGATTTTGGTGAGTGGCAGAGCGGCTATCGCAATACCGGCGTCTCCTTTGCTGGCAACCTCTTCTTTCTCAAGCTGGGGCTCGCGGCTGCTGGTGGCCTGGTAGGCTTCATGCTCTCGCTGGGTAACTATGTGGGCGGTGCCGATGCTCAGCAGGCTTCGGCACTGAGCATGATTGTTTTGCTCTTCACCCTGATTCCGGCGCTGGTCAGTGCGCTGATGCTGCTTGCCGGCTGGCGCTTCGGACTGGATGACGCCGAGATGGATCGCATTCGCCATGATCTGGAAGCACGCGCCGGGCAGCACTCGAGCGACGCGACCGATGATAACCCCGGGGCAGGCACTGTCCGGCCGGCGACGACCTGATAATAACCATGACCTCTGACCGGGAGACTCTCATGCAGACCCGTGTGACCCTGCACCGCGATTTTGTCACCAGCACCATCGACGGGCGCCTCTACAGTGCCTTTCTCGAACATATGGGGCGCGCCATCTACGGCGGCATCTTTGAACCCGGCCACCCACAGGCCGATGCCCAGGGCTTTCGCCAGGACGTACTGGCAATGGTGCGTGAGTTGGCCCCGCCCCTGGTGCGCTACCCGGGTGGCAACTTTGTCTCCGCCTACAACTGGGAGGATGGCATCGGCCCGCGCAAAGAGCGCCCGGTGCGGCTCGATCTCGCCTGGCACAGCCGCGAGTCCAACCAGGTCGGCATTCATGAATTTGCCGATTGGTGCGAGCAGGCCGGCATCGAGATGATGCTGGCGGTGAACCTGGGCTCGCGCGGTATCGACGAGGCGCGCAATTTCCTGGAGTACGTCAACCATCCCGGCGGTAGTGCCTGGAGTGATGAGCGCATCAAAAATGGCCGCCAGCACCCGTGGAATGTGCGGCTGTGGTGTCTGGGCAACGAGATGGACGGCCCCTGGCAGATCGGTCACAAGAGTGCCGCCGAATACGGCCATCTGGCCAACGAGACCGGCAAGGCGCTCAAGGCCTACGACCGCTCGCTGGAACTGGTCGCCTGCGGCTCGTCGAATCCTCAAATGGCGAGCTATCCGGAGTGGGAAGCCACCGTGCTGGATCACTGCTATGAGACGGTGGACTACATCTCGCTGCACATGTACTTCACCAATCATGAGGACCAGCTCGGCGACTATCTGGCGATCGCCGAACAGCTTGATCGCTACATTGTCTCGATCGCCGGGGTGATCGACTACATCCGGGCCAAAAAGCGCACCCGTCACCAGGTGCACATCTGCTTTGACGAGTGGAACGTCTGGTACCACAGCGTGGCCCAGGATCGCCGCGTGCTGGAGGGCAGCGACTGGCCTTTTGCGCCACCGATTCTCGAGGACATCTACAATGTTGAGGATGCGCTTTTGATCGGCTGCGTGCTCAACACCTTCATTCGCCGCTCGGACCGGGTGCGCATCGCCTGTATCGCCCAGCTGGTCAACGTGATTGCGCCGATCATGACCGAGACCGGCGGTGACGCCTGGCGCCAGACCATCTTCTATCCGCTGATGTTTGCCTCGCGCTACGGCCGGGGTCGAGCGCTGCAGCTGGCCGTGGATGGCCCCACCTATCAGACCCGCGAGCTCGAGGACGTGCCATGTCTCGATATTGCCGGTGTCCATGATGAGGAAGGGCAATACGTGACGCTCTTTGCCATCAACCGCCATCAGAAAGAGGCTCTGGACCTGAATGTCGCCCTGCACGGCTTTGAAAACGCCCGTCTGGTCGAGCATCAGTGCATCAACCATCCGCAGATGAAGCTCGTCAACACGGCCAACCAGCCGGATCAGGTGCGCCCGGTATCAGGCGAAGGCGTGGGCGTTGAAGACGGTGCGCTCAAGGGCAGCCTGCCGCCGCTGAGCTATCACGTAGTTCGCCTGTCGGTCGGTGCATAAGACAGCCCCGCGGCTCGCATGGACCGGGATCGATCGGACTGCCTCGGGTCATGACCATGGCCCGGGGTGGTCAAATATTGCGGCCCTGAGCTGCTAAAGCACGTAAGATGCCTGCCCGATTACGCTTGTTAACAGGATACTCGAATGTCAGCACTGCCCCATTGCCCCGCCTGCAACGCCGACTACACCTACGAAGATGGCACACTGTTTGTCTGCCCCATGTGTGGTCATGAATGGGCGCAGGCGGGTGACGATTCGCCTGCCGAGGAGAGCCGCGACATTCGGGATGCCAATGGCAATGTGCTCATCGATGGCGACACGATCACCGTAGTCAAGGATCTGAAGATCAAGGGCTCGTCACAGGTGGTCAAGGTGGGGACGCGGGTAAAAAATATCCGTCTGGTCGAGGGCGATCATGATATCGACTGCAAGATCGATGGCATCGGAGCAATGAAGCTCAAGTCGGAATTCGTCAGGAAGGCCTGATCAAGCCTTTGAGTCTTTCCCGTCATGCCTCGCGGCCGGATCGGAGATCGGGTGTTTCACGTGAAACAGGCTGAGCCTTTAACCGCTCGGGTGCCGCCGCGCTCAAGGCCCTGATCACGTTCGCCCGCAGCCCGGCGAGGGCAGGGCCTGCGGGTCGAAACGCGACGGCATCGGGCCGGTTACCAGACGGTGGCTGGTCGGGGCTCAGAACCGGTAGTCCAGCGTGGCGGTAACACTGCGCTCATCGCCAAAGTAGCAGTAACTGGTGTTGAAGCAGCCGGTGACGTACTCCCTGTCAAACAGGTTGGTGGCGTTGAGCCGCAGGCTGGCACCGCGCAGCGCACTGGAGAACTGCCCGAGATCGGTACTGATGAAGGCGTCGACCAGGGTGTAGTCGTCGGTCTGCCGTTCGTTGTCGGCACTCGCCTGGCTTTCATCCACCCAGCGCGTTCCCACGCCGCCACGCACGCCGCGCGGAAAGTCATAGGCCAGCCACAGCGAAGCCATCTGTTTCGGCGACAGCACCGGCGTATTGCCCGCTTCGATGGCAGGGCTGACGCTGTTGTTGTCATCCCGGTACTCGATGTTGTTGTAGCTGTAGCCGGCGATCACCCGGAGTCGCTCGGTGAGAGCGGCCCGCGCGGAAAGCTCAACGCCCCGTGAGCGAATATCGCCGACCCCGATGTAGCGCACCGGCGTCACGCTGGCGCGCTGCTGGACGTTCTGTTGGGTCAGGTCGTAAAAGGCAATCGAATAGAGATCCCGGGTGCCCGGCGGTTGATACTTGATGCCGATCTCATGCTGGAAGCTCTCTACCGGGGCGGGTACCACGCCGTCAACGCTGGAATCGGCACTCGGATTGAAGGATTCACTGTAGCTGTAATAGGGCGCGATACCGGAGTCGAAACGATAGAGCAACGAGGCCTGGCCGGAAAAGTGATGATCGCTGCGGCTGTCCGTAGCCCCGGTCAGTTTCGAGTGGTAGTCGCGATCAAGATAATCCTGACGCCCACCCAGTGTCAGTCGCCAGCCGCCCAGTTGAATCTGATCCTGGAGATAGACACCAGCCTGCTGCACCTCCCGCGCCTGACGGCTGTAAACGGCTGGTTCGCTGGTCAGCGAGTCGTCCGAGTAATCAGGGTTGAAAGGGTCCAGCGGGGTGGCGCCGGCACTCGAGAAATCGGCATCGTTGTGGCGCCACTGATAGTCCACTCCGGCCAGCAGCGTGTGGGACAGCGCGCCGGTGTCGATCTCCCAGGTCAGCCGGTTATCGGTGGAGAGCGCTTCGAGGTCTTCGCTGGCGCCGGAGTAGTAGCGCAAAAGCTCGGCACCATTGCCGCTGAAACCGCCCTGATAGACCTGTTCGAGCTCTACATCCATGTTGATGTAGCGCAGCTGCGAGTTGACGGTCAGGTTGTCGCTGATGCGATGCTCGAGCTGCGCGGAGAAAATGCGCTGATCACGCTTGAACACGTCATGAGCGGGGTCGGCATCGGAGAAGTCGGGATCAACGGTACGTCCGAAGCGCGCGTCATCAACGCTCAGGTCATAGGGGACTGCACCGTGGAAGTCACCGGCCGGATCGTGCTGCAGGTAGGCCTGCAGCAGCAGATCGGTATCCTCCGAGGGATGCAGCTCAACCTGCGGCATGACGGCATAGCGCTCACGCCCGGCGACATCGAACTGGGTGTTGGACGCGCTGCCCAGGGCAGTGAAGCGATAATCGGCCCAGTCACCATCGCCCACCGGGCCGGTAAGATCGAGCCCGAGCAAGCGGTTGTCGAAGCTGCCGTAGCTCATCCGCAGCAATCCCTGCTGCTCGCTGCGGGGTCGTTTGGTAGTGAAATCGACCAACCCGCCCGGCATGCTGCGCCCGTAGAGGCTGGCGGCCGGGCCCTTGAGAACATCAATGCGCTCCAGGAAGAAGGGGTCGATCTGGATCGCCGAATAGGCGCCCGGGTCGCTCTGCAGCCGCATGCCGTCGAGAAAGGTGTTGGAGACATCACCGCCGTGAAAGCCCCTCAGTGCGACTACATCGGAGCGTTTGGAGGCGCCGGCCAGGCCGGTAAAGGCACCGGGGGTATAGAGCAGGGCATCGTTCATGTTCTGCACGTTCTGATCATCAAGCTGCGCCCGGGTAATCACATCGACTGTGCGTGCCGTCTCGATCAGCGGCGTGGCGGTTTTGGTTGCGGCGTCGCTGGCCGAGACCCGATACCCCTCGGTGGGGCCGGTGATATCCACCAGAGAGGACGCGGACACCACGACCTGTGACTGGCTGCCAATCTCCTCGGCGTAGGTGTTGGTGGCCGGTAGCGTACCCACCAGCAGGACACCGCAGAGCAGTGGCTGACCAATGGCATGGCGGCGGAGCCGATAGCGGGTGTATTGATGTGGCATGTTCCCTGATCCTTGCGCCTATCGTTATGAAATGAGAATTATTCTCTTTCAAGGGCGGCCGTGATTATGCGCAATGCTCAGGTCGTTTTGCAGGGTGATCAGCTGTGATGCGTCAGCGTACCGGGTGAAATGCCGTAGTGCCGACGAAAGGCGGTCGAGAAGTTGCCGGCATGACGGTAGCCGCAGAAGTGAGCGGCCTGCTGCACGCTCAGTCCCCTGTACAGATAGTCACGGGCCAGGGAGAGTCGGAAGTGGCGCAGCTCATCGAAGACGCTGCGCCCAAAGGCGGCATGGTACTTGCGGCGCAGGCTGGCCGGACTCATGGCCGCGAGCTGCGCCAGCGTATCCAGACGGTGCTCATGGGCGGGGTTGCTGCGCAGCGTTTCGCGCACCCGTTCAAGACGCTGACGCTCGCCCGTTAACGATGATGAGGGTGTTGGTCGCCTGGTATCCGACAGACTGTAAGCCAGCAGCTGCAGGCTCAGTCCCTGCAGCTGTAACTGTTGTGCCATACCCGCAAGCGGGGCGGTCACCGCCTCTTCGAGTGCACTCTGGAGTACGCCGGGCAAACGCCATGCGTGCATGGATGATTCCTGCGTCTGCGCTGTTTCACCGGTCAGCTCCGCCAACCGGGTGTCATCAAGACTCAGGGTTAGGGCACGAATACGCTGGCCGGCGCCCTGAATGGCAGTCAGTCCGCAGTGCTGATCCAGACGGACGCTGAGCGCCATGCCGGGGCGCAGGGTGAGGCGCTTGCCAGCCAGACCCACTTCCGCCTCGCCTGCCAGCATGACGATGATCGACAGGGGCGTGGGGGCTCGGGAACAGGAGTCATAGCGCTTGAGTACTTCGATATCGGACGTCACCAGCTGCAGGCCGGGCGCGGGTGCCAGTTCCTGTACCCGCCCGCGCAGCACGATTGAGCTGCGTGCAGCGCAGCCCGAGCGGGGAAAGTGATAATCGATACCATAATGCTCTCCCAGCGCTTCCAGGTCGCCGAAAGTATGGGCCCGAACAGGTGGTGGGCCGAGCGCGGTAGAAGTAGAAAGCGTCATGCGATGAAAATTCCGACACTCGAATGGTAATGAGACTCACTCATTTTCAGGTATCGCATTTTGGATGGCGCTCGGCAAGAGGTAACGGCGAAGGCGCGCACGCCGTTGCCTGGGGGTGGGCTACCGGCTCAGGAGACAGAGGCTTCCCGCATCAGCTTGCGCAGGGTCGACATCAGCGCACCGGTCCCCGGCGAGAGGCGCTGGTGGCGAAGGCTGACCAGGCCATAGGGCTGAATGCCGAGTCGTCGGGGGTAGGGCAGGATATGAAACCGGGCCGGATCGAAAAGCCGCTCGATGACGTCCCGGGTAGCGACGGTGATGAACTCCGAATTGTCGACCAGCGCCAGCGAGACCATCGGATCCGGTGTGTCCACCACCCAGCAGGGCAGCTCGAGTCGCTCCCGATGCATCAGTTCCTCGACACGCTGACGCATCAGGCTACCGCGGGGTTGCAGTGCCCAGGGCCACTGGCTCAAAGCCTTCAGATTCGGGGCCGAGGCCTGGGCCAGCGGATGTCGGACACTGCAGACGAAGCAGATTTCCTCCTCACCGATCTCCTCGAACACGAAGTGCTCGCCGGAAAAACCGGCCGGGATGCGCGAGAGCACGAAATCGTAGTCGCCATCGAGCAGTCCCTGGATCAGCTGATGGCTCACATCGACGTTGATGCTGACATGCAGTCCCGGGCGCTCGCTGTGCAGTCTTTCGACAGCTCGAGTCAGCAGCGAGACGGCTGCTGCCATGACCGTTCCTACGCGCACCAGTCCGGTATGCCCGGTCTGCAGGGCGTTGAACTCCTCGCCCGCCTGACCGAGTTCATCCAGCACCGAACGAGCGCGACGCACCATCAGTTCGCCATACCAGTTGGGGGTCAGCCCACGGCTGTGACGCTCGAAGAGTGCCGTTCCCAGTCGCTCCTCCAGCTCACCCAGCAGTTTGGAAGCCGCCGGTTGGCTGATACCCAGCTGGGCCGCGGCGCGATGCAGGTTGCGTTGCTCATCAAGGGCAATGAAAAGCTCGAGGTGGCGCAACTTTAGTCGAACCCGGGAGAACCAGTCTTTCGCCAGAGTCCCCATGACATATGATCCGTGGCCGTTTCGATAACCAAAAGGTTATCAGAATGACGTGCTGTCGGCATTGTCTGGTTATTGCCCATCAGCGCTATGGTAATTGCTGCGGCATGCCCGATCACCACGGCGTGAAGCTGGCCGGTACTTTCCGGAGACCGGCCTGGCCATGGCAACGGCCTCTCCGGCCGATCCTCCGACTGCAAAAGCATTCGGCGCATGCCCATCCCTGAATTCAAGAGGTTTTGGGGAAGCATTGAAACTCCGGGAGTCAGTGCCTCTCCATGATCCAACCCGTGACAGGGCGCCCTGTCGAATACCGGGCGGTGTTCGACAGCCATACGGCCCCTGTCACCGATGAGCGACCACACAAGAGGAGCGTTGCAATGCCCTACAGTGCTGAAGAATGGCCGATCGCGGCCGCTCTGTTGCAGTTTTCCGCAACCGATTCCCAGGGGCGGCATGTCAATGATGCCGACGCTTCCCACTGGCATCGGGTATTTACCGAAGTTCGTGATGCCGGATTCCGTGATGTCGATCTGACCGATGGCTGGGTGAAACCCGGTGATCTGTCGGCAGCGCGTCTGGATGAGTTCAAGCGGACGGCGCGGGACGTCGGTCTCGGCATGCCTTCGCTGTCGGCCATCCGTCGTAGTGTGATCGATACCGAACACGGCGAGGACAACCTGGCCTACAGCCACCGCACGCTGGAAGCCGCTGCCGAACTGGGCTGCGAGGTAGTTTCCGTGGGCTTGCACCAGGCGCTGACCCCGGAGCAGCAGAAGCAGCTGTGGTTCTGGACTGTCGAAGGCCACAAGGACCCGACCGGCGATCGTGATACCTGGAATCTGGCGGTGAAGCGGCTACAGGAGCTGGGTCGGCGTGCGGAAGAGCTGGGTCTGCTGATGTCGCTGGAAATGTATGAGGACACCTATCTGGGGACTGCGGACTCTGCTGTGGCGCTGGTCGAGGATATCGGCCTGCCGAACGTGGGCCTCAATCCCGATATCGGTAATCTGATTCGCCTGCATCGCCCGATCGAGCCCTGGCAGCAGATGATGGAAAAGACCCTGCCATATGCCAATTACTGGCACGTCAAGAACTACAGCCGCGACGAGGATGTGGCGCGCGATCAGTATATCGCCATGCCGGCTCCGCTGGAGTTCGGGCTGATCAGCTATCGCAAGGCGTTTGAAATCGCGCTGGCCCATGGCTTCCAGGGCGTCATCTGCACCGAGCATTACGGGGGTGATGGCCTGAGTGTTTCGAACACCAATCAGCGCTACCTGCGTGAGCAGATTCTGCCGCGCACATCCGATTATGAACTCGGTCAGAGCCGGGTCCGTCAGGGCGGCAAGCGCTGAATAACCGTTTTCAACTTCATCAGGAGAGTTCCATGACACGCAAGGTAGCTATCGTCGGCTCCGGCTACATGGGTGGCGGCATCGCTCAGGTGATGGCGCTGGCCGGTGCCGAGGTGCGCATCAGCGATGTTTCGTTCGAAGTCACCGAGAAGAACCGCCAGCGGCTGATCGACGAAGCGCGACAGTATGTGGCCGATGAGCTGTTCCCGGCAGATGCGGTCGAACGAATCGAGCGCAATGTCACCGCCGCCGAATCCATCGAAGCGGCCGTCGAGGGTGTCGATTTCATCGAGGAAGCGGTCCCCGAAAAACTCGATATCAAGCACGAGACCCTGCGCCGGATATGCGCGGCGGCGCCGAAGGATGCGATCATCGGGTCCAATACGTCCACCATCTCGATCGCTTCACTGGCCGAGGCCGTGACCGAGTCGGGTCGGTTTTTGGGCGTACACTTCTCCAATCCGTCGCCCTTTGTCCCGGGTGTGGAAATCATTCCGCATGCGGGCACCCGTTCCGATGTAGTGGAATCGGCCTGTGCCATCGTGCATGAGACCGGCAAGGAGACCGCGACCGTCAGCGACGTGACCGGCTTTGTGCTCAATCGCCTGCAGTATGCGCTGTTCCACGAGGCTACACAGTTGCTCGAGGAAGGGGTTGCCAGCGCCGAGGACATCGACACCCTGGTGCGGACGACCTTCGGCTTCCGCCTGCCGTTCTTCGGCCCCTTCGCGATTGCCGATATGGCCGGCCTGGATGTCTACAACTTCTGCTATCAGTCGCTGCAGAAGGATTTCCCCGAGCGCTTCGCCACCCCTCGGGTACTCAGTGAACTGGTTGAGCAGGGCAAGCTGGGGACCAAGAGTGGCGGTGGCTTCACCGATGTACCGGCCGAGCGCATTCCGGAACTGATCGCTTATCGCAATCGGGCCTATGTGAAGCTGCAGAAGCTGCTCGAAGAACTCGGTCCGCCGCCGCTGTCCTGAGCCATTACCCGGGGCTCGGCGACGGCGATGCCGAGCCTCGGCCGATGGATGCTCAGGCGGTTCCGGCTGCCGAGTGACCGAATAACGGGACCCGGCTCATGAAGCGCGTCGACCGCAAGGGCGATGTGCCGGGGTCCTGTTTGCTGTCTTCAGCGTGTGTACGGATGGCCACTCATTCGTACGTCGCAGAGGGTGTTGTGCATCAGGCGTCCTTTGTGGTCCTGCCCGAATGATGACCGGGCCAACGCCTTATCCGATTTCCATTAAAGATATAGCCACCGTGGCTGCGGTGGTGGCCCGCCAGGGAGAATGACTATGCAAGGGGCTCAGGACGCGGCCGCTTCCGGGATGTCGACGCTCGGCCTGCTGGCCGTTGCAGCCGTTGCCATCGCGGTATTGCTGCTGCTGATTATTCGGGTGCGGCTACATCCCTTCTTTTCGCTGGTCATTGTCAGTATTGCGACGGCACTGGCCACCGGCATTGGTGTCTCTGACCTGATGCCGACCCTGCTCTCCGGTTTCGGCAGCACCCTGGGCAATGTGGCCCTGCTGATCGGCTTTGGCGCCGTACTCGGGCGTATCGTGGCGGTTTCCGGCGGCGCTCGGGTGCTGGCCGATACCCTGATCCGACTGTTCGGGCGGGAGCGTGCGCCGCTGGGTCTGTCGATCGCCTGCCTGCTGTTCGGTTTCCCGATCTTTCTCGATGCCGCCTTCGTGGTGATGTTGCCGATCATCTATTCGATCGCCCGCGAGCTGAAAGGCTCGCTGCTGCTCTACGGCCTGCCGGCGGCGGGAGCCTTTCTGGTCATGCATGCGCTGATGCCGCCGCATCCCGGCCCGGTAGCAGCGGCGGTGTTCCTGCATGCCGATGTGGGTCAGGTATTGCTGGTGGCACTGGTAGTTGCCATCCCGACCTGGTATGTCATGGGCTATCGGCTGTCGGTTTCCCGCGCCGAGCATACGCCTTTCCAGCCGGTGCCTGACATGATGGGCGACAGTCAGGCCGACGAGACGGGCGAGCTGCCTCCCTTCGGCATTGTCCTGCTGGTGTTGCTGTTGCCGCTGGGCCTGATCTTCATGAATACCGGGATCTCGACGCTGATCTCCAGCGGCGTCCTGCCCGAGGGCAATACCCTGCTGAACACCCTGTTGCTGATTGGTGAAACACCGATTGCGCTGCTGATCAGCACCTGTGTAGCCATGTGGCTGCTGGTGCTGCGACGTCAGCGTGAAAAGGCCATGGATGCCATTAACGACATTGTCGAACAGGCCGTGGCACCGGTTTGCAGCATTATCCTGATTACAGGGGCCGGCGGCATGTTCGGTGGGGTGCTCAAGGCCAGTGGCATCGGTGAAGCACTGGCTGGCAGCCTGCAGTCGATGGGCATGCCGCTGATCGTGGCCGGCTATGTGATTGCCGCCGTGATCCGTGTCGCTCAGGGGTCGGCCACCGTGGCCGGTACCACGGCTGCCAGCATCATGGCACCGGCGGTGCTGGCGGCGCCCGAGCTCGCCGGCTTCCCGGCCGCCTGCATTACGGTGGCGATCGTGGCGGGTGCCATTGGTTACTCGCACGTCAACGACTCCGGCTTCTGGCTGGTGGGGCGCTTCCTGGGCGTCAGTACCCAGACCATGCTCAAGACCTGGACAGTGGTCTCAACCGGCATTTCGCTGATGGCGTTTGGACTGGTCTGGGTGATCTTCACGCTGCTCACCTGACGAGCACCAGTGAGCGTGTCGATCCTGCTGCTCCGGTTGATGGGTCAAGGTTCCGTCAGCCGGAGTACTCGTATGATCAGAGGGATGTGATCGGAAGCGTAAAGACAACACATCCTCTGCGACCTTGGTCGATATCCGGCCTTTCAATCGCTATCCGGTGCCAGAGTTCTACTATGATGGTGGGCTGTTGGCGATGTTGTATGACAACTGACCGCTACAACGGCTACCGTATGAATGCCTCCGGTACGCGACGCCATCCCGCGTCCGGTGGCACTTCAGGGTGCAGTCGGTAGCGGCGGCTGGGCCCGATCACCACGGAGAAGCGCATGAGACTGATCCAGTACCAGAGCGTTCATGGCCCGCGGGCCGCACTGGTGGAGAGCGAAACCCGGGTAAGACCGATCGATCTCGAGGGCGGTACCCTGGCGCTGGCCCGGCAGGCCGTTGCGACCGGTCAGTCGCTGGCGAGTGTCATCGAGGGGCTGCTCGGTGATGAACTGCTCGATTACGACACCCTGGTGGCTGGCGGTCAGCTGCTGCCGCCAATCATGCATCCCGACCCGGCCCATTGTCTGGTCACCGGAACCGGCCTGACGCATCTGGGCAGTGCCGATACCCGCTCGGCGATGCACAGTGCGCTTGAAACGGCCGAGGAGCACCTCACCGATTCGATGCGCATGTTCAGAATGGGCGTCGAGGGCGGCAAACCGGAGGCAGGTGCCGTTGGCGTTCAGCCGGAATGGTTCTACAAGGGCGATGGCCGCTGTGTGATTGCGCCCGAACAGCCCATTCCGGTCCCGTTTTTCGCTCGGGATGCCGGCGAGGAGCCCGAGCTGGTCGGTATCTATCTCAACGATGAGCAGGGTCAGCCGTGGCGGATCGGTTATGCCATCGGCAACGAGTGTTCCGATCACGTGACCGAGCGGCACAATTATCTTTGGCTGGCGCACTCCAAGCTGCGCCACTGCAGTTTCGGTCCCGAGCTGTTCGTCGGCGAGCTGCCTGCCAGTCTCACCGGCACCAGTCGCATTGTGCGCGACGGTCTTACTCTCTGGGAAAAGCCGTTCGCGACCGGCGAAGCCAACATGTCGCACAGTTTCGCCAATCTCGAGTATCACCACTTCAAGTATGACCTGTTCCGTCGTCCCGGTGACCTCAACCTGCATTTCTTCGGCACGGCCACGCTGAGTTTTGCCGAGGGTATCGAGACCCGGGATGGCGATCGCTTCGAAATCGAACTGCCGGCTCTGGGACGAATGCTGCGTAATCCGCTGGCATTTGTCCGCGAGTCGTCTTCGTTGCACATCCACTCACTGAGTGCCCGTCATGGAGATGCGCTCCATGATCGGGTCCCGCAGGAAGGAGGAGTCATGGCACTGGAAGGTACCCAACTCATTGGCCAGCAGGCCATTCGTGGCAGCCAGTCACCCATCGCGGCGGTCAATCCGGCCACCGGGAAGACCCTTGAGCCGAGCTGGCCGGGCGGCACTCGGGAAGATGTCGACAAGGCCTGCCGGCTCGCTTGGGAGGCATTTGACCGCTACCGCGAGACCGGTCTCGAGGAGCGCGCCCGCTTTCTGGAAACCTGTGCCGATGAGATCGAGGCGATCGGTGACGAACTGATCGAGCGCGCCGTGGCCGAATCCGGCCTGGCCGAAGGCCGTATCACCGGGGAACGGGGTCGTACCTGCAATCAGCTGCGTCTGTTTGCCCGTGTGGTGCGCGATGGTGAGTGGCTCGATGTCCGGGTCGATCCGGCCCTGCCCGATCGCTCACCGATGCCGCGTGCTGATCACCGACAGCGTCATGTCGCGCTGGGCCCGGTTGCGGTATTTGGCGCCAGCAACTTCCCGCTGGCCTTCTCGGTCGCCGGGGGGGATACCGCTTCGGCACTGGCCGCCGGTTGCCCGGTGGTGGCCAAGGCGCACCCTGCTCATCCCGGCACCTCGGAGCTGGTAGGTCGCGCCATTCAGCGGGCTGTCGGCAAGTGCGGCCTGCCCGAAGGGGTCTTTTCACTGCTGTATGACTCGGGCTTCGAAGTCGGCCAGGCGCTGGTCTCCGATGCCAGGATCAAGGCAGTCGGCTTCACCGGTTCGCGCAAGGGGGGCCATGCCCTGTGGCAGATCGCCCAACAGCGTGATGAACCGATTCCGTTCTACGCTGAAATGAGCAGCATCAATCCGGTGTTTGCCCTGCCGAAGGCGCTGGAAGGCCAGGGCGAAGATCTGGGCCGTGCCTTCATCAACTCGCTCAATCTTGGCGCTGGCCAGTTCTGCACCAACCCCGGGCTGCTGATCGCCGAGAAAGGGCCGGCACTGGATCGTTTCGTGCAGACTGCGGCCGAGGCGCTCAGGGACACCAGCGCACAGACCATGCTGACCCCGGGCATTCATGAAGCTTATGGCCAGAGCATGTCGCGGCTGGCCGGCAACAGCAAGGTGCGCGAAATTGCTCGTGGCCCGCAGGGGAGTGGTCCGCACACCTGTCAGCCGGCGCTGTTTCAGACCACGGCACAGGATTTTCTGGCTGATCGCAGCCTGCAGGAAGAGGTGTTCGGGGCGACCTCGTTGGTCATCGAGTGTAACGACACCACCGAAATGCAGCAGGTGGCCGAGCAGCTCGAGGGCCAGCTGACCGCCAGCCTGCAGATGGAAGAGGCCGATTACGACCAGGCGCGTCGGTTGCTGCCGATTCTCGAGCGCAAGGCAGGTCGTATTCTTGCCAATGGCTGGCCGACCGGGGTCGAGGTCTGCGATGCCATGGTGCATGGCGGCCCTTATCCCAGTACCTCCGACAGCCGTACCACCTCGGTGGGCACCGCAGCGATTTATCGCTTCCTGCGTCCGGTGTGCTATCAGAACATCCCCGATGCACTGCAGCCGGAAGCGACCCGTGAAGCCAACCCGCTGGGGCTCAACCGGCTGGTCGACGGCAAGCGCGAGGGCTGATCGAGACTGCCATGGCATGATCCCGCATGGGGTCATGAGGACGCCCGCCCGGGCTATTCCGGGCGGGCGTTTTGCTGCGCGTGGGGCAGGGATGATGACCGCTGGCGCGAATGGGCGACGGGCCGGTGCCATCGGCGGCAGGGTCATTCCACCGTCACGTGAGCGAGCGTATGATGGAGCTTCCAAATCTCCCGGTCCGAGCACGCCACCATGTCACCGGAACTCTTCTGGGCCTTTCTGGCCGCCACGCTGCTGATCAGCATTACCCCCGGCGCAGGGGCGATCAATACCATGTCCAATGGCCTGCGCTACGGCCTGAAGCGGACGCTGCCAGCCATTCTCGGTCTGCAGGTCGGGCTGGGGCTTCAACTGCTGGTAGTGGGCGTGGGGCTGGGCACGCTGCTGGCCTCCTCGGAGCTGGCGTTTGCGCTGATCAAATGGATCGGGGTGGCCTATCTGATCTATCTGGGGGTGGCCAAATGGCGCGAGCGGGCGGTGTCGCCTGATGAGGGTGAAATTGCAGGGCCTGACGAGCCGGCCTTCAGGCGCTTTGCCACCAGCGTGCTGGTCAATGTGACCAATCCCAAGGCGACCATCTTTCTGATCGCCCTGCTGCCACAGTTTCTCGACCCGAGCCTGCCACGCCCCCTGCAGTTTACCGTGATGGGCGTGACCATGATTGGCGTCGATATCCTGGTCATGTGCGGCTTTGCCGGGCTGGCCACCGTGATTGCCGGCTGGCTGCGCTCGCCACGCCAGCAGCGCCTGCTCAATCGTATTTTCGGTGGCCTTTTCATCTTTGTTGCGGGGCTGTTGGCCAGCTATCGCACCTGAGCTGACCGGTCACCGCTCTGATGCGATGGCACAGTGGGCGCCGCGCTGGCGCTCACGATTCTTTCTATACGCGGCGCCATCAACCGGGCTACGGCTTCGAAGACCGGCACGGCCACCGAGTTGCCGAACTGCCGGTAGGCCTGGGTATCAGAGACCGGAATCACGAAGCTCGCCTCTCCGGGGCCGTCGAAGCCCATCAGTCGGGCGCACTCGCGGGGTGTGAGCCGTCGCGGGCGATGGGCCTGATTGTGGGGACTGTCGAACGCCTGCGCCGGGTCGAGGCCGCGATCGACCAGAATTTCCGAGCCATCCTTGTGATAACGCGCCGACAGGGTACGGGCGACATCCTGTGGCCCGGTCAGTCCGAAGCCGAAGCCATTGCCCTTCTCGCGATGCTTGCGGGCGTAATCGTGCAGATAGCGCCACAGCTTCGGGGAAAGGATATAGCGCTCCTCGACATATTCATCGAGCAGTTCACCAAAGCTGGCGCGGTGCTCGGGCATGACCTGCTCGAGATCGCGCAGGGTAAAGCCCTGATGGACGTCAAGATCGCGCCGGAAGCCGACCAGCACAATGCGCTCGCGATGCTGGGGCAGGAAGTGGCGCGCATCGATCACCTTGGGGTCGCGTCCCTTTGGCGCCTCGACGTCAGCCACTTCATAGCCGAGCTCATCGAGTGCCTCGACGATCACCCGAAAGGTTTTGCCGCCATCGTGACTCTTGAGGTTCTTGACGTTCTCGAGCAGAAACGCCGGTGGCCGCTTGGCAGCAATGATTCTGGCGACATCGAAAAACAGCGTGCCCTGGGCATCACACTCGAAACCGTGTTTGCGCCCCAGTGAATTCTTTTTCGAGACCCCGGCCAGCGAGAATGGCTGGCAGGGGAAACCGGCCAGCAGTACCTCGTGGTCGGGGATGGCATCGTTGATGTGGCGGTAGGCGGTCTCTTCATCGATATCCTCGCGTGTGGAGAGCGTGATATCGCGAATATCGAGATTGAAGCGGTGACGGTCGGGATGGCAGTAATGGTTGGCGCGATAGGTACGCACGGCAAAGCGGTCGCGCTCGGAGGTGAATACGCACTCGCCACCGATGGCGTCGAAGCCCCGCCGGATACCGCCAATGCCGGCAAACAGGTCGATGAAGCGGAAGGCCGGCCTGGAGGTCGGTGGGGTGGGCAGCAGACGCTGCAGGCGGCGATGCTCGGCATGCGACAGGCGCGGTGTGGCGCGGCCCTTGACCCAGCGGTTGATGGTCTCGCGGCACCAGCGTTCAGGCGTGACCTCATTGAGAAAGGCAGCGATCTGTCGCTGGTCGTGGATCGCCAGTACCCGGTCGAGCAGCGTCCGGTCATCAAGGGCATCATCGGGAGAAGTACAGGGCGCGGCAGACAGGACAGAAGAGGCCATCGGTTGCTCTGGGTCGAAGGTGTGACAAATGCGCACTACTTTAAGCCACTTTTATCCCGGTGACGAGCCTCATCAGACACCAGCCCGAGGCGGGCGAGTGCATGACTGGTCGGACCACGCCGGGTCAGCCAGGCTGGGGGCATCTTTCATTGGATGACTGGCGTAGTCACGGTGATCCGGGAGAGCCGGAAGCCGTGCAGAAGGGAGAGTGCATGAGCAACCGTCGTGAATTTCTGACTCAGGCAGCCGTCGCTGCCGCTGCCACGACCGTCGGCACCAGAGCACTGGCCGCGGGCAATGGCCACCATCCCGCCGGCCAGGCGCCCGGAAGTGGCAACCCGGCACTTCCGGGTAAGCCGCCGCTGGCGATGGATCTGTTTCCGCCGCAACATCATTATGGCGCCGGCGGAACCCAGCTCGGCAACATGTTCCGGGTCACGCCCGACGATCAGGCCGAAGCGATGCTGGAAGCGGCCTGGAAGAGTGGGACGCGCTATTTCGATACTTCGCCCTGGTATGGGCTGGGGCTCTCGGAGCGTCGACTGGGCCACTTCCTCGATGACAAGCCGCTGGAGGAGTATGTGCTGTCGACCAAGGTGGGTCGACTGCTGATGCCCGATGCTTCGGTGGACGAGCTCGGCATCTGGAAGGGCAATCTCAACTTCAATTATCGCTACGACTATACCGCTGCAGGGGTGCGCCGTTCGCTGGAGGACAGTCTGCAGCGCCTGGGGGTCTCCAAGATCGATCTGGTGTATATCCATGATCTGGCACCCAGTAACAAGGACCTGGGCGATGACTGGAAACAATATCTTGATACGGCCCTCAAGGGCGCCATGCCGGAGCTGACCCGGATGCGCGAAGAGGGCATCATCGGGGGCTGGGGCATGGGCGTCAATGATATCGAGCCTTCGCTGGCAGCCATTGAACATGCTGATCCGGATGTCATTCTGCAGGCCACCCGGTACACCCTGCTCAACCACCAGGATGCCCTGAGCCGGCTGTTCCCGCAATCCCGCCGGGCCGAAGTACCGCTGGTCATCGGTGCCCCCCTGGGGTCGGGCTTTCTCGCCGGTAGCAATCACTGGATGTACAGCACCGATATCCCACAGGGTTATCGTCAACAGCGGGATCGGATCAGCCGCATCGCCCACGAGCATGGCACCGATTTGCGCACTGCGGCGCTGCAGTTTACCGCGGCGCCGGATGTGGTCGCGGCGACCATTCCCGGTGCCCGTACCGCTGAACAGGCGAAGGCGAACCATCAGTCGATGCAGGCCGATATCCCGGCCGAATTCTGGCAGACCCTCAAGAGCGAAGGACTGATTGCCGAATCAGCGCCTACGCCGGGATAAGTGTCGACACTCGGCATGCCATGAAAAAGGCCCCGCCATTCGGCGGGGCCTTTTGATGGATGCTGTCATGAACAGCGGCTGTTTACTCGTCGATTGCGCTCAGATAGGCCGAACGACTGCGCCGCGTGCCTCGCAGCGGACGAATGCGGGAGAGCCGCTGACGCACGGTGGTTTCGGCTTCCGAGTTGACTACCACCCGCTGGGCCCGGCGGGCCTCGGTTGCGCTGCGATGAAGGTCGACGCTCAGCAGCCCGTTGGCCAGTCGTGCCCGACGCACGCTGACGTGGTCATCCAGCTGGAAGGCGAGTTCAAGCGGCTGACGCTCGATGCCGCGATAGAGCCGGATGGCCGACTGATCGCGCTGATCATCATCGGCTCGGGCGCTGATGGTAAGGACATGATCGTCAACCCGAACCGACAGATCCCGGCCACTCAGACCGGTCGCAGGGACCGTCAGGCGATAATCATTGTCCGTGTACTGTTCGATATCACAGGGAAGCGAACTCGGTGTTTCGCCTCGCTGAGCAGATGCAATCGGATCGGGCAGAAGAGCAGCAGTGTTGTCGTGAGACAGCGGCGAAGTGTGAGCAAGCGATGCCATGAAAGACCTCTCGAATCAAAAGTGTGACCCGGAACATCGTTGACCTGCTTGACCGTGCTGCATCGGTATCAGCGCTCGGGAGAGCCGGCAAGAACTTCTTCCGAGAGCAGCGCTGGTACCGAAAGATCCTGTCGCTGACGTGACACACCTCAGTTCGGGGATGCATTGCGCTGCGCTAACGGTTACGACAGGCAAGAAGGGGTTGTTCAATACACCATTAGTATAATACGTCGACAGGTCTGTTGAAAGCCTCTTTCCTGCCATAAAGCAATAAGCCAGTGGATATTAATGGTATTTATTGACCGGATAGAAAAATGCACTGACGCTGGGTGACGGCCATTTTTTGACCTGTCCCGAAAAGCGAAAGGCTCCGCCGAAGAGGGCGGAGCCTTTTTGTCATGGTCCCGAGGGAGCAAAATGGCCCCCTTCAGGCATCAGGCAGTGACTTCTGCCTCATTGCGGCTGACGCCGGTCTGCGATCCCGACAGTGAGGACGACTGATCGCTCAGCGATTGCGTCTCATCGCCGTTGATCGGAATGCGGCGGGCGCGTTGCTGCTCGGGGACAACCCGTAGCAGATCGATCATCAGCAGACCATTCTCGAACCGGGCGCCACGGATCTCGATGTTTTCATCGAGTCGGAAGGCCAGTCGGAACGAGCGCTTGGCGATACCGCGATGCAGGTATGTCATCGGCTCCTGATCGCTGTTCTCGCCTTCGCTGTCACGCCCGCCGCTGATGGTCAGCACCCGGTTTTCGACATCGATGGCCAGTTCCTGTTCATTGAACCCGGCAGCCGCCACCACAATGCGATAGTCGTTATCGCCGTGTTTTTCGACGTTGTAGGGCGGGTAGCTGGGTACGTCGTTGTGCATGGCGTATTCAAACAGATCGTTGAGTCGATCAAAGCCGATGCTGCGACGAAACAGTGGGCTCAGAGACATGGTAGACATGATTCAACCTCCCGAAATATCAGCGAAGTTCTGTCGACACCGACCCGCATTCGCGGCATTCGGTGGTCTATCGCAGGACCTCCGGTGAGCATCCCGCTTCAGACATTATGTTAAATAGTGGCGCGTTGAAGAAATTCAAGAGCGAGCCAAAAAATATTGCTGCAGGGCTTCATCGCATTCTCACGCGACGTGCAGCTGAAGCCAGCCCTGGCCTGTCACTCGCGTCGGCGATGGGGGTGCTAGCGTAGAAGCCACGTGATCCCCGGAGGAGCCTTGCCCATGCGTGTTGCCCTGTTCGCCACTACCCTGAGCCTGCTGTTGGCCCCCTCACTGGCTGCCCACGGCGCGCCGATGGAGGCACCGCCCCCCAATGCGCCCGATCAGCAGCCCGCCTTCCCTGCCCAGACCCGGGCGCCTGCCATGCAGTCGACGGTTGAACTGCAGGTCGAAGTGGTGGCGGATGGTCTGGTGCATCCATGGGCGCTGGCATTTCTGCCCCAGGGCGGCATGCTGGTGACCGAGCGCCCGGGGCGGCTGCGTGTGATCACTGCCGAAGGCGATATCTCCGAGCCGATCACGGGCGTGCCCGAGGTCGATGCGCGCGGCCAGGGTGGGTTGCTCGATGTCGTACTCGATCCGGGCTTTGCCGACAATCGGCGGCTCTATCTGAGCTACTCCGAGCCGCGCGAGCATGGCAAGAACGGCACGGCAGTGGTGCGGGCGACGCTCTCTACCGACGGCAGTCGATTGACCGATGTACAACCGATCTTTCATCAGCAGCCTGATTGGGACTCCACCAAACACTTTGGCTCCCGGGTTATTCCCGATGGCGAGGGGCATCTCTTCATTACCCTCGGTGAACGTTCGCTGCCCGAACCGCGTCAGCAGGCACAGTCACTGGAAAGTGACCTCGGCAAGGTGGTGCGTATCAATCGCGATGGCTCGATTCCCGACGATAATCCCTTTGTCGGTCGCGACGAGGCTCGTCCGGAGATCTGGTCCTACGGCCATCGCAATATTCAGGGGGCGGCTCTGCGCCCCGGAAGCGGCGCGCTCTGGACCATCGAGCACGGCCCTCAGGGCGGCGATGAGCTCAATCGGCCCGAGGCGGGGCACAACTACGGTTGGCCGGTAATCACCTATGGCGAGGACTACTCCGGTGCGCCGATCGGTGAGGGCATTACAAAACACGAGGGCATGGAACAGCCGATTTACTACTGGGACCCGGTGATCGCGCCCGGTGGCATGACCTTCTATACCGGCAATCGCTTTGCGGGGTGGCAGGGCAATCTGCTGATCGCCTCGCTCAGGCCCGGCGGAGTGGTGCGCCTGGCGCTGGAGGGCGATCGGGTCAGCGGTGAAGAGCGGCTGCTGGAAGACCTCGGCCGGGTACGCGATGTCGCCCAGGGGCCGGATGGTGCACTCTGGGTACTGACCGATCAGCGAGATGGCCGGCTGGTTCGAATCACGCCCGAAACGCCCTGAGAGCGACTCAGTCGTCGATGGTTTCCGTTATTCGCTCACCATCGAAGGCCAGCCGCTCCCGGATATCGGCGACGAACTCAAGCGGTGTCTCGTAGCTCCAGGCGATATCCGTGCCATCGTGATCGGCAAAATAGCGGGCATGGCCCTTGAACGGACAGTAGGTGACGGTGGCCGAATTCGAAAGACGGGAGAGCTCAACGTCTTCCTGCGGTAGATACTGCCGGGGTGGATAGTTCGTCTCGCGCAGTTCGATGGCGCGGCGGCTGTCAGCGAGCAGCACATCATCGAGCCAGACGCGAACGCGCCGGGTATGCGGGTGTAGCGTGATACGTCCTTCAGGATTGTGGATCATGCGGTCATGCTCCGGTTGATTTCAGCAGATGTGTGTCCTGCGAGCATCATGGCCCTGCTCGCAGGACACAAGCGCTCATCCCCACAACCGTTGCGAGGCCAGCGCGGCACCCTCGCTGAGCGCTCCCAGCTTGGCCCAGGCGACATCGGGGGCCACGAACTCGTAACTGGCAAAGGTGCCGAAGCCACAGTCGGTCCCGGCTATGATCCGCTCTCGGTCGCCGACGGCATCGACCGCGGCGCAGAGACGATTGGCAACGACCTCGGGATGCTCGAGGTAGTTGGTGGTGACATCGATGACGCCGGGAATCAGCAGCATGTGATCGGGCAGCGGATGCGAGCGGAAGGAGACACTCTCATGTTCGTGACGCGGGTTGCCGAGCGGAATGCTGAGTGCCCCGACTTGCGCCTGATAAAGCAGTGGCAGCAGCTCGGCGACCGGTACATCATCCTGGTGCGGCCCCTGCCAGTTGCCCCAGCAGACATGCAGGCGCACCTTTTCCGGCGGAATATCGGCCAGCGCGAGGTTGATCGCCTCGACATGCAGTTCAACGCGTTCGAGAAAGCTGCCCAGCGGTTGATCACCGAACATGATTACCCGTTCCATGGCCAGATCGGGCGCATCGAGCTGCAGCAGATGGCCCGCGGCGATGATGGCGTCGTATTCCTTTTTCATCTCCCGGGCGACGGCCAGCACATAGTCACGATCGGTGGGGTAATCCGGGTTGTCGGCAGCACGCAGCATGGTGGTCGTGACCACGCCCGGTGAAGCGGCTGTCATGAAGGTTTCCATCGGCTGGGCGTGTTGCTGCTTCAGCCCATTGCCGAACGCGGCCAGCTCGGCAGTGACGCCGGCCAGCGAGTCCTCGTAATGCACCGCCCGCTGCGCCTCGGCAGTGTCCCAGACCCGTGCCAGGTCTTCTGCCACGCCAATCTGACGGGCCATGTGGTCGGCGTAACCGGGGAAACGCTGCATATCCAGTGCCGGCTTGCGACGCTGCTCGCCACCAAAGCCGGACATGCGCTCGATGACATAGGTGGAAAACCCGACCCGCGGCGCTTCGCCGTCGTTGATGATATCCAGGCCGGCATCGAGCTGGCCTCTCACCGCCTGGATGACGCCCTGCTCGATTTCGCGCTCCAGCACTGCCTGATCGAACGGTTTGTGTTGTTCGCGTCGAACCAATAACTCGGAGAGTGAACGGGGGCGCGGAAGACTGCCGGTATGCGTGGTCAGGATACGGCTGCCGCTGTATTGCATGGGTAATGGCCTGTCAAAATGGGGTGAGCGCCTCGACATCCCTGCCGAGCTCGGAAAGTGGCATCAGGATAAGCGACCCGGCCCCACAGGAGAGTGAAGATCATGCGCCTGCCATATGAGTTTCCTTCATGGCAGGCGCCTTGCTGCAGGTCGGTTCTATTCCCGGCCGATGGCCTGAGTGCTCTCTTCCAGCCAGGCACGGGCAGCGCCATCAAGCAGTGGTGAGAGCCGCTCCCACACCGTAGCGTGATAGGCATCCAGCCAGACGATTTCCTCCCGGGTGAGCAGCGAGCAGTCAATGCAGCGGGTATCGATCGGGCAGAGAGTGAGCGTCTCGAACTGCAGAAAATCGCCGAATTCGCTTGCGTCAGCGGGCCGGTTGGCGACCAGGTTCTCGATGCGAATGCCCCAGTGCCCGGGACGATACAGCCCGGGCTCGATCGAGGTGATCATGCCTGGCTGCATCGCGGTCTGGGCTCGGTTCGGGGCTTGCCAGGCGATCACCTGGGGACCCTCATGAACATTGAGAAAGTAGCCCACACCATGGCCGGTGCCATGCCCGTAATCCAGCCCGGCGGCCCACAGCGGCGCGCGCGCGATGGCATCGAGCTGCGGCGCGGGAATACCGCGGGGGAAGTGCGCTCGCGACAGCGCGATGGTGCCCTTGAGTACCCGGGTAAAGTCGGCGCGCTGCTCGGCGGTGATCTCGCCGATCGGCACTACCCGGGTGATGTCGGTCGTCCCGCCGAGATACTGGGCGCCGGAATCGATCAACAAAAGGCCATTGCCGGTGATCGCCGAGTGTGTCTCTTCGGTAGCGCGATAGTGCGGCAGGGCACCATTCGCGTTGAACCCGGCAATGGTGGGGAAGCTGCGTGAGACGAAGCCCTCGCGTGCTGCTCGGGCAGCCGTCAGACGTTCATCAATGGTCAGCTCGGTCAGCGACTCGCCCCGTGCCAGGGCGTCGTCCAGCCAGGCAAAGAACTCGCACAGCGCTGCACCATCCTGGGCCATGAAGTGGCGCACATGCTCAAGGTCGGCGTCGGATTTGCGCCCCTTGGCCAGACTGGTGGGCTGATACGCTTCGATGGGTGCAACGCCTTCGGGCAGTGCCCGAGTCAGTGCGAGGGTGACGCGATCCGGGTCGAACAGAACCCGGGTGTCGGTCGACAGGGCAGCGATGTAGCCGCTGACCGCCTGATAGTCGGCCACCTCGATGCCATCATCGACCAGTCCCCGGCGCAGCGGCTCGTCGAGCTTGCCGGGGGCAATGAACAGGGTCGCGCGATCCCGACCGATGACCATATGGGCGAGAAAGACCGGGTTATAGTCGACATCGGCACCGCGCAGATTGGTCAGCCAGGCAATGTCATCCACCGTGGAGAGCAGATGCCAGTCGGCACCATGAGCGCGCATGGCCTCACGCAGTTCGGTGAGCTTGTCACGCCGGGAGGTACTGACGTATTGCTCGGGATGAGCGTAGACCGGCGCCTGCGGCAGTGCCGGGCGATCGGGCCAGATCTCATCGAGCAGATCGCGATCGGTACGCAGCCTGATCCCACGCCCACCCAGTGTCGCCTCCAGCTGGCGGGCCTGGGTCAGCGATACCACGGCGGCATCGCAACCGACCGTGGTGCCCCGCTCCAGTTCGCCGGCGAGCCAGTGCATCGGCGCCTGCGCCTGACCGGGCTGCAGCTTCATCAGCTCAATGCCGCTGCCGGCGAGCTGTGCTTCGGCCTGTACCCAGTAGCGGCTATCGACCCAGAGGCCGGCCGCGTGTTGCGTCACCACCAGGGTACCGACCGAACCATCGAAGCCGGAGAGCCAGGCACGACCCTGCCAGTGCTCGGGCAGATACTCCGAAATATGGGGGTCCGAAGAGGGAATCCACCAGCCATCGAAGCCATGCGCATGCATGGCGTCACGCAGGGCGGCAAGGCGTTCTGCGGGGGTCGCGGGCGTCTCGGTCAGTGGCATATCGGTCGGCTCCGGTGATTCAGTGACGGGTCGTCGATGACGAGTCGGGCGCGCTCTGTTGAACAGCGGCCGGGTCGACGATCGGATTGCCCTTCAGCATACGCTGGATCGGTCGAATCAGCAGCGACAGGATGATGGCACAGATGACCAGTGCCACCGCACAGCGGCCGAACAGTTCGGGCAATTGCTGCAGCTCGCCGGCGTTGACGTGGCCGCCGATCAGACCGGCGACCAGATTGCCCAGTGCCGAAGCGGTAAACCACAGGCCCATCACCTGACCGCGCATCTGGCGGGGCGCCAGCGCGCTCATGGTCGATAGTCCCACCGGACTCAGGCAGAGCTCGCCGAGGGTCAGCAACAGCAGGCTGAGTGTGATCCAGCCGGCACTGACGGCGCCGCCGCTGCTCAGTACCCGTTCGGCGGCGAGCATCATCAGACCGAAACCACCGGCTGCCAACAGCAGGCCGAGGACGAACTTGGCCGGGCTGCCGGGTTCCCGCCCGCGCCGCCCCAGGGCCGGCCACAGCCAGCCGAACAGCGGGCCGAACAGGATGATGAACAGCGGATTGAAGGACTGGAACCACACCGTGGGGATCTCCCAGCCGAACAACATGCGATCGGTGTAGTCGCGAGCAAACAGGTTGTACGAGGTGGGCTGCTGTTCGAACGAGGCCCAGAAACAGGCGGCTGCCATGATCAGCAGAAAGCAGACGGCCACCCGGATGCGCTCGTTGCGATCCAGCCCGCTGAAGGCGAACAGGTAAACGAAATAGCCCAGCGCACAGACGATAATCACACTGGTCATGGCTTCGGCGATGGCGACCGGGTCGAGGCTGATCGCGCCCATGGCGACCAGGGCCACAAAGGCGGACAGGGCAATCGCCAGGCCACTGATCCAGTAGCCCACGCCACGGCGTGCCACGGCGGGTGCATCCCAGCTGGCAGCCCGGCCGCGCAGTTCATCGGCGCGTCTGAGACCGGGAATGGCCCATAGCCGGAAGATCAGCAGCGCCACCAGCATACCCAACCCGCCGATACCGAAGCCCCAGTGCCAGCCGTAGTGACGCATCAGCAATCCGGTGAACAGCGGCGCCAACAGAGCGCCCAGGTTGATGCCCATGTAGAAGATGGCGAAGCCGCCATCGCGGCGCGCGTCACCCTCGTCATAGAGGGTACCGACCATCACCGACATGCAGGTCTTGAACAGCCCCGAGCCGAGTACGATGAACAGCAGCCCGATGAAAAACATCGTCGCGCCCCAGGCGGCGGAGAGGGCAATCGACAGATGGCCCAGAGCGATCAGGATCGAGCCGTACCAGACCGCCCGGCGCTGGCCCAGCCAGTTGTCGGCAAGCCAGCCGCCGGGCAGGGCCGAGAGATAGATGGCACCGGCATAGATGCCGACGATGGCCGAAGCGGTATCGCGCTCGAAGCCCAGACCACCGTCGTGCAGTGCAGCAGCCATGAACAGCACCAGCAACGGGCGGATACCGTAGTAGGAGAATCGCTCCCACATTTCGGTGAAAAACAGCGGCCCCAGCGCGCGGGGATGGCCGAGAAAGCCCCGATCCCGGGTAGAATCGGGGGCGTCAGCGGGGGAGTGCATAAGCGTATAGCCCTTGGTGTACCTGTCAGTCAGGGGATGCCTGAAGCATCGGCTGCATTGGCCTTGTGAGCCGGGGGGATGATGCCCGAGCCGAGCGACAACACACCAGCCTGACGAAGGCAGCAGCGCTGTAACACCCGGACCATGGTCGCCTTGCGGTAAGCGTGGCACTCTGGTGAATGGGAAAAACCGTGATCGAAGAACCGATCAGGAGACGTAGCGCATGGCACAACCCCCCTTGCCGAGTGCACTGGATGACGTGCTCGCACGTTTTGATTTCATGGTGCTCGATGGCGCGCTGGCGACCGAGCTCGAACGCACCGGCTTCGAGCTCAATGACGCATTATGGTCGGCCCGGCTGTTGCATGAAGCGCCCGAGGCCATTGTCCGGGTACATCAGGCGTGGTTCGAGGCCGGCGCGGATTGCGCCATCACGGCCAGTTATCAGGCATCGGTCGAGGGTTTTCGTCGCTACGGAATGAGCGAGGAGGAAGCGCTGGCGCTGATCCGCCGCTCGGTACAACTCGCCTGCCGAGCGCGCGAGGCGTTCTGGCAGATGCATGCCGATGACAGCCGCCCCTGGCCACTGGTGGCTGCCTCGGTGGGGCCCTACGGGGCCACGCTGGCCGATGGTTCCGAATATCGGGGCGACTATACCGACGATGAAGTGGTGCTGCAGGCCTTTCACCGACCGCGCCTGGCGGCGCTACTGAGTGAACGCCCTGATCTGCTGGCGATTGAAACCTTGCCCTCGCTGAGCGAAGCGCGGGCGCTGATCCGACTGCTCCCGGAATTCCCCGAGGCGCGTGCCTGGGTAAGCTTCACGGCCCGGGATGCGGCCCATATCAGTGATGGTACACCGATGCGGGAGTGTGCGGCGCTGCTTTCGGAGTGCCCGCAGGTGGTGGCGATCGGGGTCAACTGTACCGCTCCGCGGCATATCAGCGGACTGATCGATGAGATCCGCGCGGTTAGTGAACGCCGAGTCATCGTCTATCCCAACTCCGGAGAGCGCTACGATCCGCAACAGGGTGGCTGGCAGCCGCAGGAGAGTTCTGACGTCGGCAGTTCGGCCTTTGGCGATATGATCCACCAGTGGCGGATGGCAGGCGCGGCAATCATCGGTGGCTGTTGTCGGACCACGCCCCGGGATATCGCCGCCATTGCCGAGCAGCGCCGGAGACTCAACTGAATGGCAACAACTGGGTCAGTACATGAATCCCCAGTCCGATCAGGCCACCTACCAGCGTGCCATTGATGCGGATGTACTGCAGATCGTTGCCGACATTTTTCTCGATCTGCTCGACGATTTCGCCGGTATCGAGGCTGTCGAGATAGCGCTGAATATAGGCATCGATACGCGGGCCATTGCGCTCGACCAGTGCCGGTAGCAGGGTTTCGGCCTGCTCGTTGAGCCAGTGGCGGGCGGCGTCATCCTGGCGCAGCGAACGGGTATAGTGGGCCAGAAAGTTTTCGAAATGGGCGCGTATCTCGGAGTCGTCGCGGGCCAGGTCGCGCTCAAGCCAGGTCACGACATCTTCCCAGACCGCCCCCAGGTAACGGGTCAGACGTTCGTTGTCGAGCAGCTCATCGCGTAGTCCGTCGAGCTTGCGAGCCAGTCTCTGATCATTGCGGGTGCGCTCGATCAGCGCCTGAAACTGCTCATCCAGATGGCGACGCAGCGGGTGCTCGGGATCGGCGCTGACCTCGCTGATCAGCCGGGCGCTTTGCTCGACAATGCGCTCGTTGACCACCCAGCCGGCAAGCCGGTGGAAACTGACCTCGCGCCCCAGGATGCGCGGATTGAACAATTTGAAGACGGTATCGGTAATGAAGGTCTTGACCTGCTCCTGATGATCTTCGTCCTCCAGCCAGCGTGAGAGCTTTGCCAGTGAGTCATCGAGCAGCGCCTGATGGCGCCCCTCGGAAGCCAGTACCGACAGTCCGGCGCCGAGCATGCGGGCAGTATCCAGTCGCCCCAGGTGATAGCGCAGGGTCTGGGTGAGAAAGTCCCGCGCGGCCTCCTGGCGCAGCGCCGACAGTGATGCCACTGCGAAACGTGCCACATTGGCACTGACCAGCGCGCGTCGGTCAGGACGATCGAGCCAATCCACCAGCGCCCCGGCAAGATCGAAGCGGCGTACCGAGTCGCGCACGTAGCGTTCGGAGAGGAAGTTCTCGCGAATGAAGCCGGAGAGGCTGCGCCCGATGCGCTGACGATTGCGCGGAATGATGGCTGTATGCGGAATCTTCAGTCCCAGCGGATGACGAAACAGTGCGGTGACCGCGAACCAATCGGCGATGCCGCCGATCATCGCCGCTTCGGCGAAGGCCGCCAGGTAGCTCATGGCCGGCCAGCGCGCTTCCAGCCAGAGACTGGTGATATACAGTATCAGCGCCGCAAGCAGGGAAAGTGTGGCGATTCTCCGGCGATTTGGTATGGCGTTCTGCAAGGCAATCTCATCGGTCATGGATGTGGCAATATGGTTCGTTCGGCTCGGTAACTCGCTATCCAGCTTATCGGAACAACATGACGGGTGCCCTGGTCAGTCTGACAGTCCGGTCTCGTTATGCCATGTTCGACAATCGGTACAGAAGCATCGGGAATAAACCGATAGTGGCAAAACGGTTTGGTGGGGGCAGGCATGCCGCATCCATTCGTCCGGATCCCCTCGACCGTGAAAAACCATTCGCAAGATCTATTGCAAGGATCCTCCCATGTCCAAGGTGCCATGGCCTGGCTTTGCCGGAGGCGCACTGCTGGCGATCATTCCCCTCGTCCTGTTGGGTTACTCGTGGGAACAGTACGACTTCATTTTTCACTTCACCAGCTGGCAGGAGTACGGGCAGTCAATGGCGCAGGGCAATCTGCTGCCGATCTGGAGCAGTCTGGCCAACTTCGGGCTGGGTGAGCCACGCTATCTTTTTTATCCACCGCTTTCCCTGATGGTGGGTGGGGTATTGTCCTGGGTATTGCCGCCGGTGCTGTTGCCGGGGGCCATGATCTGGCTGTTGACCGGGGTGTGTGCGCTGACGACCTGGCACTTGACGCCGGCGTCGCTCGACAGAAGCCGTCGACAGGTCGTGGCACTGTTGGTGGCACTCGGTTTCGGTATGCTCAACAGTGGTATCGTGCGCTATGCCATGGCGGAAATGATGGCGAGTGCACTGATTCCGCTGTTGCTGTCATGCTTTGTCACCATGCGACAGCGTGCGGATATCCATGGGGTGTTACGCTTTGCCGGCATGGCCGCACTGATGTGGCTGACCAATATGCCGATGGCGATCGCCTCGACCTATCTGTTGGGTGCGGTAACGCTTTACTGCTGTCTGCGGGATAGCTCGCTGACGCTGCTGAAACACTATCTGATGGGCTATGTTCTGTCCGTGCTGGCGATCGCCTGGTATCTGGTGCCGGCGATACTGGCCGAGTCGACCATCTCGCCTTCGGCGGTAGGGCCGACAGGCTTTTCGCACATGACACTGCTGGATGTGCCTTCATTGATCGGCCGTAACATGCTGGCGCTGGTCATCTCCAGTGTAGCCATGGTGGTGTTCCTGCTGGCACTTGGCCTGCGGCGGCGCCAGCTGGATCAGCGTCTAGAGATCATGGCAGCTCTCGGCGTAGTGGCGATCGTCGTACAATTGCCCGGTGCAGTATGGCTGTTCGGGCAGTTGCCCGTGGCTGATATGGTGGGCTTCTGGTTTCGCTTCTATTTCTTCGTGTCGCTGACATTGCCGGTGGTGGCGTTCACCCTGTTTCGCAGCCGCCTGCTGCATGGGTTTATTGTGCTGGCCTACGTCATGTTCTACGCCGGGGTCGGGCTGCTGAATTTCCAGGCAAGTCACCATGACGGTGCTGGCAATCCCGATCTCCATGCACCCACAACAGAGGTGCTGAGTCGTCATGAGCAGGGCTTTGCGGGCTACCCGGAATATCTCAATCCGCATACCGAAAGCAGGGTCATCGAGCATGCGTCACAGCGTCCGGCGTGGGATATCAGGGCGTCTGAGGGCTGTCATGCCAGAGTGACGAGCATGATTCATGGCGTGCTCGAGGCCACTACTCGTGGCGAGACGCAGTGTAGTTATACGCTGGCACGCTATGCTTTCCCGTTCTGGCATCTCTATATCGATGGCCAGCGGATCGCATATGGTCACAATGGGCAGGGTCTGTTGACGGTCGACGTAGCGGCCGGGGAGCATCGGCTCATGGCCCGTGTGGTCAGACCGCTTTGGCCGACTCTGCTGGGATGGGGCATCAGTCTGATCGTGTTGCTGATTCTGGTGCCATGGCTGATAAGGCGACAGCACAGTGTCGGTCATGAATGATCGGTCATCTGTTAGCCTCGGACGAGGGGCACTGGAGTATGGGATACTCCCTGTTTTAACTTCCGGAGAATGACCATGGCTGATGCTACCGCCATCATGACGACCGAGTCTGGCAGTCGTCTGATCAACCGACTCTGCAAGCACTGGTCGCATCGTTTTGAGGTCGAGTATGACGAGACGCACGGCCATATCGATTTCGGCGCGTCGCAGTGTTCCATGAGCGCGCATGCCGAGCAGCTGGTGGTCACCGTGCACGCCGGCGAGGATGAACTCGAACGCATGCAGGGCGTGGTGGCCGAGCATCTGCAGCGCATGGCTTCCGGAGAGACGCTGGAGATCATCTGGCGCTGATCATGAACAGCGCAGGGCATTGGTGCTGGTAATCGCCTCCGGAATGCCCTATGTTAGCGACCTCTTCGCACGGGGTGAGGCCGGGCAGTCAATGCCATTGTCGTCACAGTGCCCTCGCCCCCGTCCTTTCGAATCCCCCATGCAGTCCGTGACCGCAGGGCGCCGGCGAAGAGGCGCCATTCGGCTTCCCGACTGCTGCGAGAAGCTCACTGATGTCCTTTTCCGAACTCGGGCTGGCGCCCGAGCTGCTGCGTGCCGTCGAGGCTGCCGGCTACCATACCCCTTCCCCCATTCAGGCGAAGGCCATTCCCGCCTGTCTTGAAGGGCGCGACGTGCTCGCCGCTGCCCAGACCGGCACCGGCAAGACCGCCGGATTCACACTGCCGATCCTGCAGCGGCTGTCCCGTCAACCGGTCACTGGCCGGCGCGCGGTGCGGGCCCTGATCCTGACGCCGACCCGTGAACTGGCCGCTCAGGTCCACGAATCCGTGGAAAAATATGGCGCTGCCCTGTCGCCTCGGCTGGAGAGCGACGTCGTCTATGGCGGCGTGAAGATCAACCCGCAGATCAATCGCCTGCGTGAAGGGGTCGATATCCTTGTGGCCTGTCCGGGACGGCTGCTGGATCTGGTCTCCCAGAAGGCTGTGCGCCTCGATCAGGTCGAGACGCTGGTGCTTGATGAAGCCGATCGCATGCTCGATATGGGCTTCATTCACGACATTCGCAAGATTCTCAAACTGGTGCCGCAGCAGCGTCAGACCCTGCTGTTCTCGGCGACCTTCTCCAGCGAAATTCGCCAGCTGGCGGACAAGCTGCTCGATCAGCCGGTCAGCATTGATGTGGCGCCGCGCAATACGGCGGCCGAAACAGTCGACCAGTCGGTCTACAAGATCGACAAGCCTTCGAAGACCGCGTTGCTGGTGCACCTGATCCGGCAGCAACAGCTCGAGCAGGCGCTGGTCTTCACGGCGACCAAGCACATGGCCAATCGGGTGACAAAGAACCTGCAGAAGGCCGGTATTACCGCGGCGGCGATTCATGGCAACAAGAGCCAGAATGCGCGTACTTCGGCGCTCAACGGCTTCAAGTCGGGCGAAGTGCGCATCCTGGTGGCCACCGATGTCGCGGCCCGTGGCATCGATATTGCCCATCTGCCCCACGTCATCAACTTCGAACTGCCGAATGTGCCGGCGGACTATGTTCACCGCATCGGCCGCACCGGCCGTGCCGGTGCCAGTGGCAGCGCGATGTCACTGGTGGCGCCGGATGAACGTGATCAGCTCAAGGGTATCGAACGACTGATCGGCAAGCCGGTACCCGTGCACGAAAGCAAAAACTTCGATGCCCGGGCGGTACAGGAAGAACTGTCCAGCGCTGGCGGTCAGACCGAGGATCCCGGGCCTCCCGGCCAGCGGCGCAATGCCCGCCCCGCTGGCGGTCAGCGTCAGCAGCGTTCCCGGGGACAGGGCGGTCGTGAGCGCAACGAGCAGTCGCCACGCAAGGAAGGCGAGCGTCCGGCACGGCGTCGGCGTCGTGGTGGCCGGGGGCGCGGCAATCAGGCATCCGGTAACCAGTAGTCCGGTAACACGGATTCATCATGCAGTCAGCGCAGCAAACGACTACGTTTATCGTCAGCTCGTTGCATATTGACCAACTCTCGCAGGCTGCATGCTGCTTTCCGGAATCGACACCATGTCCCGTGCCATGAAGCGTGGATTGCGCCGGCTGCTGAAGGTGGCCGTGCGCCCGATGAAATCGGAGCGCGCCCATGGCGGGCGCGTCATCCACTCCTATCGTGGCTATGGCTCACGTACCGAAGTCTTTCTGATTGGCCGGGTATTTCGACAGCCCGGCCTTAATTTGCCCACTCGCCAGGATTCCCTGATGAGTGATCTGGTCGATCTGGTGCGACGCAGCATTCGCTGGGGCATTCACGATGTCGAAGTCGAAATTCGGGTCAATGATACCCGCTGTGTCGTGACGACCGATCGCTACGGGTATTTTCATGCCAACATTGAACTGGATGAACCACTGCCGGCCGATCGTGTCTGGCATCAGGCCGATTTTCGGCTACTGACCGGCAGTGGGGACCCCGGCAGCCGACGCGCCCGCGCGACGGCGGGGGCCACGGCCAGTACCGATATTTATGTGCCACCGCCGGATGTTGACCGGGTAGTCATCAGCGATATCGATGACACCGTGATGCACACCGGGGTCGCCAACAAGCTGACCATGTTCTATCGGCTGTTCTTCGAGAAGGCCGAGCGGCGCACGGCCTTTCCCGGTGTGGCGAGCTTCTATCAGGGACTGCACGAAGGTGCAGACGGCCAGCGTCAGCGGCCAATGCTCTACGTTTCCCGAGGTCCCTGGAGCATCTATGAGGTGCTCGAGACCTTCTTCCAGATCAACCGTATTCCGGTGGGGCCGGTCCTGTTTCTGCGCGAATGGGGCCTGACCCTGCAACATCCGATGCCGCAGAAGGCCGAGGATCACAAGCAGACGCTGATCGAAAAGATGCTGTCACTTTATGAGGACATGCCGTTCGTGTTGATCGGTGACAGTGGTCAGCATGATCCGGAAGTCTATGCCCAGATTGTGCGTGATCATCCGGGGCGGATCAGCAATATCTACATTCGCGATGTCAGCCGGGATGGCCGGCGCAGCGATGCCATTCGGGAGCTGGCCGATGAGGTATCGCGCTCCGACTGTACCCTGACGCTCGCCGAGGACAGTGCGACCCTGGCCGAGCATGCCCATCAGCATGGTCTGGTGTCGAAATCCTGTGTAGAGCAGACCCGCGCCGAGGGTGAGCAGCAGCGTCGGCGTCATCCGGAGGACTGATCCTCTGCTTCGGGTCAGCGCCGGCGCAGCACCACGCTCAGATTATTGGCTGGCATGATGATCACTTCGTCGAGTGTCAGGCCATGTTGTTCGGCCAGCGGTACGACGTCGCTCTCCAGATCGCGAATGCCCCAGCGGGAGTCACGCGCCTGCAGGCTGTGATCGAACGCTGTATTGCTCGGCGCGGTATGCTCCCCATGGCGCCGGAAGGGACCGTAAAGCACCAGTGGTCCGTGCTGTGGCAGGCGCTCGCCCGCTTCGGCGAACAGTGCCTGGGCCGCGGCCCACGGGGCGATGTGGATCATGTTGATGCAGACCAGGGCGTCGATCTTGCCCACTGTGTCCGGCCAGGGGCGCTGAGTGACATCCAGCTTAAGCGGTGCCAGCAGGTGGCTCGCGGCGTTGTCCACAGCACCCGGGTTATCCACACCCGGTTGATCGGCGCGCCATGCCTGGATCGAGGCCAGCGCCTGTGGATCGGGATCGGTGGGCTGCCAGATCAGACCCGGTAGCCGGGTGGTGAAGTAGCAGGCATGCTCGCCGCTGCCACTGGCGATTTCCAGTACTCGTGCGGAGGTTGGCAGTACGCGAGCCAGCACTTCGCGCAGGGGTTCGCGATTGCGCGCCACCGCCGGACTGGAGAGGCGTTCATCGTGCATGGGGCTCTCCTGCAGGTTGAAAAAGGGCACTGTTCGTGCAGGCGCCAGTCGAAGGGTATCTTCCCTCTGTTGATGGGGTCTGGCACGCTCACGGACGTGATCATGTTCGCCGATGAGTGTAACCGACTACAGAGAGGTGGCCATCATGGCGACCCTGACCACGCATGTGCTCGATCAGCACGGTGGCCTGCCGGCAGCCGGACTGCACATCGATCTGTTCGCGCATGAGGCGACTACACCCTGTGCACATGCCGTGACCGATACCTCCGGCGGGCTGGCCGCGCCGCTGCTCGAAGCGGGCGAAGGCGGGCACTATACGCTGCGTTTTCATGTGCGCGACTATTTTCTTGCCCGGGGCGTGGACTCTCCCTTTCTGGATCGGGTGCCGGTCACGATAACGCTGACCCATGGGCAGTGTGCTCACGTGGGGCTGCTGATAACGCCGTGGGCGTACAGTGTCTATCGCGGCAGCTGATCGGTAGGATTTCCTTCTTGTGACAATCGCGACTGAAGTCGCTCCTGCACTTGTTCCCTCGGTGGAAAGGACAACCTCCGGTCAACCACGATGTCCGTGCGGCCTGATCATGGATGATTCGACCTGCCATCTGATGGCCGCCGCCTCCCGAATCGCGACTGAAGTCGCTCCTACATGCGTTGGCCCGGCATAGGGATGAGCATGGTTCAGCCACGATAACCTGCCGGTCCAATTTCCCGGGTATCTGGTTGCTCCAGGGGGGTTGTAGGAGCGACTTCAGTGGCGATTACCATTGAATCCACTCCAGTGGGGTTGCAGGATCGGGCTCAGCTGCGATCACAGTCGAATTCACCCCTGCATTCGATATGTTCCAAGGGGCTGTAGGAGCGACTTCAGTCGCGATAGGCGGCTTCAGCCACGAAATTCCCGCATCTTATGCCCGTTCATACGCCAGCCGACCCATGACCCAGGTGGCGCGGATGGTGCGATCGTCGCCCAGCATCATCAGATTGAAGAGCTTCTCGGCCAGCGTTGGCCCATGCGCCTGCTTGCGCGCCATGAGCGGTGTCGAGGCGGGGTCGAGCACCACCAGATCGGCCTCCAGACCGGGGGCCAGCCGCCCGATGCGATCCGCCAGTCCCAGCATCTGCGCATTGCCGCGGGTCAGCGCATCAAAGGCCTGCCAGGGCGTAAGGGCATCGCCCTGTAGCTGACAGACCTTGTAGGCATCCGAGAGCGTGGTCAGTTGCGATAGGCTGGTGCCGGCACCGATATCGGTGGCGAGCCCTACCGGCACGCCGGCCGCTCGTGCAGCGCGGCGATCGAACAGGCCGCTGCCGAGAAAGGTGTTGGAGCTGGGACAAAAGGCAATTGCGCCGCCACCGTCGCGCAGCCGGGTACGCATGTCATCGTCGATGTGAATGGCGTGGGCGAACACGCTGCGTGGTCCCAGCAGTCCGGCACGCTGATAGACGTCAAGATAATCCTTCGCTTCGGGATAGAGTTCGGCCACCCACTCGATTTCGGCGCGGTTTTCGCACAGGTGGGTCTGCATCACCATCCCCGGATCTTCCCGCCATAACCTTCCGGCTGCGGTAAGCTGCTCCGGGGTCGAGGTCGGTGCAAAGCGTGGGGTGACGGCGTACTCCAGCCGGCCGCGACCGTGCCAGTGGCGCATCAGCGCACGGCTATCGCGTATGCTGCTGTCGACCGTGTCGCACAGCGCCTCAGGGGCGTTGCGATCCATCATCACCTTGCCAGCGATCAGTCGCATCCGTTCGCGCTCGGCCCGTTCGAACAGCGCATTCACCGAGTTCGGATGACTGGTGCAGAAGGCCAGTGCCGTGGTGGTGCCGTGCGCCAGCAGCTGCTGGATAAACCCCTCTGCCAGTGCCTCGGCATAATCGCGGTCGTTGAGGCGGATCTCCTCGGGAAAGGTATAGGTGTTGAGCCAGTCGATCAGCTGGCGCCCATGTGAGGCAATGATGTCGAGCTGGCTGAAGTGCAGGTGCGGGTCGATGAACCCCGGCATGATCAACTGACCCGGATAGTGTGCGATAGCTACCGTGTGATCGAGATGGGGTGCCATCGCGGCGTAATGATCGACAGCCTCGATCACGCCGTCGCGGATCAGTACCACGCCATCGGGGTAGTGAGTGAGCGAGTTGGCGCGGGGCTGTTCGCTGTCGCCGGGATCGCGATGAAAGCCGAGCAGCTCGCCGCGCAGGGCCTGCCATTGGGTCATGTCGACTCCTGTGTACGTTATAGGTGCGCCCTGTAGTCCTCGAGGAGCGTAGTGACGCTGATCACTGTGGTCATCCTGGCGAGCGGGGCCTGTTGCCTTTTGCGATCCCGGTGCTCCCTGATGGACGCCGACCAGTGCCGATGGCATGGTTGCCGCTCTTCGCACATGCGAAGTTGAGCATAAAACGGCCGAAAGGATGATGTGAACGTGAGTGCAGAAGTATCCACCGGGGTGTGCCTGTCGCCAACCCGTCAGGCGCGCCGGGCGGCGCTGGGCAGTTTCATTGGGGCGGTCGTGGACTGGTATGACTTCCTGCTCTACGGCATCGTGGCCGCACTGATCTTTCATTCGCAGTTCTTTCCCAATGTCAGTCCTGCGGCCGGTACCCTGGCGTCGCTGGCGACCTTCGGCGTGGGCTTCCTGTTTCGCCCGCTGGGCGGCGTCGTGTTCGGTCACTTTGGTGACCGCCTCGGTCGCAAGCGAATGCTGATGCTTACCGTGATGATGATGGGCGTTGCCACGGCGTTGATCGGCGTACTGCCCACCTATGACGCCATTGGGCTGTGGGCCCCTGTGGCACTGGTGCTGTTGCGTGCCATTCAGGGCTTTGCCGTGGGTGGTGAGTGGGGTGGTGCAGCGCTGATGGCGGTGGAGAGCGCCCCCGCCGGCCGGCGGGCCTTCTACAGCAGCGGTGTACAGGTGGGCTACGGCGTGGGGCTGATCCTGGCGACCGGCAGTGTGTCGCTGCTCAGTCATCTGCTCAGTGACGCCGCCTTTGAGAGCTGGGGCTGGCGGCTGCCATTCCTGTTCAGTCTGGTGCTGGTCGGAATAGCGCTGCTGATCCGTACCCGGCTCGAGGAGTCGCCGGAGTTTATCAAGGCAGCGCAGCAGCGGGAGAAGCCGGCCCGGCCACCGGTGCTCGAGGCGCTACGTCGCCATCCTCAGGCGTTCGTGGTGATTATCGCCATGCGCCTGGCGGAGCTGTTCACCATGTATATCGTGACCACCTTTGCGCTGAGCTATTCGACGGTCAATCTGGGGCTGTCGCGTGAGCTGTTTCTCAACATCGGTCTGCTGGTGGGCGCGATCAGCTGCGTGACGATCCCCTGCTTTGCGTGGCTGGCGGATCGTTTCGGTCGCCGCCGGGTCTATCTCACCGGTGCCTGTATCGGCGTGCTGGCGGCCTTCCCGTTCTTTCTGGCCCTGGAAGCGCGCTCGGTGTTATGGATCGTGCTGTTTGCCGTCATGCTCGCCAACCTGGCACACGATATGGTGGTCTGCGTGCAGCAGCCGATCTTCGCTGAGCTGTTCGGTACTGCCTATCGCTACAGCGGCGCCGGGGTGGGTTATCAGGTGGCGAGTGTGGTCGGCGGTGGCTTCACGCCGTTTATCGCTGCAGCGCTGGTGGATCTGGCCGGTGGCAGTTGGGTCCCGGTGGCCATCTATCTGGCCGGCGGCTGTGCGCTCTCGGTACTTGGCGCGGTGTGGATGAAGCATCGCTCGGGGTGATAGAGAAACGACAGCCACCCGGGGCGGCTGTCGCGGTGTGAGCCGATCAAGCTTGTGGGCGAGTAGATAACGATCAGTGTTGTGGCAATACAGCCGAGAAGAAAGCCATCGCGACTGAAGTCGCTCCTACGGCACCCCAGGCTCACATCGGCTGCAGGGTGAGTTCGACTGAAGTCGCTCCTGCAACACCATTGGCCAGCGGAGACCGGGGGAGGCTGCCGGGGGATGACCGATTACCGGAGCCGGTTCTGGTTTTGCCACATTCACCGGGCCGATCCGTGTAGGAGCGACTTCAGTCGCGATTCGGGGGCGATAACCGCTATCGCAGCAGAAATTCCATCGCTGCCTGGTAGCCGAAACTGCCCAGCCCCGCGATGACGCCATCGGCGCGGGCGGAGATGTAAGAGTGATGACGAAACGCCTCGCGCTTGTGGATGTTGGAGAGATGCACTTCCACGACCTGACCTTCAAAAGCGTTCAGTGCATCCAGCAGGGCCACTGAGGTATGCGACCAGGCAGCCGGATTGATGATGATGGCGTCACTCTCCTGCCGGGCAGCATGAATGCGCTCGATCAGTTCCCCTTCGTGGTTGGTCTGCAGGAAATCGATCTCGATGCCGTTGTCGAGCGCTTGCCGGCGCAGGGTGTTTTCAATGTCGGCCAGCGTTTCATGACCGTAGAGATCGGGTTCACGTTGTCCGAGCAGGTTGAGATTGGGACCGTTGAGCACCAGCAGTTTCATGACGACTCCGGAAAGGGCAGGGGGAATGTGATCGTCGCATTCTGCAGGTTCCGGGGGAAGCCATCCGGATACGCCTGTTGGTATGCGGTGCGATGACCCGGTGCCGTAATGGGTCTCATCTGCCGGGATCGAGGCAGGGTCGTATCATTTTACTTCTCTTCAACCTCGACTTTCCGGTAATGAGCGCAAGGCCGAGCGTCAGCGGTGTTGAAAAGCGATCCTTCAGGAAATCAATCATCTACGTATGGTTTCGGCGTCTTTTGCAGCCATAAACCATGGTTTGTTCGACATATGGATGACTGGTGCAACCCTGATCCGTGCAGTAGAGAAGAAAGAGGGCTTTCCTGATAGCACCAACCACCTGTGGGAAGCCAACGGCCGGAACAAGGGGGATCATCATGCGTCGGAGAGACTTCCTGGTGGGGGCAGCAGGGACCATCGGAGCCAGCTGGCTCATGGGTTCGATTGGATCGCTGGCATGGGCAGAGACGGATGCCAGCTGTTTTCGACCGTGGGACGATCAGACAAGGATGATCTCCTGGCCGAAGAAGAACCCGCCTTATAACATCGCCCTGAGCAATTCCTACATCGGCAATGAGTGGCGCAGCGAGATGGTCAAGATTGCGCGCCTCTACAGTGAGCGCGATGCGGTCAAACCACTGATCAAAAAGCTGACCATTTCCAGCGCCGGTAATGACGTCAACGCTCAGATTGCCCAGATCAATCAGATGATTCTCAGCGGTGTAGACGCCATCGTGCTCAATGCCGCCAGCCCCACCGGACTCAATTCCACCATCGATCGCGCCGTCAATGCCGGCATTCTGGTGGTGTCATTCGACAACGTGGTAACCACCCCGAAGGCCGTGACCGTCAACCAGGACCAGTTCGAGATGGGACGGCGCTGGGCCGAGTTCATCGTCAAGCAGATCGGCGATAGCGGCAATGTTCTGATGGTCCGTGGTGTGGCCGGGACCTTCGTCGACAACGAACGCTACAAGGGGGGCCGCTCGGTTTTCGACAAGCATCCGCAGATTCGTACTACCGATGTGTACGGTAACTGGGACAACGGTACGGCCCAGAAGGTGACGGCGGATGCCCTGGCGTCGAGCTCGGGTTTCGACGCGGTATGGAGTGAAGGTGGCGAGAGCGGCATTGTGCGGGCCTTCAAGCAGGCCGGGGCGAAGGTGCCGCCCATTGGCGGCGAGGGGGTCAACGGCTTCCGCCAGCAGGCCGCGCAGGATGGCTTCCCCATTCTCTCGATCGGCCAGTCGGCGGCCCTGTCGGCGATGTCGATCAAGGTGGCACTCCAGATGCTGCAGGGTGAGCAGATGCCGCAGGCGATCAGTGTGCCTTTCAACGAGGTAGCCAGTGCCAATCTCAAGGAGGGAGTGAACTACTTCAGCAACGTGCCGGACAGCTTCTATGCCGCCATCAGCATTCCGGCCTGCGATCTCAACTTCGATGCCCAGGCCATTCTGAATCAGCAGATCTGAAGCACGGGGTTCCCGGCTGCTGGCCGGGACCTCGACAGGAGCGTGTGAAGCATGCAGACCTCGGCATCAACAAGACAGACGCCTTCCGGCACGGCGCCGGATGAGGCCGCACTGTCACTGGAGGCGGTTGGCATCACCAGGCGTTTCGGTGGCACCACGGCGCTCGATGGCGCTGATTTCAGCTGTCGGCGGGGCGAGATTCATGTACTGCTGGGTGCCAATGGTGCCGGCAAGAGTACCCTGGTCAAGATTCTCTGCGGTGTGCAACTGCCGGATGAGGGCGAGCTGCGCGTGGAGGGCCGGACGGTCAGGTTGCATAATCCGCTTGAGGCCGCCAGTGCCGGTATCGCGGCGGTCTTTCAGGAACTCTCGCTGTGTCCGCACCTGAGTGTGGCCGAGAACATCATGCTGGCCCATGAGCCGGTCGGCCGGCTGGGGCAGATTCGCAGCCGGGCGCTCAACGAGCGGGTGCGTGCCCTGTTCGAGCGGCTCGATATCCGCCATATCCCCCCGACCCGTCTGGTGACCCGTCTTCCCCTGGCCGATCGCCAGCTGGTCGAAATCGTCAAGGCACTTTCTCATGATCCACGCATCCTGATTGTCGATGAAGGCACTTCGGCACTGGGTCATGAGGAGGTCCGGCGACTGTTTGCACTACTCAATCGGCTGCGTGACGAGGGCCGCTCGATCCTGTTCATCTCGCATCGCATGGCAGAAGTGCGCGAACTGGCTGACCGTCTGACCGTGTTTCGCAACGGTCGCAACGTGGGCACCGTGGAAGCACGCGAGATGGATGAGGGGCGTCTGATCGAGATGATGCTGGGTGAGCGGATCGAGCAGTCCTTCCCGCCGCGCGCCGAGCTGGCCGCCGATGCGCCCACGGTATTGCAGGTCGAAGGGCTGGGGGCCGGTGAGATACTGCGCGATGTATCCTTTTCAGCTCGTGCCGGCGAGGTGCTGGGTATTGCCGGGCTGGAAGGTCAGGGGCAGGGCGATCTGCTGCTGGCGCTGTTCGGCATGTTGCGTCGGATGACAGGGCAGGTCCGGGTTCATGGCAGAAGTGTGCGGCTGGGGACCCCGTGGCGGGCGACCCGTGCCGGCTTTGCACTGATCCCCGAGGATCGCAAGACCGAGGGGCTGCTACAGCCACTCTCACTGCGCGAGAACATTGTCATGGCGAGTCTGGGCGGACTGACCCGGCTGGGCTGGGTCGAGCGCCGGCGCGAACGCGCCACTGCCGAACGTGGCATGCAGCGCATGGAAATTCGCGCTGCCAGCATGGAGCTGCCGGTGCATGCGCTCAGTGGTGGGAACCAGCAGAAGGTAGTGATCGCCAAATGGCTCGAGGCCGGCGGTGACATCTTTCTCTTCTACGACCCCACTCGGGGTGTGGATGTGGGAACCAAGCGCGCCTTCTACGCCCTGATCGAGGAGCTGGCCGGTGCCGGCAAAACGGTGCTGCTCTATACCACCGAACTTTCCGAGCTGGTGGGGCTCTGCCATCGGGTGCTGGTGATGAACGATCACCGCATCACATGTGAACTGGAAGGTGAGGCGATCAGTGAAAATGCCATTCTGGCGGCCTCGCTGGGCGGACAGGATGCTGAGACGGGTGACGAGTCATCGCGGCAGGAGGAACGCCCATGATTGGCGAGCGCTATCGCAGTTCACTGACAGCCATCGTGGGCCTGATCGTGCTGTTCGGATATTTCGCCTGGCAGCAGCCGCTGATTCTCTCGCCGTTCGGGGTGACCCTGTCGGTCAATCAGGGCACCACCCTGGCCATCGCCACGCTGGCGCAGTTGATCGTGGTGCTGACCGGGGGCGTGGATCTTTCGGTGGGCGCGATCGTCGCGCTGACCAATGCCATTGCCGCGACCTATATGGGCACTCATCCGGCCGGTGCAGTGGGGGTACTGCTGCTCAGTCTGGCAGCGGGAACGCTGGCAGGCTGGCTCAATGGCGTGATCGTTGCCTACGGGCGCATCCAGCCGATCATCGTGACCCTGGCCACGCTTTACATCTACACCGGCGTGGGGCTGATGGTACGCCCACAGCCCGGCGGCGAGGTGCCGGGCTGGTTTGCCAATGCCCTGACCGGCAGCTGGGGCTATCTGCCCTTTGCGCTGCTGTTTCTGCTGGCGGTGATCATACTGGTCTGGCTGCCCCTGAGGCGTTCACGGCTGGGGCGGGCCATCCAGGCCATCGGTGACAATCGCGAAGGAGCCCGGGTCTCGGGCATCAATGTCCAGCGCACGACCATGTGGGCCTATACCGCCGGCGGATTACTGGCCGCCTGTGCCGGGCTCTTTCTGACGGCTCAGACCACCTCGGGGGATGCCACCATCGGCACCACCTACACGCTCAATTCGGTGGCTGCCGTGGTGTTCGGCGGCGCTGTCCTGGGGGGCGGGCGCGGTGTGGCGCTGGGGCCGCTGTTCGGTGCCTATTTCCTGTCGCTGTTGATCAGCGTGCTGTTTGCTACCGGTATTTCACCCTTCTATCAGAACCTGCTGCAGGGCGCGATTCTGGTGGTCGTGCTGAGCGTGGCCAATCTGTGGCGGCTGCGTACCCGCAACTGGCTACATGTATTGAGGAGCTAAGCGATGGCACTGACCGGTACCCGGCAATGGCCGACCGTTCCCGCCTGGCTGCGTCAGGGTGTGGTGATCTCCTATGTACTGTTGATCGTGCTTTTCGTGGTGGCGGCACTGATCAACCCGCACTATGCCTCGTGGGCCAATGTGCGCAATCTGCTGCAGATCGGTGCCTTCATCGGCATCATTGCCATCGGCCAGACCATGGTGATCATCACCGGCCAGATTGATCTGTCGGTCCCATGGAATCTGACCTTTTCGGCGATTCTCATGGCCACGCTGTGCTCCCAGGGTTACAGCACTCCGGTGGCCATGGGGGCGGCACTGCTCAGCGGTACGCTGGTGGGCATGTTCAACTGTATCGGTACGGCGATCTTTCGTATTCATTCGCTGGTCTGGACGTTGGGCATGAATGCCTTTCTGGAGGGGGTGACGCTGGTTTACACCCACGCCCAGCCACCCAAGGTCGAGATTCCGTCGCTGGTGCGCACCCTGGGCTCGGGCACACTGGCCGGCATGCCGGTGCCGCTGCTGTTGTGGATCGTGCTCGGCGGGATTGCGCTGCTGGTGCTGCACCGCTCGCGCTTCGGACGCTATCTCTATGCCACCGGCAATAACGAGGCCGCGCTGTTTCTCTCCGGTGTAGACAGCCGTCGGGTCTATCTCGGTGCTTTCGCTACTTCCGGGTTATGTGCGGCCATCGCCGGTATCCTGCTGACCGGCTACTCCTCGCAAACCTATCTCGGCATGGGCAATGACTATCTGCTGGTGCCGATTGCCGCGGTGATCATCGGCGGCACCAACATCATGGGCGGGGCCGGGGGGTATCTGGGCTCCATTTCCGGTTCGCTGATTGTGGTGCTGCTGCAGTCGGTGCTATCGACGATCCAGATTCAGCAGGCGGGCAAGAACATCGTCTTCGGTGTGATCATCATCCTGTTGCTGCTGTTGTATGGCCGTGAGAAACGGTTGTCGGGGTGAGTTTCTTAATTCCCGGTTATGGATATTTGTTTCAAGGATAAATAACAGTAATTATTTATCTATACTGCAGGGTTCCTGATCAGTAAAAACAAGGGAACTCATGAAACGACAACCGCTCATCGCCGCTCTGGCGACCGCACTGATGACGCTCAGCCCGTCGGGCTGGGCCAGCCATGCCTTTTATGTGGGTAAAAATCTCACCGAAAGCGGCGGGGTGCTGGTCGGTGGTACCGGCGAAGAAGTCTCCAGTCACTGGCTGGAGATCGTGCCTGGTGCTGATCACAAGCCCGATGAAACGCTCAAGGTGGGCGTGACCGAGGCGGCCTGGATACCAGGCCGGCTGATCGAGATTCCTCAGGTCCGCCATACGTATCGCTATCTCTCGATGTCCTATTCGGACTACGAGGGCTTTCCGGCACCGCTGACCAATGGCGGCGTCAACGAACATCAGGTAGCCGTGCGCGATGTCTGGGCGACAGCGCGCAAGGAGCTGATCGACATGACACCCACGCCGCAACGGGGCGTGCAGTACAGCGACCTGGCGCGACTGGTGCTGGAGCGGGCAAAAACGGCTCGGGAAGGGGTCGAGCTGATCGGCGATCTGATCGCGAGATATGGTTATGCCACCTATGGCGGCAACACCCATCTGATCGCTGACCCCAATGAAGCCTGGGTCGTCTGGGAATTTCCCGGGGGGCAAGGATTGTGGGCCGCCGAACGACTGGGACCGGATGATGTGCGTGTCCTCTATCCCGGCTACATTCAGGATTTTCCACAGGATTATCGTAATAACCCTGACTACATGGGATCGAAGAACCTGATCTCGTTTGCCGAACAGCAGGGCTGGTTCGACCCTGACAGTGGGCAGCCCTTCAATGTCTTTCAGGTCTATGGTCGGCAGGATACGAAGGCCCGTACCGGTGGTTACAAGTACATGACCCAGGCTGAGCTGGAAAAGGCCACTCGGGAGATGGCACCAGTCAGCGAGCAGGACATGATCGAGCGGGTCCGTGACTATCGGATTTCCGACGACGAGGCCGGCTACGGTCAGGTCGTGACACTTGAAAAAGGCATTGATCCCGACATGGTGCGCATCTGGGTGGCGCCCACCGGTTCGGTAGCCGCACCCTATATTCCCTGGTGGCTGGGAGTACAGCAGGTGCCGCTCTCCTTTGCCCAGCACCGTTATCTCACCAAGGGGGCAGGTTCGCACTTTCTCAATCCCGACCATGAACTCCAGGAAGCCAGCGATTTCGCCGGGCGTCGCTTCAAGCAGGTGATGTATTACATGTGTGAGAAGCCTGATATTTACCGGCCGATGGTGCAGCGTATGCTGCGCGGTTTCGAGCAGCAGAGCTTCAACGATATCGGCTGGGTAGAGGATTCGGCCCGCACACTGATCAGGCAGGGCAAGCGTGAGCGCGCCGAATCGCTGCTGACTTTCTATTCGACCACCCGGGCCAATGACGCCATGCAGCTCGGGCGTACCATGGTCGATGGGCTGGCAGCGTATACCCGCCTGGTAACCGGCGAGCGCCGGCCGAGTGGCGATCAGATCAACGATCAGGGCGGCGAGACAGTGAACTGTCTGGCAGGTGCCGATCCCGATAAGCCGAAGAACGCTCAGTAATGCCACCAGCGCTTGTCAGAGAGAGCGGCCGCCCTTCGGGGCGGCCGTTTTCATGACGATTCGGCCAACAGGCGTTCGACCTCTTCCTTGAGCGGAATGCTGTCGGCCGCGCCGGAGCGCTGGACGCCAAGTGCGGCCGCGGCGCTGGCGCGGGCCAGACACTCGCTGATGGTACGATTGGCCTGCAGGGCCGCAAGAAAGTAGCCGATGAAGGTGTCGCCGGCGCCGGTGGTATCAACCGCCCTGACTTTCAGGGCCGGCTCGAAAAGGACACTCTCATTGCTGGCTCTGCCCGGCAGGAAGTGGGCGCCGTCGCGACCCAGAGTGAGCACGATATCCGGGCCGGGGTAGCGCTCGGTCAGTGCCTGGATCAGTTGCTCGGTGGGTGCTTTCTCGTCGCATTCGGCCAGCGTGGCCGCTTCTACCCGGTTGAGAAACAACAGGGCCAATCGTTCCAGTGGCAGTTGGCGAATGGCCTCGACCATGGGGGCAGGATTGAAAGCCACATGCAGCCCGGCCTCGAGGGCGTGCTCGATCACGGTGGCGGTGTCGTTGCACTCATTTTGCAACAGCAGCCAGTCACCCGGTGTTGTGGTGGCAAACAGGGTATCCAGCCGTGTGGCGTCGAACCCCTGATTGGCGCCACCGAATAATACGATGGCGTTCTCCCCTTCATCATCGACCTGGATCACGGTATGGCCGCTGGGCCCCTCGATGAGCTCGATCTGTTCGCTGCTGACACCGGCCTCCCGAAGAGGGGCCAGCGCCCAGCGGTCGCTCTCCCCGAGTCTGCCCCAGTGGGTAACATCACCACCGGCGCGCGCCATCGCCAGACTCTGGTTGGCCCCCTTGCCCCCCAGTACCGGGCGATATTCCCGACTGGCGAGGGTCTCGCCGGGGCGCACCAGATGAGGTACGCGATAAACGTGGTCGATGTTGATCGAGCCATAATTGTGCAGGCGAAAGCGGGTGGTCATGAAATTACCTGAAGGCTGTCGGGTGGCGGTCAATGTCGGGGATATACAAGTGGATGTGACCGGCAATGTTTCAAAAGGGCACGCCGCAGTGCAACAGGATATTGGCATAGGGCGTACATTCGCCGGTGCGTACCACGCCGCGTACCTTCTGCAAGCGAGCCTTGAAGTGCTCGTGGGAGAGATATGCAGGGGCAATGGCTGCCGGCATGAGCTGGTTGAGACGATGATGAATCTGCTTCTCCAACGCCGCATTATGCGTAGTGATCTCCTCGGCGAGAGTGGCACCTTCAATGCAGAGTTCGGCGAGCACGGCGTCGAGGACACCACGGAAATCGGGAAAGCCGGGTGTGATGGCCAGATCGATTCGGGGCACATGGAGCGGGATGGGCAGCCCGGCATCGGCGATGACCAGAGTATCGGTATGGCCGAGTTCGGCGATCAGGGCGTTCAGCGGGGCATTGAGCAGGCCGGCGTTCTTCACTGGTGTCGTTCCGCAAAAAATGAACGGCCAGCATGGCGGTAAAAAGCGTCAGGTGCGATTGCGCTTTGGTTCAGTAGCGTTGGTTTGCCCCGTCTGTGCCGGGAAAAGCGGCGATCACGGAATGATCGCCGCTGATGGATCGGACCATGCACTCAGGGCAGATCGAACACCAGTACTTCGGCGTCCTCACCGGCCATCAGTCGAATATTCGGCTCGTCACTGAGCATCAGGGCGTCGCCACCCGCGAGCGGCTGCCCATTGACGCTGACCTGTCCGCGAATCACGTGGACATAGCCTTGCCGGCCGGTAGCGAGTTTGTGCGTTACCGTTTCGTCGCCATCAAGCAGGGTGGCGTAGACCACGGCATCCTGTTGCAGGATCAGCGAGCCCTCACGACCATCAAAAGAAACGATCGGGCAAAGGCGGCCACGTTTGTCCGCCGGAGAAAAATCGGCCTCGCTGTAGCGTGGTGTCAGGCCGCGCTCACGTGGAAACAGCCAGATCTGCAGAAAGTGTACCGGTTCGCTTTCAGAGTGATTGTACTCACTGTGCTGAACGCCGGTGCCAGTAGTCATCAGCTGTACGCGTCCCGGGCCGATCGCCGAGCCATTGCCCAGGGTATCGCGGTGGGCGAGTTCGCCTGAGAGGACATAGGAGAAGATTTCCATGTCGCGATGACCGTGCAGGCCGAACCCGCCTCCCGGCGCGACGCGATCCTCGTTGATGACACGCAACACACTGAATTGCATGTGTTCGGGGTCATGGTAATTGGCGAATGAAAACGAGTGGTAGCTCTCGAGCCAGCCATGATCGGCATGACCACGTTCTTCAGCGGGACGCAGGGTTATCATGAAGGTGCTCCTGTCTATAGCCGGCCATTAATGCCGGAATCATGAGGCTTATCATTCCAACCGATTCGAACGAATGCCAGCGCAAAAAAAGGCTGTTGATATTCGATTTTTGCGAATAGTGTTGCGGTGTCGTACGTGGTCAGACAGGCCAGATAAAAGGATATTCGCATGAAGTGACCGAGCCACCATTCCGGTCAGGCAGGTATTGTGCCCGTGCCGCAACAGGGTGGTGAAAAAATAGAATAATTTGTCATGAAGTTATAATAAAAAGGAAATTCTACAGTCAGCTTTTAAATCAGAAGCCATTATTGGCATTGCTGAGGGAGATGCAGTTATTTGCCGTTGTTCAATCATCGATTTTATCATGGTAGGCAATAGCAGATGGCGGGCTGAGTAGATAGGTCAAAACGCTGCTGCTGGCCTGATGATCCCGCCTGGTACCGGCTGGCCAGGGGCTGGCGGATGGCTTAACGAGTGTGTGTGCAGGTTGGATGCGGCATCATCAGGTAATATTGGTTACTGTTATTAACAGTATTAAACATTGATGCCGGTTTTGTATGAGATTGTTGGCCTTGGCGGAAAGGTTTGATTTAAAAATGATGTTCGCAATGAAAAAACTTCACTCTCACTAATAACATTCATTAATTATTGAACGAGGCATACTGTCGTATCATTGGTATTCATGGCAGGGATCGCCATGAGGCAGCAGGGAGAGCTGTTCTTCGACAGGAATTGTCGGCAAGGCACGGGAAGTGCCGCATGATGCCTGGCAGGAAGCCGAGGCTATGGCGCACAGGGAAGTGTGTCGGACAGGAAGTCCATGCATCGGGAGTGATGCAAAACCCTTGCAGCGGCCAACGCTTCAGACAGGCAGGTCCGGGGGCGTTCGGCCGCTGCTTCTTTTTCCTGCCGCCCGTTGATGGAGCGCCAGGTGCAGGGTTTCACTATCCTAGCTGAATCATGCCTATCCGTGAACTTTGGTGACTCGGGAGTGTCATCACAACGTCAGATTTTTCAAATTGACTTCAGTGCAGACCGCGCTGTGGCATACCACCTATTATCCCAAAGCATCCGAGCCGACGCGGATGTCGGGCCCGTTAATCCCGGACCCGACCATCATGGACTACTTCTCGTTTTTGCCGGACTTCGACTCACCTGAAGCAGCCTTTCGGCTCTGACCGTCATTTTTGCCTTTACTGCTACCGGAGTCATCGAGCAGATCGGCCACTGAATCCAGAATTTCCTTGGGCCGGAAGGGGTAGCGCTCGACCTCGGCGCGATCGGCAATGCCGGACAGTACCAGCACGGTATGCAGCCCCGCTTCGATGCCGGCCACCACATCCGTATCCATGCGATCACCGATCATGCCGGTACGCTCGGAATGTGCGCCCAGCCGGTTCATGGCGGAGCGGAACATCATCGGATTGGGTTTGCCGATGACATAGGGCTCGCGCCGGGTCGCGCTGGTGATCAGCGCTGCCACGGCACCCGTCGCCGGTAGCGGACCATCGGCGCTGGGGCTGGTGACATCGGGATTGGTGGCGATGAAGCGAGCACCGTCATTGATCAGTCGGATCGCCCGGGTAATCGCCTCGAAGGAGTAGGTGCGGGTTTCGCCCAGCACGACAAAATCCGGTGCCACATCGGTCATCACGAAGCCGGCCTCGTGCATGGCAGTGGTGATACCGGCCTCGCCGATGACAAAAGCCGAGCCATTGGGTGACTGATCACGCAGAAAGGTGGCGGTAGCCAGTGCCGAGGTCCAGATGCGGTCCTCGGGGACTTCGATACCGCTGCGACCCAGCCGGGCGCTGAGATCGCGCGGGGTATAGATGGAATTGTTGGTCAGTACCAGAAAGGGCTTGCCCTGAGTGCGCCACTGTTCGATCAGTTCCGCAGCTCCGGGCAACGCCTTGTTTTCGTGCACCAGCACGCCGTCCATGTCGGTCAGCCAGCAATCAACGTCTCGTTCTCTCACTGCGCTCGCTCCTGTCGGAAGTGATCTTCAGCATAACCGTGCATGCAGCATACTGTCTTCCGGCATTGGGCGAATCGGTGACCGACCGACGAGCTATCGGTTCAGCGTCGCGACACACGGCGGCGGCGTGCGCGACCGGTGCTGCCGAGTACCGCGCCCAGTACCACTGCCGCACCGGCCACCAGACCGATTTCACGCCGATGGGTCGCCGCCCACAGCTGGGCGCTGCTGGCGTGTGATTCGCGGTTGAAGCGACCATGTGCACCCTTGTCACCGGGTACCGGTTGCCAAAGGTTGTCGGCGCGATCCGGATCTTCCCGAGTCGCCGTCTGCTGACCACTAACGGCATTGCGAGCGAGATAGCGATCCATCAGACCGGGCATCAGCTTGTTGCCCCAGATGGTCAGCACCGAGGGAATGCCCACGTAGAGCTGACGGCGGCGATGATGCGCTGCCCAGTAGATGGCCCTGGCGCCGACTTCAGGCTGATAAACCGGTGCCACCGGACGGGCACGATGAGAGAGATGACTGCGGCACCAGTCAAACTGAGGCGTATTGAGCCCCGGCATCTCGACGATGGTGACGTGCACCCGGCTCCCCTCATTGAGCAGCTCGCAGCGCAATCCTTCCGTATAGCCCTTGATGGCGTGCTTGGCGCCGCAGTAGGCAGTCTGCAGGGGGACAGGGCGGTAGGCGAGCGCCGAACCGACCTGAACGATGGTGCCGTGATCGCGAGGGCGCATTCGTTTGAGCGCGGCCATGGTGCCGTTGACATTGCCCAGATAGGTGACTTCGGTGACGCGCTTGAACTCCTCGGCAGTCATTGCATGCAGCGGCGAGAAGACAGTGGTCATGGCGTCATTGACCCAGATATCGAGGGGGCCGAGCTCGCTCTCGATGCGATCGGCTGCCGCTTCGATCTGCGCGGCATCGGCGACATCGGCGGCCACGGTGACGACGCGGGCGCCCAGGGCTTCGGCTTCGCTTTTCACCGCCGCCAGGCGCGTTTCATCGCGTGAAATCAACCCGAGATGGGCGCCGCGGCGGGCAAATTCTCGCGCGGTGGCGCGACCCAGACCGGCACCGGCGCCGGTAATGACGACAACTTCCTGTCGCTTGCTGACGGACATGGGGACTCCTTTCCTCATGGGTAAGACTACAGGCATGCCGCTCGCCCGTAGCGTCGGGGAACGCCGGAGCGCATAGAGCGGCGCGTACACTCCTGACCAGGTGATCCAGACAGTGGGTGAAACTTAAACCCCATTTAAGCTGAGGGTTCCGCGTGAGTTGAAATGAAAAAAATTCAGCCGCAAGGCGCCACCCACTGGTTGAGAAAAATGGGCCGACTGACCACTTTTAAAGGCTGATGTATCGGCATGTAATTTTTCGTCCGTGAAATGACAGATGGTTTTCTCATGGGCGGGCCGATTCGGGAGAGCGGGGTGGCAGGGATACCAGCAGTAGATTCGGTATTCGTTTCGGTTTCAGAAGCGAAGCGAGCCGCAGCGCCGAGGCATGCAGGTATTTCATGGTGAAGATTTGCAGTGGCTCGGTATGAACAGGATGCAACTCAATGCATCGATCGCTTCACTATTGAAGGAGTATTCGGCATGGCGGCCACTGACAAGCGCATCGAGGATTACGGCTTTATCGGCAATATGCGTACCAGTGCGCTCATCGATCGTGATGCCTCGATCGAATGGCTGTGTATGCCTCGTTTCGACTCCGATGCCTGCTGTGCCTCACTACTGGGCACCCGGGATAACGGTTACTGGCAGATTGTGCCGACCGGCGAGGTGACCGCTCGCTCGCGTCGCTATCGAGGTGAGACGCTGGTGCTGGAAACGGAGTTTGAAACCGCCGATGGGCGCGTGGCGGTCATCGATTTCATGCCGGTGTGTCAGGACGGGGAAACCACCATCGATCTGATGCGGGTCGTCGAGGGCCGCAGCGGCAGTGTGGAGATGCTGTGCGATACCCTGTTTCGTTTCGATTATGGCGATGTCACGCCGCTGGTCCATCATGGCGAGCAGGGTATGTCGGCCATCTCCGGCCCGAATGCCCTGCGCCTGTGGGCGCCCTTTGCGTTGAAAGATGGTGATGGCCACTCCCGGGCCACCTTTACGGTCAGCGAAGGTGAGCGAGTCCCCTTTGTGCTGACCTGGTATGAATCCCACAAGGATGAGCCGGAAGTCGGCGATGCATTTCAGGCGATGGATGAGGTCGAGCAGTGGTGGCGTGACTGGGCCAGCCGGTGTGATGTAGATGATGAATTCCGTGAACCGGTGGTGCGCTCGCTGATCACCCTGAAGGCGCTGACCGATGCCCAGACCGGTGGCATGGTGGGCGCGGCCAGTTGCTCACTGCCGGAGCGCATCCACGGCGAGGCCAACTGGGATTATCGCTATACCTGGCTGCGTGATGCCACTTTCACGCTCTATGCCCTGCTGGCTTCCGGCTACAAGGAAGAGGCTTACGCCTGGCGGCAGTGGCTGCTGCGGGTGGCCGCCGGCGAGCCCGGCAAGCTGCAGCCGATTTATGGTATCGCCGGTGAGCGACGGTTGCCCGAGCAAAAGCTGTCCTGGCTTTCGGGCTTCAATGGCTGCACTCCGGTGCGTATCGGTAACGGGGCCTATCGTCAGGTACAGCTTGATATTCATGGTGAGGTCATGGATGGGCTGCATGTCGGGCGTATTCACGACCTCGATCCTGATGAGGACCTCTGGCAGGTGCAGTGCCAGCTGGTGGAGTATCTCGAAGATCATTGGCAGGATACCGGCGCGAGCCTGTGGGAGCTGCGCGGACCAGAGCGGCATTACACCCATTCCAGGGTGATGGCCTGGGTGGCATTCGATCGTGCCATCAAGGGGGTCGAGGATTATGGGCTGGAAGGTGACGTGGCGCGCTGGAAGGCGCTACGCCAGCAGATTCATGACGATATCTGCGAACATGGTTTCAACCGGGAGCGCAATACCTTCGTGCAGTACTACGGCGGGGAGGCCCTTGATGCTTCGCTGCTGCTGATCCCGCTGGTCGGTTTTCTGCCCGCTGATGATCCGCGCATGGTCGGCACCATCGAAGCCATCCAGCAGGATCTGATGAAGGATGGCTTTGTCTATCGCTTTGTCACGGATAAGAAAGAGGAAGATCTGACCAGAGGGGAGGGCGCTTTTCTGGTCTGTGGTTTCTGGCTGGTCGATAACCTGCTGCTGCTGGGTCGGCGCGATGAAGCGCGTGAACTGTTCGACCGGCTGAGCGGGGTGCGCAACGATCTCGGTCTGCTCTCCGAGGAGTACCATCCCGATGCACAGTGTCTGCTGGGCAACTTCCCGCAGGCCTTCTCCCACGTGGGATTGATCAACAGTGCCCACAACCTGGCTCGTGATCGTTCTGATGATGGCGAGTCCCGCGAGCGACCGGCGCGCTCAAGGCCTTCGAGCTGACATGCCTCACCAGGCGTTGCCTCCGCCGCTGGCAGACCGAAGTTCTTTTTCAATAGGCAAACTTTTGGGCCCGTTCGGCAATACCGAACGGGCCCGAGAGAACGCTGACCCGATCATGATCGGGTGATCACATCGCTTCAGGCATGTGTGCCATGCAGAACGTCCTGCTGGTACAGATCCTGATAGGCCACGGTGTGATCACTGACCTTGAGCGGCTCGCTGATATTGCGATAGGTCCTGGCCATGGCAGCGCTTTCTCCGTGGCCGCTGAACTTGATAGCCCGCTCAGAGGTACTTTGATAATGCCCTTCCATGTCGGCCACCGATTCCCGACCGAGATTCAGCGGCTGGGTGTTCTGGCGATAGGTTTCGGTCATGGCAGCGCTTTGCCCCTGACCGACCTGAGCCGTGACACTGGTCTCGGCAAGCGGGCCGCTCAGTGTGTTGTCGCTGAGGCTGACAGCCTGGCTCTGCTGTTCGAAATGAGCGGCCATGGCAGCACTTTCACCCTGTCCGGCGTCAATCGGATTGGCCAGTGCGGCAGTGGGCAGGGCGGCGGCAATAATGAGGGCGGCCAGCGTATGGGGACGAGTAATGCGAGACATGAAGATATCCTTCCCTTGATAGTTGAAAGCTCTTGTCGAGCTGATGGTGATAGTCTGATCCTCGTAAGCGCTCGAGACGAATCGAACACATCAAAGGTGGATATCATCTGGATTGATAGATCAGGCGGAAGGAGAGTAAAAAATAACCGCCTCTATCGAGGCGGTTGATAATAGAGCTGCGATCAGCTCGCGCTGAATTCAGCCCCTACCCTGTCGGATGCAGTGTCTTTTCTGCCAGTCGGGCTTGCGGCTATCGGTACAGAACTCACGGTTATGCGCGACGCTGGCTTTTGCGGTAATGCCGGAGAGTGAGACGAGTGGCTGATTGGGCTGTGGGGCAGCCCATGCAGTTGGAGCAGGAAGTGGGACCATCAGTAATGCAACCACCAGCAGATGCTTCATGGCGGAACCCTCTCAGGGCAGTATCTGACGGATGCTGCAACACTGATCAGTATAGCGGGTTCCAGGTGGCCCTGATGGACTGAAACCCGCCCTGAATGGCGCCCCTGAAGGAGGGGCATGCTGCCCTGGGCTGTTAGAACAGCACGGCCAGTAGCACCAGTATCAATCCCAGTAGCGACACGGCCCACACCAATGAGCGCACCCATGGAATGCCCATGGCATAGAGGGGGACATAGGCTACCCGGGCCAGCAGATAGAGCCACGCGCCCCAGGCGGTGAGCGCCCCCTCCTGGCCACCCACATGGGCAATCAGAACGGCGCCGACGAACAGCGGCAGGGTTTCGAACAGATTCTTTTGCGCCCGGGTCAGTCGGGCAGTGATGCGCCCCATGGGTGGGCCGGGTTCATCGCGAGGCCCGGTGTTATATTCAATACCGGTTTCCTGGTTGCGCAGCATCGCGGGTAGCAGGATCTGAACGATGGCAAGAACCAGGGTCCAGCCCAGCAGGTAGAGTTCAAGGCTCATCAGGCACGCTCCGTGGGTGGTTTCGGTGTCTTTCAACCTGGCAGCCCGAATTGAAACTAACCACTGATACACCTCTTGTCATGGCCCTGCCGAGAGACAGTCGTCAGGCATTGCGCTGGCAGAGAGCCCTGTGGATTGACGATACTGAAACCTGAAATGCCAGGGAAGGAGATGCCAATCATGAGTCAGTCTGGAGTCGAAGGCAGCGGTGGCTGCCTGTGTGGCGCAGTACGCTATACGCTACAGCATTCGGGCGAAGTGAGCGTATGCCACTGTCGGATGTGCCAGCGGCTGGCGGGCGGACCGATGTTCGCCGTGGCGTGTGTCGAGGGGCCCCGTTTCGAGGATGAGAGCGCGGTCGGGCGTTATCGCTCCTCCGAACAGGCCGAGCGTGGTTTCTGCCGTCACTGCGGTAGTCAGCTGTTCTTTCATAATCTGAAAGCGGACACCTATGCGGTAACGGCTGGCATGCTTGATGATCCCGAAGGGCTGGTGATGACCGAGCAGATCTGGATGTCCGCCAAACCGGGGTTCTATGAGCTGGCCAACGAGACTCGCAGGATGGACGAGGAGTAGCTGGCCTAATTCCCGGCCTGGCGCATCGGCATCCGGTCGATGGTATCGAAGATCGTCATCGGGTCGACAAAGCCGGTTTGCTGGACTTTCTTGCCGCCATCCTTGCCAACCAGCACCGTGGTCAGGGGACCGTGCGGGTCAAGCTTGAGTGCGTTCAGCAGCGCCGTTGTCTCAGCCTCGGTCATGGGCTTGCCGCCACGCTCGCCTTCACCATTCTCGATGGTGTAGAGCAGCATGTCGCGGTCCTCGAACGCCTCCCGCCGGGTGGCGATGATGCCGCGCATGCGCTGATAGTCGGGGTTGTCCACGGAAGGCGTTACGATAATCAGGGGCCGAAAGGTCCACTTGTCACCGATCAGTGGATTGGCCGGATCAGCGGCCGCAGCACTGCCGGCGGCCCCCATTCCTGCCGCCATCATCATTACGCACAACAGCCAGTGTTTCATGTGAAACAGCCTCGCAGAGACATCATGCTGCCACTCTAGCAGAGTCTTCGTGGCAAGTACGCTGTCTCACTTCAGCGTGCGCTCGGGCAGGCGTGCGATGTTGATGACCGCGGGGCTTGCCGTTCGAGCACCCCCGGGCAGTGCAATGATCCGGGAGTTCATTTTCAGAAAGGGAGCATGACGCATGGGCATGGAATGGTTTCTGGACCCACCCGGTCCGCTACTGGCTGTGCTGGCCAGTACCGTGGGCATGTATATCACGGCGCTGCTGCTGGCCCGATGGGCAGGAGTACGCAGCTTTGCTGAAATGTCGGCGTTCGACATCGCCATCACCATTGCCATCGGCTCGGTCATCGCAACGACCATCGCCGCCGCTGATCCTTCACTATTACAGGGTATGACGGCCCTGTTCGGCCTGTATGCACTACAGCTGCTGGTGTCGCGACTGCGGCAGCGCTCCCGGCGACTGCAGGCCGCGGTGGATAATGCCCCCATTCTGGTGATGGGACAGGGCGGACAGCTGCTGTGGAAAAACATGGCGGTGGCGCGGGTGACGGAAGATGATCTGCGCCAGCAGTTGCGTCAGGCCAATGTGCTGGATACGAGCCGTGTTCAGGCAGTCATTATCGAGGGCACCGGCAACGTACATGTGTTGCAGGGTCATGGACGGGAGCTCTCCCCGCAAGACTGGGTAGTCGGTAATGTGCGCGACTACTCCGGGGTGCTGCGTCATCCGGATCATCCCGAGCCTTCCTTACCCTCCCGCCACTCCTGAAACTCGTTCGGAGCCTTGCTCATGCGGTTGCGTTTTACAGGCTCTTGCGCCGGCGTGCCGAGCCGGCAGCGTAATGTCAGCGGTCTGACACTGCAGCCTGAGCACAGTCGGCGCTGGTATCTGATCGATTGCGGCGAGGGCACTCAGCACCAACTGATGCGCATGTCACTGAGCCTGGCGCGTCTGGAGGCCGTGCTGATCACCCACGTTCATGGCGATCACTGCTATGGCCTGCCGGGGCTGCTGGCCAGTGCTTCGATGGCTGGTCGGCGTACGCCACTGACACTGATCGGCCCGCAGGCCGTGTGGACGTTTCTGACGGCGGTGCGTGAGACTACCGGATTGCATCTCGATTTCCCGCTGCATTTCATTGACGCCGCGACCCTGACCGAATCGCTGGTGCTAACGGAATTTACTATCACCGCTGCGGCACTCTCCCATGGTATCGAGTGCCATGGCTATGCGTTCGAGGAACGGGGCATCGAGGCCTCGCTCGATACAGCTCGGCTGGAAGCTGATGGGGTACCCCGCGGCCCCTTGTGGGGTCGATTGCAGAAGGGCGAGACGGTATATGACGCACAGGGTCGTCAGCTGAAGGGTGAGCATTACCAACTGATGGCGCGACGGCCACGCCGGCTGGTGGTCTCCGGAGACAACAATGTGCCGGCGCGGCTGACCGGTCTCTGTCAGGGCGCTGATCTGCTGGTGCACGAGGCAACCTATACCGAAGAGGTCATCGAGCGCCTGGGCACCGACAATGGCCATTGCAGTGCTGCGCGTATTGCCGCCTTTGCCGAGGCCGAAGGTGTGCCCAACCTGCTGCTAACCCACTTCAGCCCCCGCTATGGCCGGGATCGCCGGGCGCAGAACTCGATGGCAGAGCTCGAGCGTGAAGCGCGCGACCGTTATACGGGGTGCCTGGCGCTGGCTGAAGATCTCCAGCCCTATGTCCTGTCGCGCGAAGGCGAACTCATCATCGCTGCAGCATGATCACGCATCTGCACGTCAGCGCTCCTGGAGACGGGGAACAAGGGTCTCCAGCGAGCGGTAGCCCTCGAGGGCGACGTCCTCGGCCGGACGGGGGGCATCATTGAAGATCTCCAGCGACCAGGCGCCCTTGTAGCCGGTTTGCTCCAGTGCCGAGAGAAAGGCCCTGTTCAGCAGCTCTCCTTCGCCCGGGAAACAGCGTCCATGTCGGCTCCAGTCGAGCAGCGTGCGTCCTGCGCGGGGGTGAGCATCGGCCAGCTGGACCAGGGTGATCCGATCGGCAGGCAGGGTCGCCAGCAGCTCAAGCGGTTCCTGTCGGGCCAGAATGTGAAAGCTGTCGATGACGATACCCAGTGCGGGATGAGCGATGGCCTCGATCAATGGCCAGACCTGATGATAAGCCGGCAGATGGCCCCAGCTCAGCGCTTCCAGTCCGACCCGGGCATCCGCGGCGTGCACCCGTTCGGTAATGACGGCAAGCTGGTCGCGATTACGCGTGAAGTCGGTCAGCGCATCCTTCCGTGTACTGGTGCACATCAGCAGTCGATCAGTACCCAGCTCGGCCATCAGCTCAAGCTGGCCGTCGAGACGGGCCATGGCAAATGCATCAAAATCCGGTGCTCCCAGCACATCCGGCCACGGCTGTAGCGCCACGATGGCCAGGCCCAGCCGAGTTGCCAGTTCAGCAATGGTCTGCGGTGACTCCTCGGCTTCGCGCACATCCGGTTCGAACAGTTCGACGCCATCAAAACCGGCCGCGGCAATGGCCTCGAGCTTGTCGACCAGGCGGCCGCTCAGCGACACGGTGGCAATGGCTTTCATCAGCGCTTCTCCATGGTTTGATGTCTGTGACCATAGCGGGCTCAAGCGGTGAGCGACAGAATGGACTGGGCCCTCCCGAGTCACCTGCCAGGGGTGTATCCTGCAGGATCACTTTCGATCGGACGGTCCCGACGCCCATGAGAGATGCATTCAGACAGTGCAGGCGCCTATCCCACGATCCTTGCCTGTTGCCACTTCGGTTGGTCGGGGAGGGAGCGTGCCCATGAGTCGTCGTCGGTTGATTGTTGCCATCACCGGGGCCAGTGGCTTCGTCTATGGCGCCAGAGCGCTGGAGATGCTGCGGCCACTGGAGGTAGAAACTCATCTGATCCTGTCGAAATCCGCCGATCTGACCCGGCGCTACGAGACCGGGATCAGCCGTGAGGCGCTGTTTGAGCTGGCCGATGAGGTGCATCCGGTGGGCGATATAGGCGCCTCGCTCTCCTCAGGCTCGTTTCGTACCCTGGGGATGCTGGTGGCGCCCTGTTCGGTGAAGACCATGTCCGAGATCGCCAGCGGCGCCACGACCAATCTGATCTCCCGGGCGGCTGACGTGGTGCTCAAGGAGCGTCGCCGGCTGGTGCTGATGTTGCGTGAAACGCCACTGCATCTGGGGCATCTGCGCACCATGACCGCCCTGACTGAAATGGGAGCGATCATGTTTCCACCGGTCCCTGCCTTTTACGCCCGGCCCGACTCGCTGGAGACGATGATTGATCACAGCGTGGCGCGGGCGCTGGATCTGTTTGATATCGACATCAAGGGTATGCCGCGCTGGGGAGAAAACCTGCACCCGCCGGGGAAAGTTCAACAGCCGCGCAACGACGACTGAAAGACCTGCTGCCTGCTTCCGGGTATTTGCTATCCTGGACGTTATGGTGAAATGGCAGGCTATGGAGCAGGTATGGATCTTTCAGGCAACACGGTACTGGTGACGGGGGGTGGCAGTGGCATTGGGCTGGCCATCGCCGAGCGTTTTCTGGACGCTGGCAGTGAAGTCATCATTTGTGGGCGGCGCGAAGACCGGCTGCGTGAAGCACAGCAGCAGCATCCGGCATTGCATGTGCGTGTGGGTGATGTCGAGCATCAGCAGGGGCGTGAGGCACTGATCGAGCAGATCACCCGGGAGTTTCCGAACTTCAACGTGCTGGTCAACAATGCCGGGCTGCAGCGTCGCCACCGTTTTGCCGAGGATGACGCGCCCTGGTCGGAGCGTCAGCAGGAGATCGCCATCAATTTCGAAGCGCCAGTGCATCTGGCATCGCTGGTACTGGACCATTTTCGGGCCCAGCCACGCGCTGCTGTTATCAATGTCTCGTCGGGGCTGGCCTTTGTGCCGGGTCTGTTCGCGCCGGTCTATTCGGCGACCAAGGCCGCTCTGCACTCCTTCTCCCTCTCCCTGCGCGGTGAGCTGGCCCACACGCCCATCGAGGTCATTGAGATTGCGCCCCCGGCGGTCAATACGGACCTGGGTGGCGTGGGGGTACACGTCCATGGTGAACCGGTCGATGCGTTTGCCGACTCGGTGATGCAGCGGATCGCCGCGGGTGAGGTGGAAGTCGGCTACGGGGGGGCGGAAGAGCGCCGCCGCGCCTCCCGAGCAGAGCTCGACGCCTGGTTCGAGCGCATGAACGGTCCGCTGATGCAGCGCTGATTCCGCGGCAGTCGGCTTCCCGGGGCCGGCGCCTTTGCTTTTCTCAGTCCATTCCGGGCGTTGACGCGATGTTGGCGCCCGCTTCATAGCGCGTATAGGCCGCCAGCACGATACGTTCCGACTGTACCAGGTAGTGCTCGAGCAGTTGCGAGGCTTCCTGGGCCTGTTCGGCCTCAAGCGCTTCGAGCACACGCTGGTTCATCGCCACATAGGGCCCATGCAGCATTTCCGGATCAGCAATCAGGCCAAAGGCGAGGCGTAACTCTGCCGCCAGCCGGCGAAAGAAGACATTGAGTCTTTCGCTGTCCGCCAGCGATACAATGGCGGCATGGAAGGTCATGTTGGCGGTGCCGACAGCGTTCCAGTCCTGCGCCTCGCGATGGGTCAGGCCGCTTTCGACAGCAGTCCGCATGGCTCGGACGCCCGGGTGCCCGGGCCAGGCTTCTGCCAGGGCGCGGCACTCGATGAAGCGTCGCAGCCGGTAGATATCCACGATGGAGGCCATGCTGGGCGTGGTGACGAATACGCCCCGATTGGGATGGTGGGTCACCAGCCCCTCATGGGCCAGACTGCGAAACGCTTCTCGCAGGGTGTTGCGCGAAACACCCAGCTGCTCGCTCAGCCCGGCCTCCGATAGCCGCTGTCCTGGTACCAGCTCCCCTTCTACCAGCATGCGCCGCACGCGGCTTGTCACGGTTTCCCCCAGGGTTCTGCCGGATTCTCCAGCGCTCGGCTTTGTCATTTCGGTGCGGCTTCCCTTCGCGTGTCATGAACTTCGATCCGGATGTTCCCCGATTTCTGCGACCGGCAGCAAGGGTGAGTGGTGCACTCCCGTGGGTCGCACAGGGTAGGCCATGCGCCATTATTGAACACAAGTCGAATGCACATTCAGTCAGTCAGCAATTATTGTTGAACAATCAAGCTGTAATGAGGCGGCATTAACAGCGGCTTTGTTCATTCTGGCATGCAAATTGCCTTGATGAAGCACTATCCACCCGATTTCGGAGTCCAGCCGATATGGCGACCAGCACCGAAGAAAACTTTGCAAAGTCGAGGCAGGCCTCATTGATCGGCGCCGTTTTCATGATGGCGACCTCGGCGGTCGGACCGGGGTTCATTACCCAGACGGCGACCTTTACCTCGTTGATGGGGGCGGCCTTTGCCTTCGGTATCCTAGCCTCGATCGTGATCGACTTCGTGGTGCAGTTGAATATATGGCGGATTGTGACCGTCACCGGCATGCGTGCACCCGAAGTAGCCAATGCGGCGCTACCCGGCAGCGGCTACCTGCTGGCGGTACTGGTGATCTTCGGTGGGCTGGTCTTCAATGTAGGCAACATTGCCGGTGCCGGACTGGGGGTCAACGCTCTGGTGGGGCTCGACCCACAGTGGGGTGGCTTGCTCAGCGGGCTGATAGCCATTGGTATCTTCCTGTCGCGCCGCGCCGGGGTCGCCATTGATCGCATCGTGATGGTGCTGGGTCTTTTGATGCTGGTCCTGACGGTATTTGTCGCCTTCGCCTCCCATCCGCCGGTAGGCGAGGCGCTGCGTCAGACCGTCATGCCCGATCACATCAGCTTTGCCACCATTACCACCATCGTGGGTGGCACGGTGGGTGGCTACATCACCTATGCCGGGGCGCACCGTATTCTGGATCGGGGTGCGGGTGGCGTGGAGCATGTCGACACCGTCTCGAAGGCCGCGCTGAGAGGCATTCTGGTGACCGGCGTGATGCGCTATGTGCTGTTTCTCGCGATTCTCGGCGTCGTCGCCAGCGGGGTGGTGATCGACACCTCCAGCCAGAGTGCCAATCCGGCAGCGCAGGCCTTCCAGGTTGCGGCAGGCGAGTTCGGTCTGCGCGCCTTCGGTCTGATTCTGTGGGCTGCCGGCATCACCAGCATCATTGGTGCGGCCTATACTTCCATGACGTTTCTGAGCGCCTTCCGCCCCGGTATCGAGGAGACCGTGCGCAATCGTGCCACGGTGGTGTTCATCGCGGTGTCGCTGATCGTGTTCTTGCTGCTCGGGACGCCGCCTGCCGCACTGCTGGTGTTCGCCGGTGGCTTCAATGGACTGATCCTGCCACTGGGGCTGACGCTCTTTCTCTGGGTGGCCTGGCGGCGCCAGGATCTGATGGCGGGCTATCGCTATCCGCGCTGGCTGCTGGTGGCGGGCGCCATCGTCAGCCTCATGACCTGGTACATGGGCTTTGAGTCCATTGGCCCCATTTTCGCCTTTCTGACGCCGAGTGCCTGACAGGAGAGTTCATACATGGCACATATCGATCTCAACAGCGATCTCGGAGAGAGCCTGGGCCAATGGCGCATGGGGGATGACGACACCATGCTGAGCATTGTCACCAGTGCCAATGTGGCCTGCGGTTTTCATGCCGGCGATCCCGCCGGCATCCTGCGTACGCTGAAGGCCGCCGCCGACAATGGCGTGGCGATCGGGGCTCACGTGGCGTATCCCGATCTGGTGGGCTTTGGCCGTCGCGCCATGGATATTGCCAGTGAGGATCTGCGCGCCGATGTGATCTATCAGATCGGTGCGCTTCAGGGACTGGCGCGAGCCGCCGGCACCCGGGTGAGCTACGTCAAGCCTCATGGCGCCCTCTACAACACCATCGCTCGCGATGAGCGTCAGGCACGTGCCGTGATCGAGGCGATGCTCGCCGTGGATCCTTCACTGGTATTGATGACGCTGGCAGGCACGCCGTTGACCGGCTGGGCCAGAGAGGCGGGGTTGAATACGGCCGCCGAGGCTTTTGCCGATCGCGCCTATGAAAGCGATGGCAGCCTGGTCTCCCGTCGCGAGCCCGATGCCATGCTGCATGATGCCGAGGTGGTCGCCGAGCGGATGCTGCGTCTGGTCCGCGAGGGTGTGGTTGAAAGTCGCGAAGGTATCGACATCACCGTGGCGGCGGATTCGATCTGTGTGCACGGGGACAGCCCTGATGCCGTGGCCCTGGCGCAGGCAGTCCGCAGCCGATTGGTCGCGGCAGGGATCGAACTGCGTGCCTTTGTGGACGGTATTGCATGAGCCTCGACTTTCAGGAGCTCTCATGAACATTTTACCCGTTAGCCTGAGTGCGCTGCTGGTCGAGCTGGACGACCTGTCGCAAACGCTGGGCCTGTTCGAACATCTAAAGGCCCATCCGATCGAGGGTGTCACCACCATCATTCCGGCGGCGCGCACTTTGCTTATGCATTTCGATCCGGGGCGGATCAGCGCTCGAACGCTGGCTGCAGCGCTGCGCCGGTGTCCGCTGACCGGTAGTCAGCGGGCGTCCGGTGAGCTGGTGGAAATTCCTGTCTGTTACGACGGTGAAGATCTCGATGAGGTCGCGCGGCTGCTGGAACTCACCACCGATGAGGTGATCCGCCGTCATTGTGAAGCCGAGTATCAGGTTGCCTTCTGTGGTTTTGCTCCGGGCTTTGCCTACCTCACCGGCGGTGCCGGCTTCGATGTGCCGCGTCGAAGCACGCCTCGCACGCGTATTCCGGCCGGCGCGGTAGGCCTGGCCGGGCCCTTCAGCGGTATTTATCCCACCGACAGCCCCGGTGGCTGGCAACTGATCGGCGTCACACCGCTGGACATGTGGGATATCAATCGCGAGCCGGCTGCCCTGTTGCAGCCCGGCATGCGAGTACGGTTCAGCCCGACCAGTGAGCGTCCGAAGCGCCAGGCCAGGCCCGTGACTGCGCCACAGGGCTCGGCGAGGGACGAGCCGCCGATGCTCGAGGTCGTCAACGCCGGGCTACAGAGCCTGTACCAGGACCTCGGGCGCAGCGGACAGACCCATCAGGGCGTTTCGGCTTCCGGCGCCATGGATCGGGATGCCTTTCGCGCGGCCAACCGATTGGTCGGTAACCCCTCGAATGCGACGGCCATCGAAATCGCCCAGGGCGGCGTGACAATCAGATGTCACCGCCCGGCACTGATCGGGATCACGGGCGCCGAACTTTCCGTGACGATTCGCCCGGAAGCGGGCCCGGCTTACGCCGTCAGCACCTGGTGGCCGATCGAGCTGGCGCCGGGCGATACCCTGACCCTGGGCGCACCGACGGCCGGGGCGCGCAGTTATCTGGCGCTCCGCGGTGGATTCGACGTAACACCGATACTGGGCAGCTCGGCCACCGATACGCTGGCCCGGCTGGGTCCGGCACCGCTGGCGAAGGGCGATACGCTGCACACGGCCCACCTGCCGGTGAGCGCGGTATCGCTTGATGAGACACCGGCCTGCAAGCTCCCGCAGCCGAAAGATACCGTGACGCTGGATATCGTCCCCGGCCCGCGCAGCGACTGGTTTAATGCTGCTGCCCGCGAACGTCTCTGCCAGCAGGTATGGCAGGTCACGCCACAATCCGATCGGGTCGGCCTGCGACTCTCGGGCGAGGAAACGCTCGAGCGCGCCCGGCAGGGCGAGCTGCCCAGCGAGGGTACGGTCACCGGCGCCCTGCAGGTGCCCGCCAATGGCCAGCCGGTACTGTTTCTTGCCGATCACCCATTGACCGGTGGTTATCCGGTTATCGCCTGTGTGGCCGACTATCACCTCGATCTGGCCGGCCAGATCCCCGTAGGCGCCGGTATCCGTTTCAATCCGATCCCCGAGCCTGTGCCATCCGCTGATAACGCCCTTTCGGAGTCAAGCGAGGTTTCTCCATGAACAGCTCCCTCCCTCACCGGCCCCTGAAGAAGGTGCTGATCGCCAACCGCGGTGAAATTGCGGTGCGTGTGATCCATGCCTGTCGCGATTACGGGATCGACTCGGTGGCTGTCTATGCCGACGGCGACCTGGAGGCCATGCATGTCCGATTGGCCGATGAAGCCCTTGCGCTCGATGGCGAGCGCGCTGCAGAAACCTATCTCTCGATCGACAAGCTGTTGGATGCAGCGCGTCGCTCGGGCGCAGACGCCATTCATCCCGGCTACGGGTTTCTCTCCGAGCGCGCCGATTTCGCCCGCGCCGTACAGGCCGCGGGGCTGGTCTGGATTGGGCCTGAGCCGCACACCATCGATACCCTGGGAGACAAGGTGGAGGCACGCCGGCTGGCGCTGGCGGTAGGCGCGCCACTGGTTCACGGCACCGAGAATCCCGTGGAAAGTGCCGAAGAGGTCGTGGCCTTCGCCGAACAGCATGGCTTGCCGATCGCCATCAAGGCGGCTTTTGGCGGGGGCGGCCGCGGTCTCAAGGTGGCCTGGCGCATGGATGAGGTGACCGAACTTTATCATTCAGCAGTGCGCGAAGCCGAAGCGGCCTTTGGCAGAGGCGAGTGTTTCGTCGAGCAGTTTCTTGATCGTCCGCGACATATCGAGGCGCAGGTGCTGGGGGATCGGCATGGCAATGTGGTGGTGGTCGGCACCCGTGACTGCTCACTGCAGCGGCGCAACCAGAAGCTCGTCGAGGAGGCACCGGCCCCCTTTCTGAGCGATGAGCAGCGCAGCCGTATTCATCAGGCCGCCCGGGATATCTGCGCCCGGGCCGACTATGTCGGCGCGGGTACGGTGGAGTTTCTGCTGGGACGTGACGACACGCTCTCGTTTCTCGAGGTCAATACGCGACTCCAGGTGGAGCATCCGGTGACCGAAGAGACGACCGGCGTTGACCTGGTGATCGAGCAGCTGCGCATCGCCGAAGGCCTGCCGTTATCGTTGTCCGAAACACCGACACCACGCGGGCATGGCTTCGAGTTCCGGATCAATGCCGAGGATGCCGCCAAGGGATTTCTGCCCACGCCGGGGCGTATCGAGCGCTTTGGTGCTCCTGCCGGGCCGGGAGTTCGGCTGGATACCGGCATCGAGAGCGGTGATGCCGTCTCGGGCCACTTCGACTCACTGATGGCCAAGCTGATCGTTACCGGCGCCAACCGGGAGCAGGCGATCGCTCGGGCCAGGCGTGCGTTGGCGGAATTTCATATCGAGGGCGTGGCGTCGGTGCTGCCGTTTCATCGAGCGGTCATGACGCATGGAGATTTCACGGGGCAGACGCATGATCCCGACGCTCCCGGATTTGGCGTTCATACCCGCTGGATCGAAACCGAATTCGACACACCGCTGGAGTGGGGCGAGCGGCAGCGAGTGGCTGATGATCCCGCCATGCTGCGTACCGTGATCGATATCGATGGTCGGCGCCATCATATCGGGCTGCCAGCGACCCTGCTGCAGGGGCTTGGACGCGAGGCCCCTGACGCAACCGCCGAGGCGCAGCCTGAAGTCGAGGCAGGCAGTGTCACGGCACCCATCAGTGGCAACCTCTATGCCTGGCAGGTCGAGGATGGCAGTCGTGTCGCGGCCGGCGATGTCATTGCCATCATGGAGGCGATGAAGATGGAAACCCAGGTGATGGCGGAGTGCACGGGCACCCTGAGTATTGTGGCAGGGGAGGGCAGTACCCTGAGTGCCGGTGAAGTGATGGCGCGAATCAATGTCGATTGAACGAGCGGTCGCCTCTCAGGCGACCGCTGCCATACCGTGCGGTCAGACTCGATCCGTGTCGAGCAGTTGCACGGCCAGCCTGACGAAGTCGACGGAAGACACGATACCGATCAGATGGCCTTCATTGTCGAGTACCGGCATGGCGCCCTGACGGGAAGTGAGCAGTTGCGCTCCCGCTTCGGCCAATGGCACCTCGGCCTGGAGCGTGGTGACATCACGGATGATAACGTCCTCGAGCGGTACCTGGTCGAGATGATGGTTCAGGCGCCTTGTGCCGTAGCCATCGGCAATCCGCAACGACTCCCGCAGCACGACCTTCTGGTTGAGTAGCCCCACCAGCTGACCCTGATCGTTGAGCACCGGTAGATGACGTATCCGGTGCTCGCGCATCAATTCGTTGCCGTCATGAAGCGACTGCTCTGCACGCAGGGTCACCACGTCGCGAATCATGATATCCGCTACCGTGGCGGGTTGGGTCGTGCTCATGGGATGGCTCCTCTGAAAAGGCGATCTGCCGATTGGCACGGTCATGGCTCGATGCCGGGATCGATCGTGCCAATGTGGACGGGTCAGACGAATGAGCCTTCAGCGAGCGATACCAATCGAACACGCGCTGCGCTCTTCATGGAGTCGCTATCGGCACCCGGGGCCTTTGACTTGAAGAGGCAGGTATCAGGCATGGGCGCCACGATGGGCCAGGGGTTCAATCGGTCATGGTGCGCTCATGGATGCGATAGACCCGGTTGAGTCGGCTTTCGATTGCTCGGGCAATGGACACCATTCCCTGGTTGTCTTCGAGGATCCAGCCAATCTCGGCGCGGGAGGCACCGAAGTGCTCAACAGAGGCCCGCCGGGTATATTCGATCATCATGAAGGCGATCTGAGAGGCCAGCCGCGATGCCTGCAGCTCGCGTTTGACGCCCATCAGCGGGACGCGCACGGTGTTGACTGCCGGGCGTCCGGAGAGCCCCCCATTGAGCCGCCACAGCAGCTTGAGAAAACCGAACGGAAAAAGACGGCCATCAAGATCCTGCTGCAGTTCGTTCAGATTCGGCAGGGTCAGCATGAAGGCGACCGGCTCGCCGTCGAACTCCGCGACGTAGATCAGTTCCGGAAAAACGATCGGTTTGAGTTTCTTGCCCGCGTAGGCAATTTCCGCATCGGTCAGCGGTACGAAGCCCCAGTTATCGGACCACGCATCGTTGAGCAGCGACAGAATCAGGGTAGCTTCTTCATCAAAACGCTTCTTGTCGATCTGGCGTATGCGGATGCGTGTGTTGCGTTCACCGGAGTCGACAATGCGCTGAATCAGGGGCGGAAAGGGCTTCGAGATATCCAGTTCATAGGTGTTCAGATCCTTGACGCCCCGATACCCGGCCTGTTCGATCCACTGCTGATAAATCGCCTTGTGATGCCCCATCATTACTGTGGGCGACTGCTCATGGCCCTGTACCAGCAGGCCGGGCTCATCCCAGATCGAGATCGAGATCGGGCCGATCGCCCGGGTAACGCCTCGCGCTTGCAGCCACTGCTCGGCATGGGCAATCAGGGCGGCGGCCACCGTTTCATCGATCGCCTCGAACATCCCCCAATGACCGGTATCCTGGCCGCCTCCCTGGGATTCGGGCATTTCGCTCCAGAGCCGGTCGATCTGAGCCGAGATACGCCCTACATCGACGCCATCACGCATGGCGATGAAAAATCCGGCGGTGCCATGACCGAACCAGGGATTCTTGTGTTCGCTGATCAGCCCCATCATTTCGTCCCGGAGCGGGGGGATCCAGGCAGGGTCATCCCTGTTGAGCCTGAACTGTATATCGACGAAGCGTCTCTTCTCGGCCTTGCTTCGTACTTCGATGATTTCCATGGAGCGTACTCTTCCGGGTGATAGTCGCGTAAAGCCCGTAAGGCTTTATCCAGCATGTCTGCGGTTGCCGCTTTTTCGGCCGGTTCGTCAGTATACGGGTCCCGAGGCCAATAGTGGTTGGTGCAATACTACAGAAGTCACGATCCCGATCCGGGAACGTCATCAAAGCGACATGACCTGGAGGCATCCTGTGGCTGACAGCACGGATTCTCGAGCCGAAAGCAGGCTCGCCGTGGCCTATCGCTCAGGAGGGGTTCGACATGATGGAACTGACAGCGCAGGAACTCGAACGTCTGGATCGCAAGGGCATTCATCCGGTCAGTCGGCAGGGAGAAGAGTGCCTGGTCGAGATCCATGGCCGCACCATCCGCTGTGCCTGGCGGGACATTCGACGGATTGCCGCGCCTTCCCTGAAAGAGCGGCTATGCGCCCAGCTGCCCTTGCCAGGGCGGGGCGTCAGCGCTCGGGAGCGGCAGTCAGTCTGAGGCTTGCGCATGATGGACAGGCTGATGGGTGCGTTATCCGGGGTCCGGAATGGAAAGCGAACCCGGGGACTTCTGTGAGGGTTGCTTCCCTCAGAAGATCCGCCGGTCGATGCCCATCATGTCGATCAGCCGGGTGGCAATCTCCTCGACCGAATAGTTGGTCGTATCCAGCCATGGAATGCGATAGCGCTGAAACAGCTGTTCGACCTCACCGAGCTCCAGCCGACACTGCCTGAGGGAGGCGTAACTGCTGCCGCTGCGCCGCTCGTTGCGAATCCGTGAAAGACGCTCGGGACTGATGGTCAGCCCGAACAGCCGCTGGCGATACGGTTGCAGCCCCGGGGGCAGGTCCAGAGACGCCATGTCATCGGCAATAAATGGATAGTTGGCGACTCGCAGTCCGAACTGCATGGCGAGATAGAGACTGGCAGGCGTCTTGCCGCAACGGGAAACGCCCAGAAGAATGACCTGCGCCTCGTCGAGCTGACGCATCGACAGACCATCATCGTGTGCCAGCGCATACTCTACCGCGGCAATCCGGGCATCATAGCGAGCCAGGTTCTGATGGGTCAGACCATGGGTGCGATGCAGGGTGGCCTGGGGTGTCATGTCGAGCTCTTCGCTCAAGGGCGTAATCAGTGACTCGATAACGTCATGACAGAAGCCGCGACTGGCCAGGATGATGTGCTTGATCTCTTCGGAAACGATCGAATGAAAGACGATGGGTCGTTCCCCGGTGCTGTCAAACAGGGCATCGATCTGGGCTCGAATCTCTTCGGCACGTTCGCGGCTCTCCACGAAGGGATAGGTCTTCTGGACAAATTCGATGGGAAACTGCGAGAGCACCGCGTGCCCAAGCACTTCCATGGTGATGGCCGTACCATCCGAGATGTAAAAGACATTCTTCTGCCCGATCTGCTCGCTTCCCACCACCACTTCCTCCTGTTTTCAATGAGACCGATCCGTCTGCACGGCTGTGCAAGGCGATTTTGCCATGTCCGGATAGTCGCAATTGCTCGGTATTCTGTCGATGATGACGCGTTTTTTTACCCGTCATGTAGTGGAATATTTTTCTGCTGATGGTCCCGCCAAAAGTGATGCATGGAAATTGAAGTCTAATTAAATGTAGTAGTATTTCAAAAACTTATTAGCCTTCAAAAGCGCGAATCAGACTATTGTAGTGGGTTAAAAAAGGATAGCCTTCATTAAACCAAAGGGCACGTTTAATACCTGAAATAATCGCCATTAAAGGCGTGGTGCCTGTAAAAAAACGACGACACCGATTCGAATGTGGCTGTCGAGAGAGCCTGTCGAGAGAGAGACGCCATGACAACTCGTAAAGTTAACGACAAGGATGTGGTCTGGTACCACGAAGTAGGCATGAATGACGTCGATCGGGTAGGCGGCAAGAATGCATCGCTGGGTGAGATGATTGCCAACCTGACGGATGTGGGGGTGCGTGTACCGGGCGGTTTTGCCACCACTGCAGCGGCCTGGCGTCGTTTCCTCGAACAGAGTGGTGTGGATCAGCGCATCCATGCCCTGCTTGATGAGACTGACATCGAGGATACCCGGGCACTGGCCGATGCCGGGGCACGCATTCGTCAGTGGATCATTGATACGCCCTTCCCGGCGGAACTCGATGCTGCCATCGCTGAAGCCTACAAGCAGCTGGCGGCGGATAATCCCGGTGCCTCATTTGCAGTGCGGTCCTCGGCCACGGCCGAAGACATGCCCGAGGCATCCTTCGCTGGTCAGCAGGAAACCTTCCTCAATGTCGAAGGGCTCGAGGCCATCCGGTTGGCGATCAAGCATGTGTTTGCTTCGCTGTTCAATGATCGCGCCATCTCCTATCGAGTGCATCAGGGCTTCGACCACAAGGAAGTCTCACTCTCTGCCGGGGTGCAGCGCATGGTGCGTTCCGACCAGGCAAGCTCCGGTGTCATGTTTACCATCGATACCGAGTCCGGTTTCGATCAGGTGGTGTTCGTGACCGCCGCCTGGGGGCTGGGCGAGATGGTGGTACAGGGCGCGGTCAATCCGGATGAGTTCTATGTTCACAAGCCGACGCTGGCCGCCGAGCGCCCTGCTGTGGTGCGACGCTGCCTGGGCTCCAAGGCCGAGCGGATGGTATATGCCGAGGAGCGCGAGCACGGCAAGCAGGTACGCATCGAACCGGTGCCCGAAGCGCAACGCCAGCGCTTTTGCCTGAATGATACGGAGATCGAGTCGCTGGCTCATCAGGCTGTGCTGATCGAGCAGCACTACGGCCGGCCGATGGATGTCGAGTGGGCGAAGGACGGCTACAGCGGTGAGCTCTTCATCGTTCAGGCGCGCCCGGAAACGGTACGTTCGCGCCAGCAGGTGATGGAGCGTTACCAGCTTGGCGAGCGTGGTCCGGTGCTCGCCGAGGGGCGCGCCATCGGTCAGCGTATCGGGGCAGGTGCGGTGAAGATCATCGATGACATCAGCGAAATGCATCGCGTCGAGCGGGGCGATGTGCTGGTCACCGACATGACCGACCCGGACTGGGAGCCGATCATGAAACGGGCCTCGGCGATCGTCACCAATCGCGGCGGCCGTACCTGCCATGCAGCCATCATTGCCCGCGAGCTGGGCATTCCGGCGGTGGTCGGCTGTGGTGATGCCACCGCACGGCTGGCGAATACCGATCGAGTGACCGTGTCCTGTGCCGAGGGCGATACCGGCTATATCTACGAGGGTGAACTCGAATTCGAGGTGAAGAGCGCTGCCATCGATGATCTGCCCGAACTGCCGCTGAAGCTGATGATGAACGTTGGCAATCCGGATCGTGCCTTCGATTTTGCTTCCCTGCCCAATGAGGGCGTGGGACTGGCGCGGCTGGAGTTCATTATCAACCGCATGATTGGCATCCATCCGAAGGCACTGCTGGAATTCGAGCAGCAGACGCCTGAATTGCAGGCCGAGATCCGCCATCGCATCGCCGGCTATGATGATCCGGTAGAGTTCTATGTGGCCCGATTGACCGAGGGCATGGCGACGCTGGCGGCAGCGTTCTGGCCGCAGCGGGTGATTGTGCGCCTTTCCGACTTCAAGACCAACGAGTACGCCAATCTGGTCGGCGGCGAGCAGTACGAACCTCATGAAGAGAACCCGATGCTGGGCTTCCGTGGTGCCGGGCGCTATGTCTCACCGGCGTTCCGTGAAGCCTTCGCACTCGAGTGTCAGGCGGTCAGGCGTGTGCGGGATACCATGGGGCTGACCAATGTCGAAATCATGATTCCGTTCGTGCGCACCCTTGAGGATGCGCGCGGCGTTATCGATGTGCTCGCCGAACAGGGGCTGAAACGCGGTGAGAACGGCCTGAAGGTCATCATGATGTGTGAGCTGCCTTCCAATGCATTGCTGGCCGATCAGTTCCTTGAGTATTTCGATGGTTTTTCGATCGGTTCCAACGACATGACCCAGCTGACCCTCGGGCTGGATCGCGATTCGGGCACTGTCTCCGAGCAGTTTGATGAACGTAATGAAGCGGTAAAGGCACTACTGACCATGGCGATTGCCGCTGCGAAACGACAGGGCAAGTATGTCGGCATCTGCGGCCAGGGCCCATCGGATTATCCCGACTTCGCGGCCTGGCTGATGGAACAGGGGATCGACAGCCTTTCGCTCAATCCCGATACCGTATTGCCGACCTGGCTGTCGCTCGGAGAGCAGGTCGCAGCCTCGAACCGTGCGCCCGCCAGTGGCTCTGCGACGGGGCCGGCGCTGGCCCGGTAATACCGGTGCCTGCGAGCCAGCTGATGAAGGATGGCCCACATCTCTCACTGGTGTGGGCCATATTGCGTGATGATAGCTGCACTCAACTGCGAGAGCGGCTGAAATGCTCGGCGACACGCTGCTCGATGGTGTTGTTGAGGCGCTCGAGTAGCCTGGCCAGCTCGGCGCGGGAGGGCTCATCCCAGTCGGCAAACAGCTCCCGGGCGCTCTCACGGCGGAGCTTGCGCATCTGATCAAGCTGTTGGCGACCATGGTCGGTGAGATACAAAAGCCCACCGCGACGATCGTGAGGATCGGGGGTGCGGGTAATCAGTTCGTGGCGCAGCATGACGTTGATCTGTCGTGTGACCGTCGAACTGTCCAGCCCCAACTGCTCGGCCAGTGTTCCGGAAGACTGCGGCTCTTGCTCCTCGAGCATGAGCAGGAGCAGATAGTGGGCTCGTTCCAGCGGGTAGTTGCGGCGTCTCTGATTGGCCTCCAGTCGCCGTACCAGAAAGGCGATCTGACGCTCCAGAGCGAGAATGGCAGGTGTTTCATGGGTGTCGGACATAACAGCTCCCTGACGGGACAATGCTGCAGAACATGAGGCATTGTCTCTGTATGGCGACACTTTGAGCAAGGTGTGTATGCCTGGAAACATGGCTCATGCCTCTTTATTTCAGAGGTTCCGCCTTGCCAGCTCCGGGGCACCTGGCCTTGTTCGGGGGAATACTTGCAGCGCTCCTTTCAATAAACGTGCGCTCTGGTGTCGAGCGGCTCAGTGGCTGTCCCGAGGCAGGTAGCGTGGTTTGAAGATGCCCTTCAGATCACTGTAGGGAATGTGCAATTCGGGCTGGCCAACGGCATAGGGTGCGATGGCATAGGGCTGATATTTCACCACGACATCGTCCTCCATCAGTGCAACGTTGTCGCTGGAGGTGAAGGGCCAGTCTTCGGGGTCGAGCGGTTGATCGAGGCGCTTCAGCCAGCGCTGATGGGCTGCCTTCAGAACACGATCGAAGGCGTCGCGCCGACCTTTCACCAGCATGTCATTCAGCGTGACGGTTCGCTGGGTGCGGGTATCAATGACCATATAGGCGGTGGTCGGCATACCATGAGCGCCGCCGCGAAATACATAATCGTCGAGTCGGACTACCACCAGATGGTCGTGGTCGGCAATGATGCCGGCCTCGAAGCGTGCCTCGTAGGGCGCCGTTTGCGGATGATGGTCATGCTCCTGGGCAGCCTGAGCGAAGAATCGATCGCTGAACGCCTGGAGGGAAGCAGGGGCTTCGTCGGCGTTCTCGTTGAAATCACTGGCCAGTACCAGCTGACGATGCTCAAGCTGACGGGTCAGCCCGGGCGCATTATCAAAGCGCAGGGAGTCAACGGTGATGGTCGCGCAATGGGTATGACAGTCCGGCTGGATGATACGCCGATTGAGATGGACCGGTTTCAGCAGGAATTGGCTGGTGATCTGATGTGCGCTGGTGGCGGGCTTGTCATCATGATGACCGCAGCCGCCAAGGCTCAGTGCCAGAAAGCAGGCCAGTGACAGCCTCAGGCAGGGTTGATGCATCGACATGGCATGCCTTCCGAGTGGCAGGAGTAACAGCCTTATTCTGACAGCTGAAGCTGCCCGGGTCATGGTGCCGGGCCGGCGGTACCCCGATAGTGCTCTCGCCAATAGCGTTTGGTGATGTTGGAGACGCGGACTGTTCGACCGCTTCCCGGGGCGTGAATCATGCGGTTATCACCGATATAGACCCCGACATGACTGACGCTGCCCGAGCCGAAGAAGAGCAGGTCGCCGGGGCGCGCGACATCCCGGTGGGGTAAGCGATCAAACTGCTGCTGTGAGGTGCGAGGGATCGAAATGCCGGCGGCAGCGTAACTGATCTGCGTCAGACCGCTGCAATCCATGCCTCTGGCAGTGTTGCCGCCATAACGATAGGGTGTGCCCAGTGCCTCTTTGGCCCGATTGATGATCAGCACCCGGTCGATCGAGAGATCCTGTTCGGCGCCGGAGGTATCCCGGACATCCAGTGGCGGGTTACCGGCGCAGCCGGCCAGCAGTACCAGGATCATGGTCATCAGCAGCCGGTATAGCCGGTGATAACCGCTAGCGGTATCGGTAGCGAGGACAGCCATCCAGGGCTCTCTTGTCTGTCTGAAGTAAGCGCGCGTGACGCTCATCAAGCGCCAATTTCGATCCCGGGGTCAAGCCTTGCAGGATATCGAAACGTGGCTGCCTGCAACTACGACGTTCGTCGCAGGCCGGGTTGAAAAGTCTGACATGGCCTCCAGGGCCATGGTTTGCTGTGACAGGATGGGTTCCGGGGTCATGGCAACATGACCGGGCAGCTCGGAGCACGATGCCTGCATATTCAATCAATACAACAGGGAGTACTCGGCATGGACAGTATCGGTACCGGTGAATGGATTGCCATTGTCGTGGTGGGTTGCATCATCGGGTTACTGCTTGGCTACTGGCTAGGGTCGCTGACGGGTCGGCAAAATGCTCGTGATGTGCAGTCATCCCGCAAGGAGCAGGATGCCTACCGGGCCGAGGTACGCGAGCACTTCCAGGAAATCTCGACCATCATGACCCGTATGGCAGGCGATTATCGCGAGATGTATCAGCACGTGGCGCACCATGCCGAGCAACTGGCGGATGTGCATCCCGAGCATCTGATTGATCTGCCGCCGGCGCCGGAGACGATTACTGATCAGCGCACTGCGAGCGAAAAGGCCGAGCATGGTTCGGCGAAATCGGCGGGTACCCGGGAGAGCAACGTTCCCGGGACAACTCCCGAGCGTGAAAAACACGGTGCGGATGCCGAGAGGCAGACAAAAGAGAAAGAGGAAGCAGAGGCCACCATCCCGGGCGATGATGCTGCCCGCAACCGGGAAGCGGCCGCGCGCAGTGCCGCCTCCGCTTCAACAAATGGTGATCAGCGCAGCGAGGACCGACGCTGATTCCGGTTCTTTCATGATGGTGCTCCGGGAGACTGAGCTCCCGGAGCGGCTATCATTTGCGCCTGAATTCGACAGCGCTCAGAAGCGATAGCTGACCCCGCCCATGACCACGACCGGATCAATGTGCACCTTGGTGTCATAGGACTGATCGCCCACGGTCGCTGTGGTATCGGAATCGATATCGAGATACCAGGCAGCCGCATTGAGTGCCCAGTGTTCGCTTACCAGCAGGTCGACCCCGATCTGGCCGGCCCAGCCCCAGGAGTCATCCATGTCGAGCTTGCCGCCGTCGAGCTTTTCGTCGGAGAAGTGGGTGTAGTTGACCCCGGCGCCGACGTAGGGCTGTACCCGGGCATCGGTTCCGCCGAGCGGGTAGTACTGCAGGGTCAATGTGGGCGGCAGATGCTTGGTGGAGCCGGCTTCGTTGCCGTCGAGATTGATGTCATGCTTGAAGCGCTGGGCGGCCAGCAGTTCCACACCCCACTTGTCGAGGAAGCGGTAGCCCAGGGTGAAGGCAAAGCCGGAGTCGTCATCAACATCGATCTTGTCGACCCCGATGGCATCGATATCGCCGTTATCGCTTTTCGGCGACACCTTGGCGACCCCCAGCCGGGTGTAGAAATCGCCCTGACCATAGGCCAGTGCAGGTGTTGCCATGACACTCCCTGCCAGAGCCAGAGCGGCAGCCGACAATAGGGTAATGGTACGCATGATACTTGAACTCCCCTGAAATGATCCCTTGTTGTATCTATCTCAGGCGCCTTGAGATAGGTACAGACTATGCCTGCGATAGTCGTCTGTCGCGGGACAGGTTGTCGCACTCTCGCAGGTATCGACCTGGGGGTCGGGCATGACGGAGGGAATTGGTTATCATGCTATAGAGAGGGGGCCGACGCTGTCGGACCCGAGTATTTTCCATCAGGACAATCATCATCATGAGTGCCGAAAACGGTCTGCTGAGTACCGATGCCATGGCGTTTCTCGAACGCTATCTGAATAACGCGGCTCCCACTGGCTACGAGTGGGAGGGTCAGAAACTGTGGATGGAGTATCTCCGCCCCTGGGTGGATGAATTCTTCACCGATACCTATGGCACGGCGGTTGGTGTGATCAACCCTGAAGCGACCTACAAGGTAGTGATTGAAGGCCACGCCGACGAGATCTCCTGGTACGTCAACCACATCACCGATGAAGGTATGATCTACGTGATCCGTAACGGTGGCAGCGATCACCAGATCGCACCTTCCAAGCGGGTCAATGTACACACGAAAAACGGCGTGGTGCCCGGGGTCTTCGGTTGGCCGGCGATTCATACCCGGCGTGGCGGCCAGGGCGAGGAGCAGGCGCCCAAACCGGACAACATCTTCGTGGATGTCGGCTGCAGCTCGAAGGATGACGTTGAAGCGCTCGGCGTCCATGTCGGCTGCGTGATCACCTATCCCGATGAGTTTACCGTGCTCAATGGCGACAAGTTTGTCTGCCGGGCGATCGACAACCGCATCGGTGGTTTCATGATCGCTGAAGTGGCCAGGTTGCTGAAGGAACGTGGTCAGACGCTTGACTTCGGTCTGTACATCGTCAATGCCGTACAGGAAGAGGTGGGGCTGCGTGGGGCACAGATGATCGCCGAGCGCATTCAGCCCAACGTGGCAATCGTTACTGATGTCTGTCACGACACCAGTACGCCGATGATCGACCCCAAAACCCAGGGCGCCAACAGGATCGGTGCCGGCCCGGTGATCGCCTATGCACCAGCGATCCAGAATCGGCTGCGCGAACGCATCATCGAGACCGCCGAGCACCAGCAGATTCCGTTCCAGCGCCTGCCGCGTTCACGCGCCACCGGCACCGATACTGATTCGTTTGCCTACAGCAATTCGGGCGTGGCATCAGCGCTGATCTCGCTGCCACTGCGCTACATGCACACCACGGTAGAAATGGTGCAGCGTAGCGATGTCGAGCAGGTCATCGAGCTGATCTATCACACGCTACTCAATATCCGCAGCGGCGAGACCTTCAGCTATTTCGAGGAGTGAGTGCCACCATGATTCGGTATCACGTCTGCCGTGATACCGGCCACTGACAAGCGGGCCCGATCGGGCCCGTTTTTTTATGCTCTCGTTTAGTGCATGTCGAGTTGAAGTGCCTGCCGTGTCATCAGTGATCTGACGCTGATTTGACACAATCAATATTACTCACTCTTCCAGAAAAGAATCGGATGTAACGCAACAGTAATTTCGATTATCCGAAAATCCCGAGATTGGAAAGATCAAAAGGTTCTGATAGGAATATAAGTGCTTGCTTGTTTTTTTTGAGTGATTTTATATCCGAGGAAATAATATGCCCATTCACCATATTGATTCAGGCGATCAAACAACCATTCGCGATATCTACACGACCGATGCCTCAGAAGCCAGCCTGCCCAGGTTTCGCATGCCACAAGGTCGTACGGAGCCTCATGCCGCTTATTCACTGGTGCGCGATGAGCTGTTACTGGATGGTAATGCGCGCCAGAATCTTGCCACCTTTTGTACTACCTGGATTGAAGACGAAGTCAGGCAGCTGATGACGGACGCTGTCGATAAGAACATGATCGACAAGGATGAATATCCCCAGACAGCAGAAATCGAGAATCGCTGCGTTCATATTCTGGCCGATCTTTGGCATGCCCGGAAATCGTGGGACACCGTGGGTTGTTCAACCACCGGTTCCAGCGAGGCTGCCATGTTGGGCGGGCTGGCACTCAAGTGGAAATGGCGTGAAAAACGTGCTGCCGAAGGAAAGGATACAAGCAAGCCCAATATCGTGACAGGCCCGGTGCAAATTTGCTGGAAGAAATTTGCAAGGTATTTTGACGTCGAAATCAGGGAAGTTCCGCTCGAAGGAGAAGCGTTAGGATTACAACCAGAAGATCTTCGAAAATATTGTGACGAGAATACGATAGGGGTTATTGCCACCCTTGGCGTCACATTTACGGGTATCTATGAGCCTGTCGAGGCACTGGCGCGAGAGCTTGACGCTATCGAGCGTGATCTGGGGCTTGATATTCCCATTCACGTTGATGCCGCCTCCGGTGGATTCGTGGCGCCTTTTATCCAGCGTGATCTCGTATGGGACTTTCGGATTGAACGTGTGCGTTCCATCAACGCATCCGGGCACAAGTATGGATTGGCGCCGCTCGGCGTGGGATGGGTGATCTGGGCATCAAAGCAGGATCTGCCTGAGGATCTGATCTTTTATGTCGACTATCTGGGCGGCAATATGCCGACATTTGCGCTTAATTTCTCACGTCCTGGCGGAGAGATCATAGCGCAATATTATAATTTCCTGCGCCTGGGACGTGATGGTTATACGGCTATACAGCAAGCCTGTGCCGATACTGCGCAATGGCTTGGTGACAAGCTGGCCGGAATGGGGCCGTTTGAAATGATCTATGACGGTCATGGCGGCCTTCCGGCGGTAGCTTACAAGCTGACCGACTCGGATCATGGCTTCACGCTTTATGATTTATCGGAAAGACTTCGCATGCGTGGTTGGCAGATCGCCTCCTATCCATTGCCTTCGAATCGGGAAGAAACAGTGGTTCAGCGCATTCTGATTCGCCATGGTGTAAGTCGGGATATGGCACATCTGCTTCTCGACGACATGAAGCGTGCCATCAGTCATCTATCACAAAACCCCATACCCAATTCGACAGCGAAGCCGGGATTCCATCATGGCTGAGATGACATTGTCGCGACCGCTTGTGCGTGCGTGGCTGTGTCCGATTCAACCCTGACTTTCCGGTTTTTGACCGGGATAGTACGCCCTCTGAAAGGGGGCGTGTCATCGGTTAAAGCTTCGATCGAGTCGCTTTTGCTGCGGAGAATGGAATGCGCGGTTTCTTTCAGTTATTAGATCATCAGCCTATAGCGTTTATTCTTTTGGCACTGACGCTGGGTACGCTGATAGGACGTTTCAGTTTCAAGGGTGTATCCCTGGGCTCTACGGCCGGCTCCCTGCTGGTCGGCGTTGTAATATCCATGACGGCTGAAGGCGTTTATGGAATCACTTACGCCATTCCGGGGATTCTATCGTCCTTCATGCTGTTACTTTTCATGTATGCGCTTGGTCTGAAAGTAGGCCCGCAATTCTTCTCGGGACTTCGAAAAGGGGGGCTTGCCTTTATCGGAGTCGGCGTCATCGTATGGGTATTGAACTGGGTTATTTGCTACTTTGGCGCAAAGTGGGTTGGACTTGCTCCCGGTTATGCAACAGGCCTGATTTCCGGTAGCTATACAATTACTGCCATTCTCGGTGTCGGCCAGAACGCGCTGGCAACCGGTGCTTATACCCCTCCTGCCGGTATGACCATCGAAGAAGTCGGTGCCAACATGGCGGCGGCCTATGCGATCAGCTACGTGTTGTCGAGTGTGGGTATTATTCTATTGATTCGTTATTTGCCGCGAATTTTTGGGCGAAACGCCAAAGCGGATGCGGCGCAGGCCGAGAAGGAATACAGCGGTGGTGCATCACATCCCGTGCCCGGAGCGCCCGGCGCACTGGTCATGGGATTCTCCCCCTATGATCTGCGCGCCTTTTGCGTGACTCACCAACAACTCATAGGCCGTAGCCTTGCGCAATTGGCCCGGGATTACCCTCAGGTGCCGATACTTCGTGTCGTGCGAGATCACAAGGTAATGGAATTGTCGGATGATCTGACGCTTGCGCCAAACGATATTGTGACGGTGCGGGCGAACGTGCACGAGTTGATTCTTGAAGAGGGAGAGTTGATCGGGCCGGAATCGGATGAAGCGCTTGCTCGACAGGTGCCTCTGGAAGTCGCAGATGTTCATGTGGGCTCCCACGCCGTTTCCGGAAAGACCTTTAAAGAGCTTGCCAGCCATGGCACGGGTGGCGTTGAAGTGCAGGCTCATTTTCGAGCCGGTAATGAGCTCCCCCTGGGTCATGACAGCGTGGTGCTGTTTGGCGATGTCTTGCGCTTGACGGGGCCTGGCAGTGCCATTGCAGCGGCAGCGAAAAAACTGGGAGGTCGTGCCATTCTGCCGACAATGAAGTCGGAAGTGCTGTATCTCGCTCTGGCCATGCTGGTGGGCTATCTGGTGGGGATCATCAGCATTACGGTTTCCGGTATCCCGTTTGCGCTTGGCACTTCGGCAGGTTGCATTCTTGCCGGGGTAGGCGTCAGTTATTTCCGAAGCCGTAATCCCGAGTTTGGCGGGCCGGTACATGAGGGGGCACGAAGTTTTCTTCAGGACTTCGGGTTGAATGCATTCGTCGCGGTCCTGTCGGCTAATGTCGGTCCAAAAGTCATCTCGGCACTGGGAGGTGACACCATGTTGTGGCTGGCATTGATAGGCATACTGGGCGCGCTTGTCCCGCCATTCATTGCCTTCTGGGCAGGTTTTAAATTCTTTGGTCTGAATTCGGTTATTGCGGATGGGGCTGCCACCGGGGGACGTAATAGTACCCCGGGGCTGAATGCCATTATTGAAGAGTCGGGGAGTTCCGTGGCCGCCATACCGTATCCGGTCAGTTACGCGCTGACGACGGTGCTGGCGTTGATTGGAGGGTACCTGTCGATGATCCTTTCCTGAGAAGTGCTTTATCAGTGCATGGTCATGCGCAGCATGAAGACCGAGCAGGTGCTCCCCCATGCCGGAAAACGCATCATCCAGTGATACCAGAACCAGGCAGGCGTACCCGGGGGCAGTCATCGGCCTTCGGATCGCCTACCCTTGCAGACTCGAGTTCCATGACAGGAGTCTGCAGTGTCGACCTTTACCGAAAATGCCCCCGGTGTAGCCGAACAGTCGCCCGAGGCCGCGGCTGGCTTCACCCTCAACCACTCCATGCTGCGAGTGAAGGATCCCGAACGCTCGCTTCATTTCTATACTCATGTGTTCGGCATGCGTCTGCTGCGCAAGCTCGACTTTCCCGAGATGCAGTTCACGCTCTACTTTCTCACCCGACTGTTGCCGGAAGACAGTGTGCCGGAGGACCCGGATGAGCGCACGGTATGGACCTTCAGCCAGCGCGGCCTGCTGGAGCTGACCCACAACTGGGGCACCGAGGACGATCCCGACTTCGCCTATCACAATGGTAACGATGCGCCCCAGGGCTTCGGTCATATCTGCTTCAGCGTACCCAACCTTGAGAGCGCCACCACCTGGTTTGAAGATATGGGCGTGGAGTTCGTCAAGCGCCCGGGCACGGGGAAGATGCCGAACATTGCCTTCGTGAAGGACCCGGATGGCTACTGGATCGAGATTGTGCAGCCCGATCTCACTGCCGGCCTGGGCCGCTGACATCGCCAACCACATGTCCGAATCCGGCGAGCACTGCGGGTAAGGTCGGCATACAGTAGCAGCATGAACCTCGATTTCGATATCTGTTACCAGGCCATGCTCTCGCGCGATCGCCGTTTCGACGGCTGGTTTCTGACCGGCGTGACCTCTACCGGCATCTACTGCCGGCCGATCTGCCGGGTACGTAAACCGCGGCGGGAGAACTGTCGCTTTTTCGCTGACAGTGCTGCTGCCGAACAGGCGGGGTTTCGGCCCTGTTTGCGCTGTCGTCCCGAGCGGGCGCCGGGACTGGCGATGACGGACATGTCGGCGCGGCTGGCCCAATCGGCGGCCGCGTTGATCGAGAGCGGCTTTCTCGATGATGCCTCGATTGCCGAGCTGGCCAGGCGCATTGGTGTCAGCGATCGCCACCTGCGACGGATCTTCGAAGCCCATTTCGGGGTGAGTATCGGTCGTTTCGTGCAGACCCGCCGATTGCTGCTGGCCAAACGGCTGCTGACCGAAACCCGGCTGCCGATGACCGAACTGTCACTGGCCGCGGGCTTCGGTAGTCAGCGACGCTTCAATGCCCTGTTTCGTCACAGTTATGGGCTGACGCCGAGCGCCCTGCGCCGGACCGGCAGTAGTGACGCCGGCGCGCCACTGTGTATCGAGCTTGCCTATCGGCCGCCGCTATGCTGGTCGGCGTTGTTATCCTTTCTGGCGCCGCGCGCCATCGAAGGGGTGGAGTGGATCGAAGGGGAGCACTATGCCCGCACGGTCGCGATCGAGCGTCGAGGGCAGTGGCATCATGGCTGGGTAAGGGTGAGCCATGTGCCAGAACGTCATGCGTTGAGTGTGACCCTGCCGGCGAGCCTGCACCCGGTGATCGCCGGGGTATTGTCACGCGTGCGTCGGTTGTTCGATCTGGATTGTTCACCGGAGATCATCGATGACCATCTGGGAGCACTGGCTGCTGCCCGGCCGGGTGTGCGGGTGCCGGGCGCCTTCGATGGTTTTGAAATGGCGGTGCGCGCGATCGCCGGCCAACAGATTCGCGTCACGCAGGCGCGGCGCATTCTATCGCGGCTGGTCGAGCAGTTCGGTGAGCCGGTGGCGGGCGCTCCAGCAGGCTTGCGTGTCGCCTTTCCGGAAGCCTCGCGGATCGCCGGGCTTGATCCGGAGGCGCTGATCGGACTGGGGCTGTTGCGTCAGCGGGCGGAGGCGATCATTGCGCTGTCGCGTGAAATCGTCGCTCAGCGACTGAGTCTGGCGCCGCTGATGGCGCCGGATGACGTATTGCCGGCGCTGCGTGCCATTCGGGGTATCGGGGAATGGACGGTGCAGTACATCGCCATGCGCTCGCTCGCCTGGCCCGATGCCTTTCCCCATGGCGATGCCGTGCTCAAGAAGCGGTTGGGGTTGACCAGTGCCAAAGCCCTTGAGCAGTACGCCGAGCGCTGGTCCCCCTGGCGTGCCTACGCCGCCATTCGGCTGTGGGAGGATGCGCCTCGATCCGGACCAGTATCACTAGCAGAGGAGGTCACCTCACCATGATGCATTACGCCTGCATGGAGAGCCCATTGGGTGAGATGGTGCTGCGTGCCGATGCGCACGATCAACTGACCGGTGTCTTCTTTGTCGGTCAGCGTCACTTTCCGACACTGACACAGTCGCCCGTATCGATCAGTGCCAGCCGGTCGCCGGTGCTCCGGCGAGCCGCCGAGCAGCTGACAGCCTTTTTCAATGGTGAACGTCGCGCGTTCGATCTGCCGCTGGCACCGCCCGGGACGGCATTTCAGCAGCGGGTCTGGGAGGCGTTACGGGCCATCCCACCAGGGACGGTGACTGCCTACGGTCTGCTGGCCGAACAGTTGTCGCTTTCACCGGGACATGCGCGTGCCGTGGGTGGCGCGGTGGGGCGTAATCCGCTATCGGTCATCGTGCCCTGTCACCGGGTGTTGGCGGGTTCAGGCAAGCTGGGGGGGTATGCCGGCGGTCTGGAGCGCAAGCGCGCCCTCCTCACTCTGGAGGGCGTCGAGCTGCCTGCCAGCCACCGGGCTGCCAGGCCTCAGGTACCCGGCGATGCGGTCGAACCACTGCGCTCAGGGATGTTGTAATTTCGTGCCTGCTCGGCCCCGGTGTGCGCGTTATCGGCTGCCTGGGCGCTGACACCGCCCTGCGGCGGCAGGTCGAGGCGCACTCGGGGCAGTGCATCGGGGTAGTGTTCGGCAATGAACCGGAGCAGTCCTTCGCGCATCTCGCAGCGCAGATCAAAGGTGTTGCCGCCGCCGGTGGCGCTCACCAGGACGCGCAGCTGCATGTTGCGCTCGGTCATCTCCAGCAGCTGCACCTTGCAGACCTTGCCATTCCATAGCGGCGAAGCCCGGGCGATGCGTTCGGCCTCCTGCTGTAGCGTATCGAGTGGCAGATAGTAATCAGCATAGAGCATGACGCTCCCGATCAGATCGCTGGTGCGCCGGGTCCAGTTCTCGAACGGATGATCGATGAAATAGTTGATCGGCAACACCAGACGACGCCAGTCCCACAGTCGCACCACCACATAGGTGAGGGTCAGTTCTTCCACCCAGCCCCATTCGCCTTCGACCACTACGGCATCATCGAGCTGAATCGGCTGGGTCAGGGCGATCTGGATACCGGCAATCAGATTACCGATCACCTTCTGCGCAGCGAACCCCAGCACCACGCCCAGAATGCCGGCCGAGGCCAGGATGCTGGCGCCCAGCTGTCTCACCTTGTCGAACACCATCAGCATCGAGGCCAGTGCCAGCAGGATAATAATGAAATTGATCAGCTTGCGCAGTACGGCAATCTGGGTATGCACCTTGCGCGCCAACAGATTGTCATCGACATCGATCCGGTAGCGCTCGCTCAGAAGGCGCTCGGTGACATTGACCCCATGAATCATCACCGCGGCGATGCTCGCAATCAGCAGCAGACTGGTGATGTTATGTAGTACGGCATCGATTCGCGTGGACGTAATGAACAGCGGGAACAGTGAAAATAACAGCAGCACCGGGGCCAGGGCGGCGATGCAACGCACCAGGAAGGGCGCCAGATAGCGCTCGAAACGGCTGTGTCGCTGCGTGGCCCAGCGATCCATCACCGCGATCAGCCGACGCGATACCCGGATGACCAGCCATACGCCAAGCAGGGCAGCAGCGGCATTGGCCAGCGTCATGATACCCGGATGCCATGCCACGGTATTGGGCACCAGGTACCAGAACGTGATCGCCAGTCCGTAAACCCAGAGACCTGTCACCAGCGGTGGATGAACGGCGATGGCGGCGACGTTGAGCGGATGAAAGCGGCTGCGTTCGAGTCGACGCAGGCGAATATGCAGATAGCCCAGAACGGCGTGAAGAGCCAGCGTCAGGGCGAGTACGCCGCCGGCCTGTGCCCAGGGGGGCAGATGGGTGAGCCAGGTCATCAGTATTTCGGGCATGACGTAACCTCGACAATCCATGAATGCCGTTGTAGCGGCAGGGACTGATCACAAGTGATGGCGAGGACACCCACTGTTGTCAACTTTGGTCGCAGTGGAGAGCACGACATGAGCCGCCCGATATGGGCGGCTCATGAGCATCGGGCAGGTTACTTCAGACCGAACAGATGCGGCAGTGCCAGCGAGAGGGCGGGGATGAAGGTCACCGCCAGCAGCACCACGACCAGCACGGCGTAGAACGGTAACAGCGGTTTGATCAGATGCTGCAGCTTGACCCCCGAAACGGAGCAGCCGACAAACAGCGCGCTGCCCACCGGTGGCGTCAGCAGCCCGATACAGAGGTTGAACACCATCATGATGCCGAAATGCACCGGATCGATGCCGAGCTGGGTCGCGATTGGCAGGAAGATCGGGGTAAAGATCAGTACCGCCGGGGTCATGTCCATGAAGACGCCGACAATCAGCAGCGCCAGGTTGATCATCAGCAGGATCACGATCGGGTTGCTGGAGACTGACAGCAGGGTGTCGCTGATCGCCTGAGGGATGCCGGAGACGTTCATCGCCCAGGACATGCTGACCGACAGACCGATCAGCAGCAGTACCACCGAGGACATTACCACTGACTCCAGGATCAGTTTCGGCAGCTGGCTGAACTTCACCTCACGATAGATCAGCACCGAGAGCACGAAGGTGTAGACCACCGCGATCGCCGAGGCTTCGGTGGCGGTAAAGACGCCGCCGAGAATGCCGCCGATCACCACCACGATCATCATCAGGCTGGGAATGGCACGCAGAAAGGCTTGCGTGGCCTGCTTCAGCGTCGGCCGCTCGGCAGTCGGATAGCCACGCCGTCTGGCAATGATGCCACCGGTCAGCATCAACCCCAGCCCCATCAGAATACCGGGGATATAGCCGGCCATGAACAGGGTGGCGATCGACACCCCGCCCGAGGTCAGCGAGTAGACGATCAGCACGTTGGAGGGCGGGATCAGCAGCCCCGTGACACAGGAAGAGACGTTGACCGCGGTGGAGTAGGGCGCCGGGTAGCCTTCGCGCTGCTGGATCGGCCCGAGGGTGCCACCGACCGCTGCCGCGGCGGCCACCGCCGAACCGGAAATGGCGCCGAACATCATGTTGGACATGATGTTGACGTGCGACAGCGAGCCCGGCAGCCGGCCAACCAGAACCTGAGCGAAGTCGATCAGCCGTTTGGCAATGCCGCCGCTGCTCATCAGGGTGCCGGCGAGAATGAAAAACGGAATGGCCAGTAGCGTGAAGCTGTCCAGACCGGTGGCCATGCGCTGAGCCACGATCGAGACCGCGACATCAAACGGAAAGGTCAGCAGCATGGTGATCACGGTGGCAATACCGATCGAGAAGGCCACCGGCACACCGAGGAAGATCAGCAGGAAGAAACTGCCGAACATGGTCAGCATCGAGGTATCCATCAGCGGGGCTCCTCACGCTCGTTCAGGCTCGCAGAACGGCTTGCCGCCGTTTCCGCGGCCACGGCTTCATAGTGGTCGCCCGGCGCAGCCAGCCCCCCGACCCGATGCTGCTCGGGTCGGATCAGATCCATCAGATGACCGATGCAGAACAGCACACAGTAGTAGCTCATCACCACGCCGCTGATCGGCAGCACAAAATAGATATAGCCCATGGGAATGCGCATGGCGGGTGAGAGCTGCCCGGAGGAGAACGATTTGTCGATCAGCCCGAGTCCACCATAAGTAATGACCAGCAGCGCAAAGGCCATCATCATGGCATTGATCAGAAGACCCATGGCCGCCCTGCCGCGCGCGCCCATGGCATCGGTCACCAGGTCGATGGCCAGATGGCGCTGCAGGCCCACGGTATAGGCCGCGCCCAGCAGACCGACCCAGATCATCGAGTAGCGGGCGAGTTCTCCGGTGATGGTACTGGGCTCGGCCAGCACATAGCGGCTGAAGACCTGCCACACCACACAGCACACCAGCGCCACCATGACGATAACAGTCAGGGTGGCGATGACGGCATCAACAGGTTTCTTGAAGGTTTCAAGCGTCATGGAAGACTCACAGAGTGACGACGCATCAACGACACCGGGCCGGGTCGGCTCACCGACCCGGCCCGACCCCAGTACGGCAGATCAGCTCTGCGGCTGATCATCACTGGACTCTTCGGCCTGGCGAATCTGCTTGAGCAGTCTGGCGTGCTCGGGATCCTGCTTGTACTCCTTGTAGAGCGGCTGCACGGCCTTGCGGAAAGGCGCCTTGTCGACCTCGACGAAGTGCGCGCCCATCTCTTTTGCCTGCTCGCGCGCCTGCTGGTCGACCTTGTCCCACAGCTGCTGCTGGTACTTCTCGGAGTCGTGCACGGCCTTCATCAGAATCTGTTGCTGCTTCTCATCCAGCCGATTCCAGGTGGAGGTGGAAACGGTCAGGAAATCCGGCACCGAAGTGTGCTGATCCTCGGAGAAGTATTTGGCGAGTTCGACGTGGCGGGTCTGCACATAAGAGGGCACATTGTTCTCGGCACCATCAACCACACCCTGCTGCAGCGCGCTGTAGACTTCGCTGAAATCGATCGGGGTAGGCGAGCCGCCCATCAGCTTGATCATGCTGATGGTGGTCGGCGAGGACTGAACGCGGATCTTCATGCCCTTGAGATCGGCCGGCGTGCGAATCGGCTTGCTGGCGTAGAAGCTGCGATACCCGGCGACATAGGCGCCAATGGCAAAGAAGCCCTTGTCCTTGGTGGACTGCATGATCTGCTGTCCGATCGGGCCGAAGACCACCTTTTTGAAGTCGGCCTGATTGGGGAACAGATAGGGCAGATTGAACACCGAATAGACATCATCGAAACTTTCCAGATTGCTCGCTGATGCGTGCACCAGATCCAGCGCGCCATTCTGCATCTGTCCCAGCATATCCTGGGTGCCGCCCATCTGGCCGTTGGGGAAGATGCGCAGATGCATGCTGCCATCGGATAGCTGCTCGATCTCATCGGCCATGTGACGATAGGAGCGCGCCACCACGTGATCTTCATTGAGGGCGTGCCCCAGCCGCAGGGTGACGCTATCGGCCGCCTGGGCCGGCAGTGACAGCAGCCCCACCATGGCACTCACCGTGGCCAGAGCCAGGGGCGCAAAGCGGGACCGCAGGGTCGGTCCGGAAGTATCGGATTTGGCAAGACTCATCAAAACACTCTCCCGCGCAAGGCAAGTGGCAACATCACACCGAGTTGTCAGTTATATGATGTCATTCATCTGTGCGTATTTGATAAAGGCCGCAGCCCTGGCTGTCGATGGGGACTTTAGTCCTGGGGAGAGAGCGATTCGGCGTCAGACCAGCAGTGACGGCGCTGTATCACTCCGGAAGGCCGACCTGGACTTTAGGTGAAGTTACGTCTGTTCATCCGAGTCGGGCGCCTCAGGAGCTGCAAATGTGAACAAGGGTGACAACACCCGGACCTGGTATCGACTGCCGGATCATAAAAGCCGATAACCCCTACACAAGCGGCTGACGACACGTGAGCCGTAAAGGATACGGCATCCATGGGAAGTGGAGGGGGCAGGCAATGAGCAGATACTGGCACAGGATCAGCGTCAAATACGCAGTCGCATTTATCGGGGTCGCCTTGTCACTGCTGCTGGTGGTGGCGCTGGATTTCCTGCTGATGAACTCGGTCAAGCAGCGCATGCATGAATTCAATCATGTCTTCGGCGAGGCCAGTGACGCCATGCTGAATGCTGATCGTGATCTCTATCAGGCACGTGTGGCCGAAATGGGTTACCTGCGTGCGCTGCCGGATTCTCCGAAGGCAACTCAGCAACTTGAAAGCTATCGGGAAAATGCGCAGCAGGCGCATGACCGAGTGAAGAAGTTTGCAACGCTGCTGGCCGGTTATCCAGCCATTCTGGAAACGTTAAAGGAGTTCGACACTCGCTATGCCGCCTGGCAGGCCCAATCCCAGCGCACTCTCGACCTTCATTCGCGGGGGGAGCTGGCAGCGGCCGAAGCGCAGCTCGAAGGAGCCTCGCTGACCAGTTTCGAATCGCTCAGAGAGCTTTATGATCTTGCCGAACAGGCCGCCGAATCGGGTATCGCGGCACTGGAGGCACAAACAATGTCGAATATCAGTACCAAGCAATATTCGGTGCTGGCGTTCAGTGTGCTGGTGTTTGCCGCTGCAGTAGTCATAGCCTTGTTCGGTCCGCTTCTGATGTCGCGTGCCATTCGCCAGCTCACCGCCCGTATCCGCGAAATCACCGAGGGAGATGGTGACCTGACGGCACGCATCGACACGAAGCGGCAGGATGAAATCGGCGATCTGGCACGCCAGTTCAATGCCTTCATTGCTCGTATCGATACCATGCTGCAATCGGTGTGCGCTGATGCCATCAGCGTACGCAACGCTGCCAACGAGATCGACGACAGTACGCGCGAACTCTCGTCACGCACTGAACAGGCTGCGGCCAATCTGGAGGAGACCTCGGCCTCGATGGAGCAGATTACCTCCACGGTGACCAACACCTCGGATGCTGCCGAGCAGGCCAATCAGCTGGCGCTGTCGGCGATGGATGTCGCGCGGCAGGGGCAGCAGGCGATGCGCGACATGGAAAACACCATGGCCGAAATCAGTACGTCGGCTTCACAGATCAGTGAAATCATTACCCTGATTGACGGTATTGCCTTCCAGACCAATCTGCTGGCGCTCAACGCCGCGGTTGAAGCTGCCCGTGCCGGTGAACATGGCCGCGGTTTCGCCGTGGTGGCCCAGGAGGTGCGACAGCTGGCCAGCCGCTCCAGTGACGCGTCCCGTGACATTCGCGAGCTGATCGATGCTTCGGTCGCTCGTACTCATCAGGGGGCGAGTCTGGTTCAGACCACGGGCAGCACCATGGAGCGTATCGTCGAGAGCGTCGAACGGGTTACGCACATGATGGGTGAGATCAGCGATGGTGCCCGTGAGCAGAGTCTGGGGATCGGCCAGGTCAATACGGCGGTCAACGAACTTGATAGCACTACCCAGCACAATGCAGCCATGGTGCAGCGGGCAGGTTCTGCCATCAGCGATCTGCGCGCCCAGGCGGATCGGCTCAACGCCCTGGTGGCTGCCTTCCGGCTCTCGAACGATGGATCGGCACCTGGGGCTGCTGTACCGTCGGAATCCGTGGCTGCCCCCACTCTGACTGACCGGCACGCCACGGTGTCTGCGATACCTCGAGCGCGTGTGGCGAAGCGGGAGCAGGAAGTGGCGGAAGAGTGGACCACCTTTTGAAAGATCAGCGATATCGACCGTGCTTCGGCACGGTCGATCCGTTCAGGGGAGTCGGCACATGGCCAGCGCACTGATCGTGGATGATGATGTCGAGATTCGCATGCTGGGTGAATTGCTGATGCGTCAGCAGGGGTTTGAGGCCTGTTCGGTCAGTGGCCTTGAGGCACTGGCCGGTCAGCCCGAGCTGTTGCGCAGCGATGTGATTCTGCTGGATTTTGCCCTGGGCGCATTTACCGGGCTCGATGTGATGGAATTCCTGCATGATCTGCGTTTCAACGCGGCGATCATTCTGGTCAGCGGCTGTGACCGATCGACGGCGGAGAAAGCCCTTGAAGCCGGGCGACATCATGGACTGCGCATGCTGGGCTTTCTGCCCAAGTCGCAATTGATCGGTGGGTTGAAAACTCTGCTGAGCAGTCTGCACAGCGAGAATGCATCGCTGACAGGGGAGGATCTGGATCAGGCCATGACACTGAGACAGTTCTGTCTTGCCTATCAGCCTCAGGTTGACCTTGCGACCGGTGTGGTCAGAGGCGTTGAGGTACTGCTGCGCTGGCAGGACCCTCGGCGTGGCCTGCTCTATCCGAACGGTTTTTTGCCACTGGCCGAAGAGACCGGACGTATGGTCAAACTGGGCTGGCATGTGCTCGAACTGGCATTGGCTCAGCAAAAGCGCTGGCTGGCTCAAGGCTGGTCACTGGAAATGTCCGTGAATATTCCCGCTCAACTGTTGAGCGAAGAGCGCTTGTTGAGGGATGTCGATGTATTGATCGCACACCATCACCTGCGGCCTTCCGGGATCACCCTGGAGCTGACCGAGTCCGCCGGCATTTCCTGTCTGAGCTACGCTCGTCATCTGCTGACAGAGCTTCGCCAGCGCGGCTTTCGCCTCTCGCTGGATGATTTCGGTACCGGATTTGCCTCCATGACCCAGCTCTATCGACTTCCATTCGATGAACTCAAGCTTGATCGCAGCTTTGTCTCCCGCTGCGATAGCGATTCCGACGCTCAGGCGATTACTTTCGCGGTAGTAGAGCTGGGGCGACGGCTCGGTCTGCGAGTCGTGGCCGAGGGCATTGAAACCGAAGCACAGAAAGCGGTGCTGGCAGAGGCTGGTTGTCCGTTCGGACAGGGCTATTATTTTGCACAGCCCATGTTCGAAACCGATTTCAGCCTCTGGTACGCGCAACAGCGCAGTCGCGAGATCATGAGGGCCTGAAATCACATCATCAGGCACCGGAGGAAGGCTGGGCGTGGCCAGAGTGAAGGAGCATGCCGCCGGTATGCAGTGCTTCGGCCAGCTTGTGGTGTAACTGAACCAGATGTTCGAGCCGGATGTGCAGGGCTGTGGCAGAGGCTTCGAGGGCCTCGTTTTCAAGTACGGCGGCTGCCTGTGCCATGGCATGACACCCCAGTGAAGCCGAAGCACCCTTGAGCGAGTGTGCCTCGCGCTGAAGTCGACTTCGATCATTCAGCGCAATGCATTCGCGAAGACCGATCAGACGCGTATCAAGGCGTTCCAGATAGGTGCGCACCAACTGATCGAGGGCTTGCGGATCAAGAGTCTCACGCAGCTCGGTGCAGATCGTTTCGTCCAGCATGGGAGACGCCATCGACGCGGCTGTATCCGAGGCGGGTATACCTGTCGCGGCTGGCGCGGGAGTACCCGAATGGTCAGCCTTCGCCAGGAACCTTCCCAGCATTCGGTGCAGATCGGCGCGAGTAAAGGGTTTGCAGAGGACGTCATCCATGCCGCTTTGCAGACAGCGTGCGCGGTCTTCCGCCATCACGCTGGCGGTAACTGCAATGATGGGCAGATGTGAGTCGCTTTCTTCTGCTCGCCAGCGGCGGGTGGTTTCCGGGCCGTCGAGCAGCGGCATCTGCATATCCATCAGCACCAGTGCGATGCGTGGCAGCCCTGGATCAGCCAGCCGTTTCAGGGCATCGACACCGTTGTCCACCACTTCAACCGTTTGCCCCAGATGTTCCAGCATGGCTCGGGTCAGCGTCTGATTGACGGGATTATCCTCGACCACCAGCAGGGTATGGTGTGCCAGCGGCAGGGAGGGCGTCTCGGTAATGGGATGAGTCTCGTTGCCCTGAACGCTCTCCAATGGAATCACCACCCGGAAGCGACTCCCCAGACCAGGGATGCTATGTACTTCTATTTCCCCGCCCATGGCATAAATCAGTCGGCGACAGATGGCCAGACCCAACCCGGTGCCTTCATGGCGCCGGGCGATGGAAGCATCCACCTGGGTGAAGGGCGCAAACAGGCGTTGCTGATCCTCCGCGGCGATGCCGCAGCCGGTGTCACGCACATCAAGAGAAATCCATCCTTCTGACGTAACGGCCGCCTCGAGTCGCACCATGCCCTGGGGAGTAAACTTGAAGGCGTTACCAAGCAGGTTGGCCAAAACCTGGCGCAGGCGATTGATATCCCCGCAGACAAATCGTGGCAGCCCCGGATCGAGCCGGTGGCTGAAGCTGACCGAGCCATCGCGATCGAGCAGGTAATAGCCGGCGCACAGTTGCTCGAGAAAGGTGGGTAGTTCGAAGGGGCGATTATCCAGCTCCAGCACACCGGATTCGATCTTGGAATAGTCGAGAATGTCGTTGATGACCACTTGCAGCCCCGATGCACTCTGACGCAGGGCCAGCAGATAATTGCGGGCGCGCGATGACATGGCCTCTTCGCTCAGCAGCTCTGCCATGCCGAGTACACCGTTGAGCGGTGTCCTGATTTCATGACTCATCACCGCCATGAACTCCGACTTGGCCCGGCTGGCCTCTTCGGCGCGCCGCGCTGCAGCATCCAGCGCCTCGCCCTGCTGCTCCAGTTCTCTGGCTTTTTCCGTTCGCGCCTTTCCCTCTCTGAGCAGGGCATGGACCAGCACGCCGCCCGATGCCAGCATCAGGATCAGCAACAGCAGTACCAAAGCGTAGAGTTGACGCTGGGAATGATGCTCTTCGGCGCTTCTGGTGGCGACATGGGTATTGAAATCCACCAGTATTCTGCCGGTGAGCTGTTGTAGTTCCTGTGTCTGCTGGCGCAGTTTGGCAAGAAGGGCGCTATCGGGCGCTGCCTGCTTCTTTCGCAGCGGTGCCAGCTCGTCATCCATGGTTTCAATCTGCTGTATGGCAGCGCGCAGGCCCGGTTGAATACTTTCGACCCTGCTCGCTGCGTTGGCAATCTCGCCCTTGCGAAATAGACGCATAAGGCTGGACAGCGTCTGGTAATGCAATAACAGCGCATCGGTATCGACTGCGCCCGGGGTGAGCAGCACAAAGCGCAGTTCACGGACCTCACGATCGAGCTGATACCCTTCCCAGACCAGATCCTTCAACTGGTGGTGTTCCAGCGCATGCTGGCGCTGGAAAATGACGCCGCCGGTCACCAGCGCGGAAAAGAACAGCAGTAGCGCTGCAAAGCTCGCAATGCGGAAGCGGATCGCAAACGACGATGCAGGTCCAGACCGCCATGCCATCACCTGGGCGCCTTCAGTACCATGGCCGGTGCGGCGGCAAGAATCAGCAGCAGACCCGCCAGGGCTGCCCGGAAGCCTGGTGAAAAGAGACATTTCATGACGATGCCATCCTGCCGATAGAGGAAGAACAAAGTCTATTTCGGCCGGTTCCGAGCGAACTGTAAGCTCCTCTGACAGGTTTCCTGCAGCTTGCGATCTTCCGGCCAATGGCCCTGTGGCCCGGGAGGTGGGTATGTATATCGGTATCCTTGAGGATGATTCGGATCAGCAGGCATTCATTGTTCAGTGTCTGAAGCCGGCCGGGCATGTCGCGGTCGCGTTTGAGCGGGCCAGCGAGTTGCGTCGGGTCATGACGCAGAAAGCGTTCGAGCTGCTGATTCTTGACTGGCGATTGCCTGATGCCTGTGGCATGGATGTGATGACCCAGCTGCGTCGGCATGATGGCTGGCGAGGACCGATACTGTTCATCACCGCCAGTGATGATGAAGAAGCGACCGTGCAGGCGCTCGAGCGTGGGGCCGATGATTTTCTTGCCAAGCCCCTGCGTCCGCGCGAGCTGGTGGCCCGGGTCAATGCGCTGGGGCGCCGCGCCGGGCACTCCCTGGAGCATGTGCCGGAACGACTCGGCGTCCATGACTGGTCGGGTGGACCGGGAGATTTTCGGCTGGAGGGTCGGGTCATCACACTCACCGAGCGTGAGTATCGCCTGGCGGTACTGTTCATGACTCATCCCGGCGAGTTGCTCTCCAGGGCGCATCTGCTTGAAGTGGTCTGGGGCATCAGCGCACAGATCTCCACGCGGACCGTGGATACCCATGTCAGCCGGGTCCGGCGCAAGCTCGAACTGGATGGCCGTCATGGGCCGCGGCTGCGCAGCATCTATCAGTACGGTTACCGTCTGGAAGTGCCGGGTCAGGCAACGGTCGACGCTACCTGAAACAGGCGTGCTGACCACATCCCACAATATGGGAAGAAATTCTGCATATTGGGACAGCTCGTCGATCAGCGTATACTGCGCTCATGATCGAGACTTCCACTGCCCCTTCGGGCACCCAGGCGCTGATGCGGGGCCTCGCCGTGGTCGAGGCTGTCGCGGAAGGGTGCACCTCACTGGCCACCATCGGCGAACGTATCGATTGTTCGCGCAGCACTACCCATCGCCTGGTGGCCGCGCTGGTGAGTGCCGGCTACCTGCGTCAGGGGCCGGACGGCTATCGGCTGGGCAGCCACCTGATCGGCCTCGGTGCCCGAGCGCGTGAGCAGAGCCCGCTATCGGCATTGGCCCGCCCGATTCTCCTGCAGCTCGCCGAACAGTGTGGCGATACCGTGCATCTGGGCATTCGTGAAGACGACGATGTGCTCTACCTTGAAAAGGTGGCTGGTTCGCGCGGGCTGGAAATGCGCTCGCGAATCGGTCTGCGCATGCCGCTGGCACTCACCGGGGTAGGTCGGGCGCTGATGCTGATGCTGCCGGAGTCCGAGTGGCAGCGACTGTTCGAGCGCGCGCTGGCCGAACGCCCTGCCTCGGGTGTTATCACGCCGGCGCATGTTCCCCCCGAATGGCCGGACTACCGGGCACGGCTGCACGATGACGCCCGGCGCGGGGTGGTCTTCGATCTCGAGGATAATGAGCTGGGCATTCGTTGCGTGGCCGCACCGGTACGTGACGACAGCGGCGATATCGTTGCCGCCATCAGCGTGGCGAGTGCCTCCCCCTGGATGCCCGAATCCCGTCTGGACGCACTGGCCCCCGAGGTCAGTCATGCGGCACATCAACTATCCCGCGAACTCGGCTGGAGAGACTCATGAGCAGGCAACCCCGACTGATGGCCGTTGACTGGGGCACGTCTTCGCTGCGTGCCTGGCTACTGGATGATCAGGGCGAGATCATCGACAGCCGTGCCGAGCCCTGGGGTATTCAGCAGGTGCCCGATGGCGATTTCGCCAGCGCCTGGCGCCGCATTGCCGGCGACTGGCGCGAACACTACCCCGAAGTGCCGGCGCTGGCCTGCGGCATGATCGGCAGCCGTGGGGGCTGGCGTGAAGTGCCCTATGTCGATTGCCCGGCGGCACCGGAAGAGCTGGCCGAGGGCCTGGTCGAATTCGACACCGGTACGGGACCACTCACGCTGGTGCCGGGCATCATGCAGCACTCGGATGCTGCGACGGCGACCCTGCCCAACGTGATGCGCGGCGAGGAGACTCAGGTATTGGGAGCGCTCGAGCGTCAGCCGGCGCTGCGTAATGAAGCGCTGCTGGTCATGCCAGGCACCCACTGCAAGTGGGTCACGGTGCGAGAGGGCCGCATTACCGATTTCACCACGCACATGACCGGCGAGCTTTTCGCTGTGCTGCGCGAGCACTCCATTCTCGGTCGTCCGGCACGGGAGGTTACCACCGAGGCCAGCGAAGCAGTCTTCTGCGAGGGCCTGGATGTGGCTCGCAAGAGCGGCTGTGCGGGCACCAGCGGCGCTCTGTTCTCGGTTCGCAGCCGGGTCCTGGCCGGTGAGCTGACGCCCGAGCATTCGCTGGAGTACCTCTCGGGATTGCTGATTGGTGAGGAGCTGCGCAGCGTGCTGGCCGACCGTCACAGTTGTCCACCCCTGATGCTGATCGGGGATGACAGCCTCTGTCAGCGCTATCGATTGGCACTCGAGCGGTTCGGCATCGACGACGTCCATCTGATGGCGGATGCCAGTATCGCCGGGCTGTGGCGCATTGCCCGGGCCGCCGGGCTGATCAATGACCGCGAGCACTGATGATCAGGAGAGTCATATGTTCGAGCACTATCTGCAGGATCTGCCGCTGATCGCCATTCTGCGCGGCGTAACCCCCGAAGAGATCGAGCCGATCGGCGATGCGCTGTTTGAAACCGGATTCCGGGTGATGGAAATTCCGCTCAACTCGCCTCGTCCGCTGGAGAGCATCCGCCGGCTGAGCGCGCGCCTCGGCGATCGGGCGTTGATCGGTGCCGGTACCGTGCTGGACCCGGCGCAGGTCAGTGAGGTGGGCGAGGCCGGCGGTCGACTGATCGTCTCGCCGCACGGCGATACCCGAGTGATCGAGGCCACGGTGAAAGCCGGAATGGTCAGCTCGCCCGGTGTGGCCACACCGACTGAAGGATTCGCGGCGCTCAATGCCGGTGCTCATGGACTGAAGCTGTTCCCCGCCGAGCAACTCGGGCCGCAGGTGGTCAAGGCCTGGCGGGCGGTCTTCCCGGCACAGACCCTGCTGATGCCGGTCGGCGGTGTGACACCGGACAACATGCAGGCATTTGTCGATGCCGGCGCCAACGGTTTCGGGCTGGGATCGTCACTCTACAAGGCCGGGCGCAGTGTCGAGGAAGTGCGTGCAAATGCCGAGCGGTTTGCCGCTGCCTGGCGCTCGCTCGGGTAGATCAACATGCGTTGCGCTCGTATCGGAGGCAGATTTACGCAAGGGCGCTGTTAATCCATCCGTGGACGCTACTTTCGCCATCCATGGCGAAAGACCCTTGCTGCAATCTGCCTCCTGCCAGTGGGTTGAGCAGTTACCTTTTCCAATCACGTCATCCGGGATTTGCCTTATGAAAATCACTCGCCTGGAAACCTTTATCGTGCCGCCTCGCTGGTGCTTTCTGAAGATCGAGACCGACGAGGGCATCACCGGCTGGGGTGAGCCGGTCGTCGAAGGGCGCGCGCATACCGTGGCGGCGGCCGTCGATGAGTTGTCGGACTATCTGATCGGCAAGGACCCGCGCCACATCGAGGATCACTGGACGGTGCTCTATCGCGGCGGCTTCTACCGCGGCGGGGCCATCCACATGAGTGCGCTGGCGGGCATCGACCAGGCGCTGTGGGACATCAAGGGCAAGGCGCTGGGTGTGCCGGTTCACGAACTGCTTGGTGGGGCGGTACGTGACAGCATCCGTGTCTATTCCTGGATTGGCGGCGACCGCCCGGGGGATGTCGCCGGGGCCGCGAAGGAGCGGGCCGATCTTGGTTTCTCCGCGATCAAGATGAATGCCTCCGAGGAGATGCAGTTTATCGACTCCTATGAAAAGGTCGATGGTGTGATCGCGAATGTGGCCGCTATCCGCGAGTCGCTCGGCCCCAACTTCGGCATCGGCGTGGATTTTCACGGCCGTGTACACAAGCCGATGGCAAAAGTGCTGATGAAGGAGCTTGAACCCTACCGGCTGATGTTCATCGAGGAGCCGGTGCTCAGCGAAAATGCCGAGGCGTTAAAGGAGATCGCACCGCTGACCAACACGCCCATTGCCCTGGGTGAGCGCCTCTTTTCACGCTGGGACTTCAAACAGATTCTCGCGGGCGGTTATGTGGATATCATCCAGCCCGACCCGTCCCACTCCGGTGGCATTACCGAAACGCGCAAGATTGCCAGCATGGCCGAGGCCTGGGATGTTGCGCTCGCGCTGCACTGCCCGCTGGGGCCGATTGCCCTGGCGGCCAATCTGCAGCTGGATGCCAACTGCTACAACGCTTTCATCCAGGAGCAGAGCCTGGGCATTCACTACAACCAGGGCAATGATCTGCTCGATTACGTCAAAAACCCCGAAGTCTTCGCCTACGAGGATGGTTACGTGAATATCCCGCAGGGGCCGGGGCTGGGTGTCGAGGTCAACGAGGCGTATGTCCGCGAGCGTGCCGAGATCGGCCATCGCTGGCGTAATCCGATCTGGCGCCATGCCGACGGCAGCTTCGCCGAGTGGTAAAACGCCGGAATTGAAGCATGGTGAAAACGGCCATCCCGCCTCGGGATGGCCGTTTTCATGGCCAGTTGATGGGATCAGTGGCTGGCGGGTGGCGCGATCAGCGTGCCATCGGCGGCCGGTACGCCGCGGCGGATGGCGCGGGAGAAATCCGTCGCCGCATGATTTCCGATATCCGAGGCACGCGCCCGGGCGTTGATATGACCGAGCCGGTGCAGGGTCGCCAGCGGGCGTGAGGTATCGAGCCCGCCGAGATCGTAGACGTAGCCCGGCAGATAACCCGACAGCAGCAGCCGGTAATCCAGCGGCAGCCCCGGAACGATGGGTCTGAGCATATCGAATACCAGAGTGGTGCAGTTGCTGGTCAGGGTATTGTAGAACTCGGGGTGATCGCGCAGCTCCCGGGCGGTGTCGAGATAGGCCAGCATCAGCTGACGCATGGCCGGCTGCGGGAGGCCTACCCGATAGAGATACACCGACTCACCACGCATATTGGTACGAGTGCGCACAATATCGCGCTCATCGGCGGCGATCAGGCTCAGCTCGAACTCCCTGAAGAACCCGCCGAAGGTCGAGAAGTCTTCGTTGCGTTCACGGCGAATCTCTACCGAAAAGGTCAGATAGCGGCCGTCGCTGAAGCCGAAGCTCACCAGGGTGTGAGCGATGGCCGGCCCCATCCAGTACGAGACCAGCATATCCACCGAGCGCAACCGATCGAGATCGTACTCACGTGTTTCCCAGCGTGGGGTGAAATCATCAAGTGTGCGCCACTCGAAGTTGCGCACGTTATGGAGCGTGATATGTGAGCCCTGGCGTTCGAAGGTGAGCTGGCGTGCCACATCCGGCGCCCAGTCACGATCGTTGTGTGGCGTGATGGTCTGCCACCAGCCGAGCAGGGCGAACAGTGCAGCCAGATAGCCGGCGAGGCTCCAGCGACGCAGACGCTGCCAGTGCACTCGGCTGATGCCTGCCATGGTTGCCAGGGCAAGTGTGCACCAGAGCGTGATGACCCCAAAGCGCAGCGCGACCGGGCCGGGCAACTGGAACCAGAGGGCGCCACAGCCCCAGGCGGTGGCGATCAGTACGGCCAGGGCCAGCAGCAGGCGAAGCAGACCGAACAGGAGTGTCGAGAGCATGAAGCGGGCTCCGCAAAAAGAGAGTCATCATGCCAGCCGGTACGCAAGGGAGCGAGATAGCTGAAACCGGGCTGTTGGCGTTAACCGGTCAATTCGACCTTGGTATAATATTTTCGAGCTCCCGGGAGTATGTCATCCTGGCCGAATCCCTCGATCAGCGAGTCTTCCATGTCATCGTCCGAGATCCCCGCTGCCCTGCGCCTGTCGCTGCGCCGACTGTGGACGCTGGATCGTTTCGCCTACAGCCTGCGTGTGTTCATTGCCCTGTCAGGGGCGATGTGGTGGAGCTGGGTGCAGGATGACATGCATGTCATGATTCCGCTCTTTCTGGGCGTGATCGCCAGTGCCCTGGCGGAAACCGATGACAGCTGGCAAGGGCGGCTTCTGGCCCTGCTGGTAACCCTGGTGTGCTTCTCGGTGGCGTCACTGTCGGTCGAGCTGCTGTTCGAGTGGCCCTGGCTGTTCGTGGTGGCCCTGGGCGGCTCGAGTTTCGTGCTGATCATGCTGGGGGCAATCGGCCAGCGTTACGCGACCATCGCCTCGGCCACACTGATCCTGTCGGTCTATACCATGATCAGCCTCGAACAGCGTGGCGGTGTCCCGCCGGATAATCTCTGGCATGGGCCGGCGCTGCTGGTAGCGGGGGCCGGCTGGTACGGGGTGTTGTCAGTGCTCTGGCACGCCCTGTTCGCTCATCAGCCGGTCAGACAGAGTCTGGCCACTCTGCTGGGAGAGCTCGGTGACTACCTGATGCTCAAGTCGACGCTGTTCGAGCCGGTCCACGGTGTGGACATCGAGCAGCGTCGGGTGGCCCTGCTGCGCCAGAACGGGCGAGTGGTCAACGCGCTCAACCAGACCAAGGAGATGATCTTCAGCCGTATCGATGGCCAGCGTGGCGGCCGGCGTATCGATCGCTATCTGCGGCTTTACTTCATCGCCCAGGATATTCATGAACGCGCCAGCTCGACCCATTACCCCTATGGGGCGCTGGTCGAGCACTTCTTTCACAGCGATGTCCTGTTTCGCTGCCAGCGCCTGCTGCATCAGCAGGGGCGCACCTGCCGGGCGCTGAGTCGCGCCCTGCTGCTGCGCCGTGCCTTTGATCATCGTGAAAGCGAACAGGCGCTGGAAGAGCTGCGCGCCTCGCTGACTCATCTGCATCACCAGGCGCAGACACCGGTTACGGCCGAACGACGACGGCTGCTGCGCTCACTCAACGCCTTGCTGATCAATCTCACCGAGCTGGAGCGGCAGCTGGCCGGCGCTTATAACCCGGAGGTCATCCCGGTCGAGGGGGATCGCAGCCTGTTTGACCGCACGCCCAGCGGCCCTCGCGATGCCTGGCAGCGGGTGCGTAACCACCTGACCCTGCGCTCGCCGATCCTGCGTCATGCGCTGAGATTGTCGACGGCGCTGGTGGTGGGCTATGGCGTGCTCAGGATGGTGCACCCCGTGCAGGGCTACTGGATTCTATTGACCACGCTGTTCGTCTGCCGGCCCAATTTCGGCGCGACGCACCGCTTCCTGCGCCAGCGTATCATCGGCACCGTGGGCGGATTGATCGCCGGCTGGGCGCTGATCACGCTGTTCCCGCAGCCGCTGGTGCAGTCGATGATTGCGGTTCTGGCCGGGGTGTTGTTCTTTGCCAATCGGGCGACCCGTTACACGCTGGCGACGGCCGCGATCACGCTGATGGTGCTGTGTTGCTTCAATCAGGTAGGCAACGGATTCGGACTGATCTGGCCACGGCTGATCGATACCCTGCTGGGGGCGCTGATTGCCGGCCTGGCAGTGGTGCTGATCCTGCCGGACTGGCAGGGGCGCAGGCTCAATCGCGAGGCGGCGGCGACGGTCAGCGCCAGCCGTGACTATCTGCGTGAGATCCGCCATCAGTATCAGACCGGCAAGCGCGACGATCTTGCCTATCGGCTGGCGCGTCGCAATGCGCACAACGCCGAAACGACCTTCTCCACCCTGCTCTCCAACATGCTGCTCGAGCCATCGCCCTATCGGCGTGGCGCCGATGATGGCTTCCGTTTTCTGGTGATCGCTCACACCATTCTGGGGCACCTGTCGGCGCTGGGGGCGCATCGTCACCATCTCCAACAGCACCCGGCGGATCACCCTGATGATCCAGCGATGGCATGCGCCTATGACACCCTGATCGATCAGCTCGATCGCATTGCCCGCGCTTTGAGCGAGCGTACTGCCATTGAGCTTCACGAGCCCGGGCCGGAGGTGATCGCAGCGTCGCTGGAGCCTCAGCCGGAAGAGAACGATGAAGGGGATCGGCTGGTGCCGACCCAGCTGGCGCTGATCTGTCGACAGATTACACCGTTGGCCGAGGCGGCCGGCCGATTGATCGACAGCGCTCGGACCGGCGCCCGCACGGCGGAGGCTATCGGGCAGACGTCCCGGAGCGGCTGAGCAGCTCCAGCGCGTGACGTGTGGCGTAGTAGTACGCCTCGTTGCGGGTCAGATGCAGTTGCTGAGTGGTGCGATCGAATCCGCGCCGGCGACCCAGCAGGGTAGCGGCAGTCTCCTTCAGGGTGCCTCGCAGGGTGCCGTCGCTGGGCAGGCGCAGCAGCGAGCGGGTGAGCTGCCCGCGGATGACGTTGCGATATACTTCAAGACTCATGGCCTCGTGACGGCGCTGGTATTCGTCGGCATTGAGCTGACGGCAGAGCGCCTCGAGATCGATCCGTTCGTTCTCTTCGGAAAGCACCACGACGCCATCACGGTTGTGGTGAAAGACCGGAATGAACTCGAGTGGCCGACCGCGTTCGAGCTGTAGTCTCAGGGCGTAACCATGATGACGGTCGCCCGTCTGCGCGGTGATGGAGTTGAAGTGGAAATTGCCCAGACTGTAGACGATCAATGAGTCGCCGTGGCGCTCCCAGCCCTGGGGTACGTGCGGATGGCAGGCGATGACCGCATCCGCCCCGAGGGTGCAGAGATGTCGATAACGCTCGCGCCACTCCTGCTGAGGGATGGAATAGTTTTCCAGCCCGGCATGAGCAAACACCAGCACGAAGTCGCAGGCTCGCCGCAACGCCATTACGGCGCGATCGAATCGGGAGTGATTGAGCCAGGCATAGCCCGCCCGATCCTGGGGGGCATTGCTGTCGAGCACACCGAACTGAGCCTCGCAGGCATTGAGCATGCCGACGGTCACATCACCGAAGCGCCGGATCAGGGGACGATAGGCACTCTCGGCATCGGGCCCGGCACCCAGACTGTCCAGCTCAAGGCGTCTGATCTCTTCCAGGGTGGCGTTAAGGGCCGGCTCGCCATAATCCATGGTGTGATTGTTGGCGAGCAGCATCAGATCGAACCCTTCCTCGCGCAGTCGTGACAGTACGCTGGCAGGCTGGCTCAGGTGGGGGCCCGATTTGCGCTGCGCACTGCCATGGCCGCTGATCGGCGCTTCCAGATTGCAGATGGCATAGTCGGCCGCGCGGATCTGTTCGCTCAGGGCCGGATCGCACAGCGGCCCCTCCTGATGGCGGATGTTGACCACATCGCCGCAGACAAAAAGTTCGGGCATGCAGGAGTTCCTGGCAGAGTAACAAGGCGGCAGATTATATCTGCAGACTCTCGCGGAGTTTGTGCGGCATCAGCACTTCCAGCTGCAAGCGGAACACCCGACCCCGGCGATAGAACAGATTGAGCAGGAAGGCCGACAGGATTTCGGCACACAGCGTCGACAGGGCCGCGCCGGTCATCCCCAGTTGCGGAATCAGCAGGTAATTGAGACCGATGTTCAGCAGGCTGACCACAATCATCTTGCGCAGCAGAAATCCATAGCCACCGAGCACCGTGATCACACTGTGTGCGGCAGTGCCCTGAGCGGAAAAGATCGAAGAGATCACGGTAATGCTCAATACCGCTGCCGCCGGGGCATAATCCGTGCCGTAGAGCAGTTCGATCAGCGGCTCGCTCAGCACGCCGATAAAGATTGCCGGGCCCAGTGTTACCAGCAATATCATGGCGAACAGCTTGCGCACCTTGCGATCGAACAGGGCCGGGTCGTTCTCACGGGCGGTCTCGTTGATGCGCACCATATAGGAGGTGATGATCGCCATGGGCAGAAACATCCAGCCCTGGGAGAGCGTCAGGGCGGCGCTGTAATAGCCGACATGGGTCTGATCCACCATCGCGCCCAGCATGATCTGATCGGTGCGGGTATAAATGGCAATCGAAATGCTCGACAGCGCCAGGGGCAGTCCGACCTTCATCAGGTGGCGAGTGTGACGACGGCTTTTGCCGTTGAAGGCGCGTACTCGATCACGGGTCTGGCGGCGATAGACCTGCCACTTGATGCCATAGGAGATCGCCCATTGGGCCACATTGGCACAGGCAAACCAGATCACGCTGCCGCCAAACTTGATAAAGCTCAGCTTGAGGATGACACCGATGGCCAGTGCGATATTGCCGGCCAGGGTGTTGAACTTGGCGTTCAACAGCGCATTGAAAAAGATGGTGAAGATGTCGTTGGCAATGAAGAAACTGCCCCACAACAGAATACAGAAGACAATGATTGCCTCACGACTCTGGAAGTAGAACAGCCCACCGACAGTGAGCAGTACGGCAATAAGCCCGAACAGCAGGGCTCGAATTCGCCCCGAAGTCTCCAGCAGCAGCAGGCCACTGGCCTGATTGCGCACCAGTCGATTGAACACCACATTGTCGCTGCCCAGCTTCACCAGTGGACTGATCAGCGCCACGATGGCCATGGAAAAACCGATCAGACCGAAGGCGTCAGGTCCCAGATAGCGGGCGACATAGACATTGATGAAGATGCCGGCCAGCGCAAACATCACCTTTTCGGAGAGGATCCAGCCGGTATTGAGAAGCGCCCTGTTCATGCTGCGAATTGACCATGGACTGGTAAGTGAAATGGCTGAGCAGACACTAGTCTGTGCAGCCGAATGATGCCAGACCTGGAGTTGTACAAATGTGCAGGGATGAAGAAGGCTCGACTATCAGCCCGTTGCAGTCATCGGTTGACGGGGCAGCAGTGAACACCGATAGCCCCGTCAGTGAGACAGCCAGTCAGTAGCGCGGAAATGATGTTGCCGCTCAGGCGGCGCGTTCAGCCATACGATCAAGCAGTTCACCCAGGCCACAAGCGTGCAATTGTTCCCTGAGTTGCGGTGAGCACTGTGCCCAGATTTCTCCGGTCTGTTCGCAATCGCGATGGAGTTCATGATAGTCACGCTCGAGCCGGTCAAGGCGGGCAAACATCTGATAGATGTAACTGCCCTCGACCAGGCGAGCGCGGAGCGCATGGTATTCCTGTTCGTTGGCGTTGGCCTGGGCATGGTAGCGATCGAGTTTCATGGCTGCATCCGGTGTGTTTCACAAAGTTACAATCACATCATCGGCAGCGTGGGAACAGGATTGAATGCATCTTTGGCAGGGCCGGATGTAGAACGACTACCTGTCGACTGTTCGCCCCTGCATGGGCTCGCTATGATGCGTTGACGGTAATACAACAACGATGACCGATCTGCCGGAGGGTTCATGTCTGATCGTCGTGCCTCGTCGGATGCTGTCATGGAAAAGACAGCGGCTTCCCGGCCCCCGCTGTGGCTGACCGCGGGCCCAGGTATCTTTCTGCTGTTGTGGTCGCTGGGGTTTCCGGTCGCGAAGATTGCCACCGGCTACGTCGATCCCATGCTGCTGCTGGCCTTGCGCTTTCTCTGTGTGCTGGCCGTGCTGCTGCCACTGGCCCTGTGGTTGCGCCCACCGCTGCCAAAGCGCCGGGCCGACTGGGGGCATCTGATCGTGACCGGTTTTCTGCTTCAGACGCTTTATTTCGGGCTCTCATGGAGTTCCTTTGCCTTTCACGCGTCGGCAGGCACGGTTGCGCTGATCGTGTCGCTGCAGCCGGTGCTGGTGGCGCTGGCGGCGCCGGCCATGGTCGGCGAGGTCATCAGCCGTCGTCGCTGGCTTGGCTTCATGCTGGGACTGGTCGGTGCGGTCATTGTGATCATGGGACGCTCGGCCGTTGAAGCCACCAGTATCCCCGGCCTGCTCTGTGCCTTTGGCGCGCTGCTGGGCATCACCAGCGCCACACTCTACGAGAAGCGTTTTGGCGTCAGCCATCATCCGGTCACGTCCAACCTGATCCAGTACGCCACCGGCTTGATTACCACGCTGCCGCTGGCGGTGCTGTTCGGTCAGCTCGATGCCGATTTCAACGGTGTCGTAGTGGCCTCGCTGGCCTATCTGGTGATCGGCAACTCACTGATCGCGATCACCCTGCTGCTGGCGATGATTCGACGCGGTGAGGCGTCACGCGTATCGGCACTATTCTATCTGGTGCCGCCCTGTGCCGCTCTGCTGGCCTGGCTGATGCTGGGTGAAGCAATGCCGCTACTGGCCTGGCTGGGCATGGCGGTCGCGGCAGTGGGGGTGGCGCTGGTACGGCCGGGTCAGCGCGGCTGAGAGTCAGGACCTGACGATTACTGCCATTGCGGCGCCCGCGTTGCGCGGATCAGATCGAGCTGCTGGCGCCACGGGTCCGACTTTGCCACAGCGTCACGCTGCTCAAGGATCATCAGTTTCTGTGCCTCGGGCGTATGCTGCGGCCAATAGGGCAGGCCCGGTCCGTTGGGATCACCATGGCGTGCGAAATTGACGAAGTAGTCGTGCATGAGGTGTTCGGTACGGTCATCGCTGGCTGACAGCCCCTTGTCAAAGCGGGTCGCCAGTGTGGCGAATACATAGGGAATATCGGTGGCGTGTAGCGCGCCTGCCCAGTGCGGGCGCATGGGCTCGGCGACATGAGCAAAACGGTAGCGCCAGACCGGTGCGCCGAGGGCATGCATTTGATCGGCAATGAAACGCGCCGGTTCGGTCATCAGGCGATCACGCCCGAGGCGTCGGCCGACCTGTTCCACGCTCTCATCGGGTGTGGGGTCGTAGAGCGTTCGGGCCAGCGCTCGATCTTCGCCGAAGCGGGCGAACAATTGCGTCATGGTATCGGCATCGGAAAGTCCCAGATCACGATCGGTGGTACCGATCAGCAGTGGCAGGGCCTGCTGGTTGCCGTGGTGATAGCGCTGTTCGGGAGGGGCGACCACGATGGTGCCATCACGAATGGGCCCACCGGCATAGGTGGCATGCTCGGGATCCGCGGAGAGCAGGGTGGCAAGATTGAGCTGTCCTGTTATCGCGGCGGCAGGCAGCGCACGCAGACGCTGCGCTGTGCGCTGGTCGTTGTCACCGTCGATGCCGTGTTGCCGGGCGAAGCGTTGACCGAGGGTCTCGGCAGACGGGTTGTGTGGCCGGTCTTCACGCAGATCATGCATGGTGCCCATCAGGTGGCGCCCGCCTCCGGACATTACTGCGGCACGCTGAAACAGCCCACGAGCGGCTGGCGAGGCAGCCAGTTCGAGTACGGCGTTGCCACCTGCGGACTCGCCGAAGATCGTGACCTGGTCGGGATCGCCGCCAAACTGGGCAATATTGCGCTTCACCCACTCGAGACCGGCAATCTGATCCATCAGCGCGTAGTTGCCCCAGGGGCCCGGTTGAGTGGCTTCCAGCGCCGGATGGGCAAAGAAGCCGAAACGTCCGAGACGGTAGTTGAGGCTGACAAATACCAGCCCATCGCGCGCGAAGGCGCTGCCATCGTAGATGGGTGAACTCGTGCCGCCGTTGACGTAGCCCCCACCGTAGAGCCAGACCAGCACCGGCAGGTCGTGATCAGTCTGCCGGGCGGGTCGCCAGACATTGAGATAGAGGCAGTCTTCCGATACCCGCCCATCACCGGGGGCCGCATCGCTGTTGACGCTTTTTTGCATGCATTCAGGGCCAAAGCGGGTCGCATCGCGCACGCCGGACCAGGCGTTCGGTGGTTGCGGTGGGCGCCAGCGGTGGGTGCCGGTTGGCGGTGCGGCAAAGGGGATACCGCGAAAGACGACGACATCATCGTGCCCTTCACCGTGGACACGCCCGCTATCGATTTGCACCGTCTGCGCTGTGGCATCGGCGCTTGCTGCGCGTGACATCATTGCCATCACCATGATCAGCATGGCGATGCCCACTCCCAACCTGCGCACTGCCCTCATGGCACTGCTCTCCTGATAGGGCCGATGGCCGTTATGATCTGCGCGCGTCGAGCGCTGCGGCCAGATTGGCCGGCGGGTAGTCCGTGTTCGTGGCGATGCGCTGGTGCACGCTGTCATGCAGGCTGGCATCAGGCGGGATCTCACGGACATGAGTGCCGAGCAATCGCCACCAGCCGCTCAGGGAGTCGTGTTTTATCCCCTGCGGATCGGGCGCAAGAGCGGTCAGCGCCTCTTCGGTCAGTTCGAGGCCATATGCTCGTGCCTTCTCCAGCATCCAGTACAGCGGGATATCTGCCAGGCCGCGCTCGGTATATTCGCCGCCGATATCTCCATGCACGCCGGGAAACCAGACCTGTTCGACATGCTGCCCGGCGTTTAGTGCCTTTTCATCCCACAGGGCCGGGACAAAAGCGCGCCGGCGCTCATCAATGGAGACGGCGTGAAAGGCGTGGGCCACGCCCGGCGCCAGCTTCGCAGTATGGAACTGGCGCATCGAAAGCAGGATGCCGAGTGCGCCGATGGTATCCCAGACGCCGACAAAATGAGGCGAGCAGGGGCGGGCAAAAGTGTCGCGAAACGCCCTGCACTTCGCCAGCGAGGCGTTGCTCAGATAATAGTCGCTGACGGTGGTGATCATGTGCTCGTGATGCGGATAGAGCAGCCCACAGCCATCCAGCATCGAGGCCAGCGAGCGGGCAATGAACGCCCCCCGGCTGAAGCCGAAGATGAAGACCCGGTCTCCCGGCTCATACTCGTTCATCAGAAACCGATAGGCCTGCTCCAGGCTGCGACGAATGCCGTAACCGAATGCCGAGCCCAGCAGCTTGCCCAGCGTGGTGCCCACGTTGAGGCCGAAAAAGCGTGCCGCAAAGGTGCCCACGCCCGGCGTATAAAAGCACTTTTGCCCACCGGTGTGACGGTCGAGTGCCTGGAGCAGACGGACCACGTTGGTATTGCAGCGGCTGAACTGATTATTGGTGCCATCACAGCAGATGATGATATTGCGCATCGAGCCTCGACGTGGTGATCGAAAAAGGTACGGCGTCAGTTGACTGTAGTCACCTCTCGATCAGCGGTCACATGGCGACCGCGATGGCGTGCCCGAGCGTTGCCCCGAAATGTGTCGGGGCGCGCCTTTTGGGCGCCGAGATGACAAATGGCGCTGAATTGTCCCACCGATATGACGAAACATTCCCTTCAACCGGTCACCTGAATGACAACCGGTCACACAACGAACAGCTGCCCGTCATTTGTCGCTGGTGCATTTCGCTGCCGGGCACCATGGCGGTGCGTTCGGCAGTGCAGGGAAGGAGCGTGCAGTACAGCCAGGCTCGAGCAATTGATTTTAAAATCAGATGCTTGCAGAGGTTTTGCAAGTTCTGGCACGCCGCTTGCCATGATAGGTCACCACAAGTCGTCTCGAACACAATAAGTGCAATTGTCGGGAGCAAGCGATGACCCTCAAGCGACGTGACATTCTCAAGACCGGAGCCGGTGCCCTGGTGGGCCTTGCCGGTGCGCCCATGATTGCCCGTGCAGCGGACAAGCAGCAGTTCCACTGGCGCATGACCAGTGCCTATCCCTCCGGCTCACCGTTCTATTCGACCGGCCCGGGTTCGGCGAGTGATTTCGTCAAGCGGGTCGAGGCGGCTTCCGGTGGTCGGCTGAAGATCGACTTCTATCCGGCCGGCGAGCTGATCCCGGCACTCGGCGGTTTCGATGCCGTGCGCGGCGGCACGGTACAGATGAACTGGGGGAATGCCTATTTCTGGGCGGGGCGCTCGTTCGCTGCCCAGTACTTTACCGCCGTACCCTTCGGCATGGATGTGATGACGGTCAATGCCTGGCTCTATCACGGCGGCGGGCAGGCGCTGTGGGACGAGGTCTACGCTGATTTCGGCCTCAAGGCGCTGCCGGCGGGCAATACCGGCATGCAGATGACCGGCTGGTTCAAGAAGCCCCTGGAGGGATTGGAGAGTTTCAAGGGGCTGCGCATGCGTATCCCGGGGCTTGCCGGCAAGGTCTACGAGCAGCTCGGCGTTAACGTCAAGGTGCTGCCGGGCGGTGAAATCTTCCCTGCCCTGGAGCGCGGCGTGATCGATGCCGCCGAGTTCGTCGGCCCCTATCTCGACCGACAGCTGGGTCTGCAGAACGCCGCCAGTCACTACTACACCCCAGGCTGGCACGAACCCTCCAATGTCTCCGAGCTGCTGATCAACAAGGCCGCCTGGCAGCAACTGCCGGACGATCTCAAGGCCGTGGTGCAGAACTGTGCCGCGGCCTGCAACGAGATCAGCTTTGCCTGGTGCAACGCCAACAATGCCGCAGCGCTCAATGACCTGACGCAGAACCAGGGCGTGACCGTGCACCAGCTGCCGGAAGGCGTACTGCCAAAGCTGCGCGAGCTGACCATGGACACGCTATCGACTCATGCCGCCGAGGATCAGCAGGTCGCAAAGGTTCACAAGGCCTATTTCGACTTCAAGAAACAGGCGAAAGGCTGGCTGGATGTCAGCGAGAAGGTCGTGCTCAACGAAAATCTCTGAACCGAGGCTTCGTTATCGCCCCGCGGGGCGCCAGCCGGCGCTCCGCTTCCCTGTCTTACGCCATGCTCCGGGAGCTGACGCGACATGACTATCTCGGACGCCGGCACCCGCCGGCCACGGGGGGCGAATGCCCTCGACCGCTGCATGCTGATCATCGACCGCCTGGTGGAGTGGCTCGGCCGCCTCACCGCCTGGCTGACCCTGGGGCTGGTGCTGCTGGTGGCCGGGGATGTGATGCTGCGCTACATCTGGCACACCGGCTCGGTGGCCGAGCAGGAACTGCAGTGGCATCTGCTCGCAGTGGTCTCGATGATCAGCGCCTCCTACACCCTGCAGCAGGATGAGCACGTGCGCGTGGATATCTTCTATCAGCGCTACAGCCCGCGGGTGAAACAGATACTCGAAGTCATCGTGTCGCTGCTGTTCGTGGTACCGACCATGGCCTTTCTTACCTGGATGTGTCTGGGCTTTGTCGAGCAGTCCTGGTCGCTCGGCGAAGGCTCGCCCGACCCCGGCGGTTTACCGGCCCGCTACGTGGTCAAGGCCTTCGTGCCGCTGGGCTTTGCGCTGGTAGCGCTGGAAGGGCTGGTGCGCGGCATTCATGGGCTGATCGAACTGATGGGCCCTCGTCCTGCGGAGGCGCGCCATGGGCATTGAGCTGCTTTCCGTGTGGATGGTGGTGGCCCTGTTCGCGCTGCTGCTGATCGGCATTCCGGTACCGTTTGCGCTGGCCTCCAGTGGCATCGTGTTCGGTATCGTCGGCTTTGGTCCGGCGCTGTTCGGGCTGCTGCCGCTGCGGGTCTTCGGCGTGGTGACCAATTACACCCTGCTGGCCATTCCGCTGTTCGTGTTCATGGGGGTGATGCTGGAGAAGTCGCGGCTTGCCGAGCGCATGCTCGAAGTGATCGGGCATGTGGCCGGCCAGCGCCCCGGGGGCATGGCCATGGCGATCGTGATCGTGGGTGTGCTGATGGGCGCTTCCACCGGCATCGTGGCGGCGACCGTGGTGACCGTGGGGCTGATCAGCCTGCCCACCCTGCTGGCACGGCACTACAGCAAGTCGCTGGCCTGCGGCACCATCTGTGCGGCCGGTACGCTAGGGCAGATCATTCCGCCCAGCCTGGTCCTGATCGTGCTGTCCGATATCTCCGGTGAATCGGTCGGTACCCTGTTTGCCGGCGCGCTGATACCGGGATTGCTGCTCTCCGGCCTCTATGTGCTCTATCTGGTAGCGATGGCCTGGCGGCGCCCCGAGCGGATGCCGCCGATCGATGCCGAGGAGCGTGCCGGCGTATCCACCGGCACTCTGATGCTCGACCTGGTGAAGGTAGTGGCGCCGCCTCTGGCACTGATCGTACTGGTGCTGGGATCGATCATCGGGGGGATTGCAGCCCCCACCGAAGCGGCCTCGATGGGGGCGATCGGCGCCATCCTCCTGGTGGCCTGCACCGGTCGGCTGAATCTGTCGGTCATGAGTGAAACGGTCATCTCGACCTTCAAGATCACCGGCATGACGATGTTCGTGCTGATTGCCGCGCAGGTATTCAGTCTGGCCTTCCGTGGACTGGGTGGTGACCGGCTGATCGATTCGCTGTTCGAGTTCCTGCCCGGTGGGGTGTGGGGCGGCATCATCTTCATGATGGCGCTGATCTTTCTGCTCGGCTTCTTCCTCGACTGGATCGAAATCTCCTACATCGTGCTGCCGCTGCTGCTGCCGTATTTTCAGGCTCAGGGCACGGATCTGGCGTGGTTGTGCATCCTGGTGGCGATGAACCTGCAGACCTCTTTTCTGACACCGCCGTTCGGCTGGTCGCTGTTCTATCTCAAGGGGGTGGCGCCCCCGGAAATTTCCACCCGCGATATCTATGCCGGGGTGCTGCCCTACATCGGCATTCAGTTTCTGGCGCTGGTACTGCTCTGCCTGTTCCCGGCGCTGGTGACCTGGTTGCCCAACGCCATTGGCTGGTAGGGCAGGCAGCTGCTGCGGTTATTGAACGGTGACAGTCTGGAGATCTCGCCATGCAGGATTCACCCCCGGCGCGTCGCGGCATGATGGTCGCGCCACACTACCTGGCTTCCCGAGCGGGGCGGGATGTGCTCCAGGAGGGCGGTAACGCCATCGAGGCAATGGTGGCCGCTGCGGCCGCCATCGCCGTGGCCTATCCGCACATGAATGCCCTGGGAGGCGACGGCTTCTGGCTGATTGCCGAACCCGGGCAGGCGCCTGTCGGCCTTCAGGCCTGTGGGTGTGCCGCGCAGCTGGCCGATCGCGACTTCTATGCCGGTCATCAACGCATCCCTGCGCGCGGGCCGCTGGCGGCGTTGACCACGGCCGGCACCGTGGGCGGCTGGCGCGATGCACTGACGCTCTCGCAACAGTGGGGTGGGCGGCTGCCGCTTGCCCGGCTGCTGGCGCCGGCCGCTGAGCATGCCCGGCACGGCATCCCGGTGAGTCGCAGTCAGGCGTCGCTGACCGCAAGTCGATTCGAGGCACTGGCCAAGGTGCCGGGCTTTGCCGAGCATCTGATGATGGCGGGGGCCGCACCGACAGAGGGGGCCGTACTGCGTCAGCCGCGCCTGGCCGAGACGCTGGAGCAACTCGCCCGCGCCGGGCTGGATGATTTCTATCGTGGCGAGCTGGGGGCCGCGATGGGGGAGGATCTTGAGCGGCTGGGCAGTCCGCTGCGTCACGCTGATCTGCAGGGCTACGCACCGCAGTGGGTCACACCGCTGTCGCGGGCGGTGCGTCAGGGCCGGGTCTGGAACCTGCCACCACCTACTCAGGGCGTCGCTTCGCTGATGATCCTCGGCATCTTTGACCGGCTGGGGAGCTCGCGCGCAGAGAGCTTTGCGCATCTGCACGGTCTGATCGAGGCGACCAAGCAGGCGTTTCTTGACCGGGACCGTTACGTTACCGATCCACGCTGGATGACGCTCGACCCCGAGGCGCTGCTGTCTGACGAGCATCTCGATCAACTGGCGACTGCCATCGACCCCCAACGGGCCATGGCCTGGCCGCAGCCGATTGATGCCGGCGATACGGTATGGATGGGCTGCATCGATGGTGAGGGCCGGGCGGTGAGCTTTATCCAGAGCACTTACTGGGAGTTCGGGTCCGGCCTGGTGCTGCCTTCGACCGGCGTGCTGTGGCAGAACCGCGGCATCGGCTTCTCGCTGACCCCGAACGCCCGCCAGGCACTGCTGCCGGGGCGACTGCCGTTTCATACCCTGAATCCTGCACTGGCGCGTCTCGATAATGGCGAGACGCTGGTGTACGGCACCATGGGGGGTGAAGGACAGCCGCAGACCCAGGCGGCGATCTTCACCCGCCATGTGCACTTCGGCCAGCCGCTGCAACAGGCAATTACGGCGCCGCGCTGGCTGCTCGGACGCACCTGGGGCGAGGAGAGCACCACGCTCAAGCTGGAGTCGCGCTTTGACGCCGCACTGATCGACGATCTCAGGGCCGCCGGTCATGAGGTGGAGCTGCTGGCCCCCTACAGCGACGCCATGGGCCATGCCGGCGCCGTGGCCCGCCACGCCGATGGATGCCTTGAAGGCGGCGCTGATCCGCGCAGCGATGGAGAAGTATCAGCGTTCTGAGGCGGCCGGAAACCCGAGGGCCAGGGCCTGACTAAAGCTTGGCGCCGCCCTCACCATGTTTGACCCTTGCGAGCAGGTTGGTGCAGTTGACCGAGATAATCGCCTCGCGCCCCAGCAGGTGGCGGCGGGCGAAGCTGTCAAAGCTCTCCTGGCTGTCGGTCAGGGTGTGAATGTGCAGGCTGCGCAGGTCACTCATGATGTAGAGGTTGATCACCTCCTGACACTCCGCCAGCTCCTCGGCGATCTCCTCCAGTGCCCAGGGCGCCACCTTGAGATCGACAAAGGTGGAGATCACCTTGCCCAGCCGGGCGGGGTTGACCACGGCGGTGAACTGCTCGATCACGCCGCTGTCGACCAGCTGCTGCACCCGATCCCGGGCATGAGCGCGGGAGATATCGAGTTCACGGGCCATGTCGGCATAGGACATGCGGCCATCCTTGAGCAGCAGATTGAGCAGGGCGCTGTCGAGCTTGTTCATGACTGTCGCTTACCGGCGTAGTGACAAAAGGCTACAGTATCATGCCGGACAGTCTCCGCGACGGTCCCCCGATGTCGCGTTGACCAGCCGTCGAGGCGGTGAACTAATGGTGAGAACAGGCTCAGGATGGCGCGACCATGGATATTCCGCACCAGCGACTGGTCTACTTCCAGGTGACGGCCGAATCCGGCTCGCTGCGTCGGGCGGCGGCGCGGCTGAATATTGCCCCTTCCGCGGTCAGCCGACAGATCGCCCTGCTGGAGCAGGCCTTTGATGCGCCCCTGCTGGAACGCACGCCACGCGGCGTGCGACCCACGCTGGTGGGGGAGATGGTGCTGGATTATTGCCGGCAGCGCAGCACTCTGGATGGGGATTTTGTCGCCCGGCTTGAAGCGCATCAGCGCCTTGAGACCGGTACCATCATGCTGGTGGTGGGGGAAGGCTTCATCGGTGATCTCATCGATACGCCGCTGAAAACCTTCACCGAACGTTATCGGGATATCCGACTCGATGTGCGGCTGGCCGGGACCGATGACATCATCGAGGCCGTGGTCGAGGATCAGGCCCACATCGGACTGATGTTTCATGAGCGTATTCATCCTCAACTGCGCTTCTGGCACTCCAGCGCTCAACCGCTGATGGCGATCTGTCCGCCCGGACACCCACTGACCGAGATTCCGACCCCGCTGACCCTGGAACAGCTGGCTGAAGCGCCGGCGGCGCTCTGGAAGCCTGGTCATGGCGTGCGCACGCTGGTCGATCAGGCCTTTGCCGAGGCCGCCCTGCGCCCCTGGGTCAGCCTTGAGACCAATTCCATGGCCGTGTTGCGCCACTCGGTACTGGCCGGCATGAACATCACCTTCCTGCCGCGGTTTGCCGTGGCTCATGAGCTGGAGGCAGGCAGCGTGGTCGCCCGCTCGATCGCCTGCGAGACGTTTCGCACCTCCCAGGCGCACATGATTACGCGGGTCGGCCGTCGCCAGCCCCAGGCCAGTCTCAAGCTGCTGCGTCATCTCGGCAGCTGGATGCGGGCGTTCAGGGGGTACAGCAGCTAGCTTTGCAGGACGTGTACCGCAATGGTACTTAACCGACCGGGTATGGGCAGAGCCGTGCCAATGACCTGCAGGACCGGAGAACGCTCATGATGCCAATGGACGCAGTAAACAGCATGGCTGCCGTGGATGACAGCGGCGATATCAACGTCATTATCGAGACGCCCAAGGGCAGCCGACAGAAATACGATCTCGATCACTCGACCGGACTGTTCCAGTGGTCGCTGGAACTGCCCGAGGCGATGCTGTTTCCATTCAGTTTCGGATTCATTCCGGGCACGCTTGGCCCCGATGGTGACCCGATGGATGTGATCCTGCTGCTGGATGGTGCCGTGCCGCCCGGCACGCTGGTCAAATCACGCCTGATTGGTGTGCTCGAACTCGAACAGGACGAGGATGGCGAGATGGTACGCAATGACCGGCTGATTGCGGTCGCCAATCTCTCCCGGGCCTATGCGGGCGTTGATCGGCTGGAAGAGACCCGTGAAGGTCTGGCCTGGGATATCGAGCAGTTCTTTCTCTCCTACAACCGCATGCTTGATCGGGAGATGAATGTGCATGGCTACGAGGGCCCGAAGGCCGCGCAGCAGTTGCTGGAAGGGGGCCGCAGCAGGTCATGAAATGACGGATCTGCTGCGCCGGTTCAACCCCGTGATGAGGACACCATCATGCATCCCGTGATCACTCTGGATCAGCTTGAACTCGAACAGACTCGCCAGGGCGCGCTGTTCGAGTCGCAGGATTGCGCCTTCGCTGAGCTGATTGGCCTGCAGGGCCTGGGCGCGCGCTACAACGAGGTGGCGCCGGGCAAGAGCGCCTGCCCCTTCCATAATCACCAGGTCGAGGATGAGCTGTTCGTGATCCTCGAGGGCGAAGGCGAGTATCGCTTTGGCCTGCAGCGCCATCCGGTCGGGGCCGGCGATGTGCTGGGGGCTCCGGCCGGCGGCACAGAGACGGCACACCAGCTGATCAATACCGGTGCCCAACCGCTGAAATATCTGGCCGTTTCCACCCGGGCACGCGCAGAGATGATCGAGTACCCCGACTCCGGCAAGTTTCTGGTCAAGAGCCATACGCCGGAAGGGGAACAGACGCGCTTCGTCGGTCGTTACAGCGACGAGCGTGATTACTGGGAAGGCGAACCGGGCGCCTGAGCGCCTACCCCTTCTTCGGCTTGTAGAAGATGAACTCCTGAGTGCTGACCGTGCGGGTAAAGTGATCAGCCCAGGCGGGTGAGACACCGCGGTGATGGAAAAAGAGCGCGCCACGTGTGCGCTGTGGCAGATCGCCGTTGAGGGCGCGTCGGGCGATTTCCCGGGAGTAGGTATACGCCTTCTCGCTGTCGGCCTCGTCCGGGCGACCATCGCACCACCAGGAGAACTGGCAGTTACCCTGCTCCGAGCCCTGGCGGACCACGCCGCACACGGTATTGGGAAAATCGGGGCTGGCCAGCCGGTTCATGACCACCTCGGCCACGGCTTCCATCTCGCGGGTATCGGTGCCGCGGGCTTCCCAGTAGACGGTGCGCGCCAGGCAGGTGATGGCATCATCCAGTGGCGCCGTGCCATTGGGGTCCACGGCCTGCACACCGGCTTTGGTAATGGTGACATCGGGCGGCGCCGTGGCCGTTCCATCAGCGGAAGCGGTTTTTTCCAGCACTCGGGCCTTCTGTTCCGCCACCTTCGCCCGGGGTGACGGATCAGCGGCATTGGCCGGCGGGTATGACAGCAGCAGCAGTGGCAGGCAGGCAAGCAGAACGGTGATCAGACGCTGGCGCATGGTCAGCTCCACGGGAATGGAAACATCATTTTACGTGGTTGGCGCTCGGAAGAAACCCGAGGGCAGTTGGTGATCGTCCATGGGCAGGAAGACCGCCACTGCCCACCTGAAGCTATTCAGTGATCGGCAGGATGATGCACCCCATCGCTGGTGGGCACCTCACCGAGTTCAAAGGGATCAACACCTTCGAGACAGCCGATGTTGTAGCCGTACTGTTCGGGATTGGAGCGACGCTGGTGATGCGTGTAAATGCCGCAGATCGAGCAGAAATAGTGTCGGGCAGTGCGGGTATTGAACTGGTAGAGACGCAACTGCGCCTCTCCGCTGACCACACGCAGATTCTCGAGGCTGACCGAGCCCACAATGGCGCCTTTCCTGCGGCAGAGCGAACAGTTGCAGCGCCTGGGATCGACAATGCCGTCAGGCAGTGTCAGCGCAAGCTCCACGGCGCCGCAGTGACAGGTCGCTCGGTGCTGATAGCGGATCTCGGTATTACCCACTTTCCTGATCATGGGCACGCTCTCCGTGATTGCGATGCGATCTATCGGTGATTCGCTGCCCACCAAAGTACCGCACCCTCGCCATCATTTCAGCACTGCACGAAGCGCAGCAGTGGACCCAGCTCATGGGGCGGAATATCCGCATGGTGCTCGTCATGACGGACGAAATCGACACCGTTGGCCTGCCAGAGGGCCATGGCAGCAGAGAGGTCGCGACAGGCCAGCGTGAGCGCTACTGCCCGGGATGGGGTGGGCGGCAGACCGGCCAGCAGGGGAAAACGCTCGCCCATCGTGGTGGTGTCCAACAGGTGGCAATCCCCCTTGTCGGTTGCGATGGTGAATCCGCCTGCTTCGGGCGTAATGGCCGCCTCGCCGTGGATATCGCGGAAGTGGCCCAGATCGCGCTGGCGGGTGCTGCTGACATACCAGATATCGGTGAGCGCGATGGCCGTATTGGCATGCACGGTCAGGCTCGGATCCTGACGGAGCAGCTCAGGGCTCAGCTGCTGACAGAGAAACTGGGTCAGCCAGGGCGCATCGCGATGATAGATGATGTCCAGCGCCACACCGACTTCTTCATCCCGCCCATCGGCCAGATGCGCCAGTCGGCGGAAGATGGTGGGGCGCACATGCGTCAGGCCCCGCCCCAGCAGAACGGCATGATCGTGGACCATGTCCTCGCTTTCCAGCCCGACCATGACAATGCCATCACCCAGTCGGTCAACATGCCTCAGGCGCGACTCGATCAGCCGCCCGAACCGGAAGTTGTTGTCATCCGCGTAGTCGAGCTGGCCTGGCCGAATGATGGCCATCAGCTCAATGAAGTTGCGCTCGAAGAGCAGCAGATGGTTATCGGTGCCCCAGGGGTGCTGATGGCGGGTATTGAGGGTAAACCCCAGTGCTCGAGCGCGCTCTGCGGTGCGCTCGAGATCGCGTACTGCAATGACCGGATGATCAAGGCCGAAGCTCATGGTGAGACACCTCCCCGTGTCATGATGTTGTCATCGGCACGGGCCGATAGTGTCTGAAGTGCCTCCTGACCGATAACGGAGATGATCATGTCGTGACCATGTTCGCCCGAGCGATTTGTCCACTGATCATCGACCGCTGCCATAACCCATTGCCACACTGGCCTCTTCTCCGGTTTCCACCCAGACACTCTGTGCCAGGGTGTATTCGAGCAGTCCGTCCGGGCCACTGGAACGACCAAAGCCACTGTCCCGGAAGCCGCCAAAGGGCGACATCACACTGATCGACTTGTAACTGTTGATCCATACGGTGCCGGCCCTGAGCTGATGCGCAACGCGGTGTGCTCTGGCCGGGTCCTGAGTCCATACGGCGCCGGCCAGGCCGAAACGGGTGGCATTGGCCAGGCGGATGGCATCGGCCTCGTCATCAAACGGCATGGCGACCAGTACCGGGCCGAAGACCTCCTCGCAAGCAATCTCCATATCGGCTTTGACATCGGCCAGCAGTGTCGGTGCCAGGTAATAACCCTCGGCACCTTCCGGCAGCCCGGATGGGCGCTGGCCGCCTGTCACCAGCCGGGCGCCATCCTGACGTGCGGTTTCGATCATGTCCATCACGCGCTCGAACTGGCGGGCATTCTGCAGCGGGCCCATGCGGGTCGCCTCATCCTCCGGCAGGCCGAGGGCAATCTGTTCGGCGGCGCGCGCCACCCGCTCGATGACTTCATCAAAGATGTCGCGCTGAATCAGCAGGCGTGAGCCGGCCACGCAGCTCTGCCCGGCGGCCGCAAAGATCGCCGCCTGGGCGCCGGCCACGGCGTCATCGAGCCTGGCATCGCTGAAAATGATGTTGGCGGATTTGCCGCCGAGCTCCAGCACGCTGGGCACCAGCCGCCGGGCGCCGGTCTCGGCGATCATCCGGCCGCTGGCGGGCGAGCCGACAAAGACCAGCTTGCTGATGGCGTCATGACCGGTGAGGGCGGCACCGGTCGAGGGGCCGAGGCCGTTGACGATGTTGATCAGTCCCGGGGGTAGCCCACCGCTCTCCAGCAGTTTGGCCACGGCCACCGACGAGAAGGGTGTGAGTTCGGAAGGTTTGAGCACCGCGGCATTACCGGCGGCAATGGCCGGCGCAAGCTGCCAGGCGCAGGTGAACATCGGCGCATTCCACGGCGTGATCTGACCCACCACGCCATAGGGGACGCGACGCACATAGTTGAGATGGCTGGTCGGCACCGGAATCACCTCGCCGTGCTGCTTGTCGCACCAGCCGGCGTAGTACTCGAACATCTCGCGCACCTTGCCCACTTCACCACGACAATCGCGGATCGGCTTGCCAGCAACCACGCTCTCCAGCCGGGCAAGTGATTCCTCATGGCCTTCGAGCATGCGCACCGCGGCGTTCATGCGCCGGCCGCGCTCGCTGGCGGTGAGCGCCATCCATGCCTGCTGCGCCTCCACTCCTGCAGTCACGGCACGCTCAATCAGCGTTTCACCGGCATCGGCGTAGCGCACCAGCTCACCACCGGTGGCCGGATTGGTCAGGGGGATGGGCTCACCTTTACCGGCTACGGCCTCGCCGGCAATCCAGTTGGCCAGCGGCTGCGCGCGGGAGCCGAGGCCGAAGTGGGTCAGCAGCTGATTCAGAGTGTCGTGCGCGGCTTGATCGAGAGCATTCATGAGGCGGTCTCCTGCCGGGCGGCGGCGAGCAGCTCGCCGGCAATGCGGTTGAAATCCTCGCCATCGGCGATGTGCTCGGCCCCGGCATGCCAGCGCTCGACCACGGCAGCCAGCAGCCCCGGCGGCATACCGAGCTGTTCAGCGGCGTCCCGCGCCAGGCGCAGATCCTTGCGCATCAGCCCGGTGGTGAAGCCGGAGTCGAAGCGCTCGCTCAGGATCCACTCGGGGAAGTTGACCTCGCTGACCGCGCTGCGCCCGGAACCGCTGTTGAGCCCGGCCAGACAGGCCGCCGGATCGACACCCGCCCGGGCGGCCATGGCGACGGCCTCGCCGGTCGCGATCAGGTTGGTGGCGCAGAGGTAGTTGTTGGCGAGTTTAACCACGTGACCGCTACCGGCGCCGCCGACATGGGTACGTTTGGCCGAGAGCGCCTCCAGCAACGGCATTACGCGCTCGATGGTGGCGGCTTCCCCACCCAGCAGCATGCCGAGCTTGCCTGTCGCAGCCCCTTTGGGCCCGCCACTCACCGGCGCATCGAGCCACGCCAGCCCGGCCTCGATGACCTTCTGCGCCAGCTCGCGGCTGACCGTGGGATCGCTGGTCGAGGCGTCGATGACCACGCTACCCTTCGGCGCGCGGATCAGCAGTCCGGGAGAGGTTTCGATGACTTCGCGCACGTGATCGGAGGTCGGCAACGAGAGCAGATAGACCTCGGCGGCCGGCAGCTCATCCGGCGCGGCCACCTCAAGCCCCTGATCCGCCAGCCGCTGGCGGGCGGCTTCGAAAACATCGCAGCCGATAACCTCGAAGCCGGCCTGTTTGAGGGTGAGGGCCATGTTGCCGCCCATCTGGCCCAGGCCGATGACAACACTCTTCATGGTACGGCGTCTCCTTGTTGTTGTGACGATTGGCCTGACAGCGGCCTGAATGGCGGCCCGAGCGCGTCGGCTCAGGTGTCGGCAGTGGTAAGCAGCCCGCGCACCAGTGCCTGCCAGTAGGCCACGCCCAGTGGCGCGATGGCGTCGTTGAAGTCGTAGGCGGGGTTATGCAGCGCGGCACTGTCGCCATTGCCCAGCCAGATGTAGGCACCGGGGCAGTGTTCGAGCATGAAGGCGAAATCCTCCGAGCCCATGCTCGGCGGCAGATCGCGATGAACCCGGCTGATGGCCGGCATCTCTTCCAGCACCCGGGCGCAGTGCGCGGCGTGCTCGGGGCTGTTGACGGTGGCGGGGTAGCGCGCCTGATAGTCGAACTCGACCTCGAGGCCGTGAAACTGCGCCAGCGCCTGAATGGCCTCGTTCAGCCGCTTTTCCAGCCGCGCCTTGAGCACGGGATCGAAGCAGCGCACCGTGCCGCGCAGCTCGACCGACGCCGGCAGCACGTTGAAGGCATCGCCGGCGTGGAACTGCGTGATGCTGAGCACCGCTGACTGATGCGCCGGCGTTTCACGGCTGATCACGCCCTGCAGCTGGGTGGCGAGCTGGCAGGCAGCGAGGATGGTATCGCTGCCCAGGTGCGGCATCGCTGCGTGGCAGCCGCGCCCGGTCAGCGTCAGGGTGAAGACATCGAACGCCGCCATTACCGGCCCATCGTGTACGGCTGCTTCCCCTACCGGCAGCCCCGGCCAGTTGTGCAGCCCGTAGACGGCCTCCATGGGAAAGCGCTCGAACAGCCCTTCCTCGACCATCACCCGGCCACCGCCTTCACTCTCCTCGGCAGGCTGGAAGATGAAATGCACCCGCCCGGCGAAATCCGGTGCTCGCGCCAGGGCACAGGCCGCGCCCAGCAGCATGGTGGTATGCCCATCATGACCGCAGGCATGCATGCGCCCGGCGATGGTGGAGCGGTGTTCGAATGTGTTGGTCTCCTCGATCGGCAACGCATCGATATCGGCACGCAGGCCGATGGTCGGCCCCGGCCGGTTGCCTGAAAGTGTTGCCACCACGCCGGTGCCACCACCCAGCCCGGTGGTCACCTCGAGCTCATGCGCCCGCAGGATCTCGATGATCTGCGCACTGGTACGCCGCTCCTCGAAGGCGATCTCCGGATGGCGATGAAAATCGTGGCGCCACTGCCTCAGCGTGGCGACATCGGGATAGGTGGCCGGTGGCGTCATGGCGTCTTCCATGGCATGAGTCTCCCGTCGCAGGTTCAGAGAAGCAGCTGGGCGACAAGCGCCGAGCCGATATAGGTACCGGTGAACACCAGCAGCGCAATGATCACCAGCTTCCAGCCGGTCTGGCGGAACATGGTGAACTCACGCCGGGTCAGCGCCAGGCCGGCATAGGCCAGCACCGGGGTGACAATGGCGAGGAAGTTCACCGCCTTGAGCTGCTCGACCATCCAGCCACTGCCGGGGAACCAGGGCAGGGTCAGCAGGATGCTCACCAGTGACACCCACGCCACACCGGGCAGGTAGAAGGGCGCAGCGCGAGTGATCAGCAGCCCGATCATCGACATCACATAAAGGATGATCATCCCCGGGGCGGCCGCAGCCAATGAGGCGCCGTTGATGGTGTTGCTGATCCACGCCACCACGCAGACCACGGCCAGCACGATGGCGGTGCGACCCAGCTGCTGCTCGGGGCGATCCTCGGTTTCGCTATCGGCGGCCAGCGCATGCTCATCGACCACCCCGACCGTCGATTGCTCCCGCGAGGGGCCTCTGAGCTTGCGATAGAGCCACTCCGCGATCGGCAGGGCGAGGAACAGCGAGACATAGAGCCCGGTGGCATAGGTGAGCAGGTTGCTGGCGCCGGCGAAGGCCAGCAGATCATCCTTCATTGCCGGCACGGCGCCGGCCAGTGCCCCGGAGCAGGCCGCCACCATGCTGCCGCTGCCCACTCCACAGGCCATCGCCAGCGCGCGCGGATCGAAGAAATCGAGCGAGGCGAGATAGCCCGCCATTAGCGCAAACCAGAGCGTGCCGAACATGGTGCCGACCACGTAAACGCCCATCACCCCGACCCCTTCCGGGCCGCGCAGGCCGTAGCGATCGGAGATGATGGCGATATTGGGTTCACGCGCGATGGAGTAGGTGGCGCCGATGGTCTCACGGCCCATCTTCAGCACCAGCACCGCCACCGGCAGCGCGATCAGCATGGTGCCGAGGTTACCCAGCTCCTGCAGGATCAGCGCCGGCCCGGCATTGATGATCTGATCGATGGCCGGCCCGATGGTCGAACCGAAGCGGGCAATGAACGGCATGATCGACAGCAGAATGATCGGCCCCGCGGCGTGGCTGACTGCCTCCGGCATGACGCGTTTGGTCGCTGAAAACAGGTGAGGATTAAGCAGCACGCCGAGAATGAAGGCGTAGAACAGTGGGAGCAGCAGCAGAGTGCCCGGCCCCAGTGGAATCTTGATGATGCCGATCGCCTCCGCGATCAGCGAGAGGATCACGGCCGCCAGATGCAGGCGCCAGTTCAACAGCAGTGACAGCGTCATCGCAGTGTCCTTGTTGTTGTGGTTATGGAGCAGGGCGATAACCGCAGGCGGCTACCGCGCTACCGGCAGTATTAAAAGAGCGGGTGTTGCAATGGAAGAGCAGGAGTGTTCTGAAAAAGGGAACAGTGGGTGGGGCTTTTTATCTGTGATGGCCATCAGCTCAAGAGTGGCGGGGCAGACGTTAACGCAGCGGTGACAGGGCAGGAGGCAGAAAGGTACGCGGTATGGGGCGCGCTCAGACGAATGTATGGGTCAGGTAGCGTAACTGTTCAGTGACATCGTGTGTATTTCGCCATAGGCTGATTGATTGAATGAATGGGCGATCACTCCATGAGAGCTTTGCTGTTTTTTGGGTGGCGGCGAATACGAGTTGGGGTCTGGTATCGACCTAAGCGGATGGTTCGAGAAAGGTCGCATGCGCGTTCAAGACAATAAACGAGCGCGCTATCTAATATCTGTTAGAAAAGTAAGGAGAGTAAGTGCTTGACACCGCAATGAGTCATTTTGCCGACGATATCGCTCGGGCTCGGGGTCTACTTGATCATGCTAAGCAGCAAGCTTCAGGGACGGTCAAAGACGATATTTTCCGTGCTAGTTGGATGATGGGTGTTGGTGCTTGTGATGCTTATTTTTCTGATGCTTATGCAGATTTAGTAGCCAAGGCTATTCAAGCAAAGGAAATTGAGTCCAGTATAGAAATACCTGACAGGTTGAATAATTTAAAACTGCCGGTAACTGCAATGCTTCGTCAGGCAAACGGCGGATGGCGGTGGCGAATGGCAGCAAGAGAACTCATTGAGGAAGAGAATGTGCTCTCTCTTGGAAAAATCCAGCAGCTTTTCAACCATTTTTTTAGGAAAGAGCACAAATTGCTGAATGCGGAGGCTATCGGGTCATGGATCACTCATCCTGAATCAAAACAGAGAGTATTTGGCATTACCGCTACAAACTATCGGAAGTTAAATTCTTCCCAAAAAGGCAAGGCTCGCAAAGAGGCGTTGGATAAAGTAAAAGAACGATATGAGACTATTTTTCAACGTCGGCATGACTGCATTCATAATTGTGATAGGCCAAAAATATTGCCTCTTCCGATATCTGAAGCTTCTGTCAAAAAGTCTATCCAAGATGTTGAATTTTTGGTTAATAGGTGCCACGAAGCTATCAAGTCGGAGTTCCCAATTTATCTCACCGATTTGGGGTTTTCAGCCGTTACAAAGAATCGGGTCGGAGTATAGATGTCTAACAAATAGCGTAAGCCACTGGGGAGCCGTAGCCTAGTAGAACCGTAATGTTCGAGTCCAGTAAGATCTTGCTCCCCAAAATTACTATCTTGCTAATCAGGCAATCGCATTACTGTAGGAGGCATTAGTTGACTCTCTCAGGCAAGAAGGGCTATGTAAAGCCACCAATAAATCCTCATTATGAGCCTTACGTGGATGAGCTCAATAGTCTGTTTGAATCACTTTACGAACACGATGACCGAGGTCTGGTCCTGACTATAGCAGCTTTCGCCGAGGATACATTGGAGCTTTTGTTACTTGCCTATCTTCGTGAGCCAAAACAAGCGAAAGAGCTGGTCAATGGCTTCAATGCGCCACTCGGAACATTTTCTGCGAGGGTCAAAGCCGCCTATGTACTAGGATTGGTACAAAAGGATGGTTATAAGACATTGGAAATACTTAGGAAGGTTCGTAATAGGTTCGCACACAATTGGGATGGCGTATCGCTCGATAGGCAGGATATCGAAAGTCTTATTAATCAGTTTTCACCTTCTCGACTGGAAGAGTGCGGGGCGAAAGAAAGCGAGACTGGCAAGGCCTCAGCTCGGGTGCGACTGATCAAAAAGATGTCTGACATTTTGATTGATCTGCGCATGCTCGCCAAAAATCTGAACAAGGACGGGATAAAGGCACCGCTTGTAATGGGAGAGATGGAGCCAGTTAGCGTAGAGTTCGTGGAGGTTGAGCAATTTCCACATGAATCATCGTAGGGCACTTCGTGGAAGGTTCATTACAGTGTGGTCAGCGAACATGCCGCCGCTAAGCATGCTTAACAAGTGCAGATTGCCGTATAGGAGCTACGTTGCGCTCAGTACCTACCGCAACTGCAAGCGTTATATCTACTCTAGCTAAATATCTGCTCCTGGCCGAAAGCGGACCATCTTCCTCGTTCGAATCAAAAGGGTCTCTATCCAGCCAGCTGAGCTCCCTTCCAGCCCGCAGCACTCAATAAACGCCCGCGCCTTGCCACCTTCTCGATACTGATAGGGGAAGTCGGTGGAGAATAGCAGGCGCTCATGGCCGACTACTGCCGCTGCGCGTATCAGATAGTGCGGTAGAAACATGCCACTCGCGGTCACGTAAAGATTGTGGCGCAGGTAGTGGGCTATCGGCTTGGCGAGCCCGGCGGCGTGTTCCATAGTGGCGAGCCGCTCGGCGTAGAACAGCACTAGCTCGCCCCAGTGCCCCAGAATGATCTGTAACTCCGGCAGGCGATCGAACGTGCCCGCCAGCAGCAGGTGCGCCAATTGAAGCCGGCATCGAAATGCCAGCCGAGCCCGTGGGTGGCCAGGGCGGTATCGATGGCCGGGGAAAGGCCGCTGTAATAGGCCGCTCTCACCGCGGGCGGCGGCACGCGCGGGTGCAGCAACACCGGTGCGTTCAGCCGTGCCGCCTGCGCCAGAATCGGCATCAATGCGGCATCATCAGGATGATGCGCCCCCACCCGCCCGCACAGCAGGGTGCCCTTGAAGCCGAGCTCGCGGATGCAGCGTTCGAGCTCCCGGGCGGCCGCTTCCGGCTGCGAGACAGGCAGGGTCGCCAGTGCCTGAAAGCGTGTGGGATGCCGGGCCACGGCCTCGGCCAGCATGTCGTTGGTGCGGCGGGCGAGGTCGATACTTTCGGCCCCCAGATCATGCAGCGTCGGCGTGGTCAGCGAAAGTACCTGTACATCCAGCCCGGTCTCGGCCATTAGCGTCAGGCCCTGTCTGAAAAGTGTCTGCACTTGATCATGCTGTGTTAAAAATCCGGCTCAGAATACTCATTTACCCCATGTAAACTCCGTGTCTTCGCCGTTTTTTGCCTTGCCTGATCATCGCTCGACAACTTTCAGACAGGACCTGGGCGCTCGTCGGCGAGATCCATCAACCGTGTCCCTACTGCGCCGGCATGCAGCGCGACGCTGGGGTCCGAGGCTTCCAGCCCCAGTGACTGCCAGGCGCGGTGAACCTCGGGCGTGAGGAAGTGCTCTTCAATACCGATGATCTGCATGATGCTGGCCTCACCACGGGACCGTTTCGCCGAAGCGATCGAGATACTCGAGCCCGGGGCGGGCTATCTTGTTAAGCAGTACATCGACCAGCGGTGGCACTGCTTCTGCCAGGGTGTAGGGCGCCTCATCACCACCCAGCTCGGTGCGAATCCAGCCCGGCGCCATGACCACCATCGCTCTTGCCGGGTGCTGACGTGCAGCGAAGCTGCGCATGAACATGTTGAGCGCCGCCTTGCTGCCCCGGTAGAGCTCTCGCATGCCTTGCTCGTTATTGGCAATGCTGCCCTGCCCGGAAGACATCGCGCCAATCAGCCCGCTGGCCGGCACCAGCGCCTCCAGCGTTTCGATCACGCGCATCGGGCTCAGCGCGTTGGTGAGCATCACGTTGTTGAATTCCTCGGTGGAGACATCGCCGATGACCTGATTCGGCTCACGGTTGGTGGTGCCCGCGTTGACGAACAGCAGGTCGAGCGTTCGCTGGGCCAGGCGCTCATGTAGCGCTTTGATCTGCGTGGGCTCGGTGATATCGAGCGTTTCGATCTCGACCCGGTCGGGGTGCGTCTCGGCCAGCGTGTGCAGTGGGGTTTGCCTGGCCCCGGCACGCACGGTGCCGATCACGTTCCATCGGGTTTCGGGCGTGGTGCCACGCGTTAACAGCTCCGCGGCCATCGCGTGACCCAGGCCCCGTGAGGCGCCGACGATCAGGGCAGTACGATGATGAGTGGCGGCTGACATGAGCGTTTCCTCTTCGACGGTGTGTTCGTCGATCAGCGTGGCGGTGCCACGGGAAATGCACCAGACGCATGCGATACAAATCATCATTGCACACGGCGCTAGGCCATGCGGGGCGCCCCGGTTATGCTGAACCAATGAACGATGCCGATCTGAATCTGCTGGTCGCGCTGGATGTGCTGCTTGAAGAGGGCAGTGTCACGGCGGCGGCGAAGCGGTTGAATCTCAGTGCGTCGGCGATGAGCCGCACGCTGAAACGGCTGCGCGAGACGACAGGCGATCCGTTGCTGGTACGCGCCGGGCGCGGGCTGGTGCCGACGCCGCATGCCCTCGTGCTGCGCGAACGTGTGCACGCCGTGGCGCGGGAGGCACAGGCACTGCTGCAACCGGCGAACGAGACACTGGACGTGGCGGCACTGACGCGCACATTCACTCTGCGCGCGAATGCGGCCTTCATCCAGCGCTTCTCGGTGCCGCTGGTCACGGCCCTCAGTGAGGCGGCCCCCGAGGCCGGACTGCGTTTCGTGCCCAAACCCACCAAGGCGATCGAGCCGCTGCGCGACGGTCAGCTCGATCTCGAGATCGGCGTCATCGAAACCACCGCCCCGGAGCTGATGATCCGCGGGCTGTTTCGGGATCGTTTCATCGGTGTGGCACGCCAGGGCCACCCGCTGCTGGCCGGCGAGATCACCCCCGAGCGCCTGGCTGCCTGTCGGCAGGTGATGGCCTCACCCAGCGGTGAGTTCACCGGCCCGATGGGCGAGACGCTGAGCGCGCTCGGCCTGGCGCCGGAATTCGGGGTTATCGTGCCGGAGTTTGCCGATGCACTGCGCATTGCCGCGCACACCGAGTGTGTGACGATTGTGCCGCGCTCCTGCCTGCTGCCCGCGCCGGCCCTCGAGGAGGCGCAGGCGCTTAAGATGTTCGAGCTGCCCCTGCCGGCGCAGAGCTTCATGATCTCGGCACTGTGGCATCCGAGGCTCGGCGCCGATCCGGCTCATCGCTGGTTCCGTGACACGGTGATCGCAGTCTGTCGGCAGTGGATGGGGGCGGCAGAGGGTGGGCAGGCGTGAAAGGCGCACCACCCGCGCTGACTTGCCTCGGCAGTCGATGATCGAGAATCTCCCTTTGAACGGAGGGTCGAGCTCGAAGCCCGAACGTATGAGCTCAGGAGGAAGGAGGATGGGCCAGCAAGGCGTCGATCTCGGACCCCGAAGGCGAAGTGGCCGGGCCATGAAGGCTAACGGCCAGGGCCGCCGCCGCATTGGCACGTTGTGCTGCCTGTTCGGGCGTGAGGCCTCGGCTCAGCGCGGCCACCAGCACGCCGGTATGCGCATCGCCGGCGCCATTGGTATCCACGGCGCGGGTGGCGAAGGCGGCGATATGCTGGTGGTGCCCATCCATCAGCAGATGACACCCCCGGGGACCATCACGCACCACGATCAACGGCGCACCGGTCCGGGCAGGCAGCGCCCTTGTGGCGGCCTTGAGTGAATCGGTATCGGTCAGGGCGCGTGCTTCGTCGGCGTTGCAGCTGAGAATCGTGGTGCGCTGCATGACCTTTTCCAGCCGTTCGGGGCAGAGTTCACCGATCATCGGGCCGGGATCGAATATAACCGGCACCTGATCGGGCAGTGTGCCCAGCCACTCGGTCAGGGCCCTGCCTGTCGTCTCATGAAACAGCGTATAGCCGCTGACAAGCACATGATCGCCGGGCTCGGGGGTGAGCCGATACAGCACATCCAGGTGGCCGATTTCCGCACCGGTATGGGTGATGAATGTGCGCTCGGCCGCCTGATCCACCAGCGCGACACAAAAGCCGGTATCGAGTGTTTCATCCATCTGGGCCAGCCATTCGATACCTTCCCGGCGCATGGCCTCACGGGCCATGTCGCCGAAACGCCCACGGCCATGGCCGCCTGCATGGACGACTGTCATGCCGTCCCGAGCGGCGGCGGCCATGACATTGAACCCGCCGCCGACCTCGAAGGTAGCCCCCCGGGCTACGGTGTCTCCGCCCGGGGCAGGCAGCCGATCGATCGGCATTACCAGGTCGATGATGACCTGGCCGGTATGGATCAGACGAGCCTGGTTCATCGGGCCTCCTGGTAGGTGGTATGGCGAGCGCTGCCCAGCAGGCCATAGCTGCCGGCGGCGACCACGAAGGTGGCGATCCAGCCCAGGCCGTTGCGACCCAGCCAGCTGTCGGCCAGTACCCCGGTAAACCAGACATGATCGCCAACGCCGATACTGGTGAAGCAGAAGCCGATCACGATCGCCAGTGCCCAGCTGGCAAAGGCGCGCCATTCGATACCGCCGCGATACCAGTAGGCACTCGAGGGGGTGACATCGAGCAGATCCGGGCCGGAGTAGTGGTGACGATGGATCAGATCCACCAGGAACACGCCGACCCAGGCGGTGATAGGCACGGCCAGCAGGCTGATGAATGAGATGAACGGGCCGTAGAAATTGCCCGCGATCAGCATGAAGTAGATGGAGCCGGCAAAGATGGCCACGATATCCACGACCACGGCATAGACCCGCTTGATGCGCAGCCCCAGGGTAAGCGTGGTCAGCCCGGCCGAGTAGACCGACAGGTTGTTGGAGAGCAGCAGTCCGCCGAAGGCCGCCAGCAGATAGGGCACGGCCATCCAGTCGGGCAGCATCTCCCGGATCGCTGCAATGGGATCGTTGGCCGAGGCCAGATGATCGTCACCGGCGGAAATCAGCCCGCCCAGCGTGATCAGCAGCGTCAATGGAATGCCTGCACCAGCGGCGGCGGAAAGGACCAGTTTCCAGCCTTTCACCTGACCGTGCTGATAGCGTGACATGTCGGCACCGGCGTTGGCCCAGCCGATGCCGGTGCCGGCGGCAATGGTGCCGATACCGATCAGGACGGCGCTCAGCGGTGCGGCCGGCGTATCAGCGACGGCCTGCCAGTCGATGGTCGCCATCAGAAACAGGGCGACCACGATGTTCAGTGCGCCGAATCCCCATGTTGCCCATTTCTGGATGACCAGCAGCGTCGCATGCCCCAGGCCCGAGACCAGCAGGGTGCAGGTCACGAAAAGGGCAATGAAAATCAGCGTCAGCAGTGGTACTTCGCCCGCGGTGGGCGCTGTACCGAACAGGATCGTGGAGAGTGAGAGCAGGGCGTAAGCCGCCGTTGTGGTGTTGACCGTTTCCCAGCCCAGTCGAGACATCAGCGACACCAGCGTTGGCCCGATGTTGCCCCGGACCCCGAAAACTGCGCGTGATAGCGTCAGACTGGGAGCTCGCCCTCGGCGGCCGGCAATCGAGATCAGCCCCACGACAGCAAAGGAGCCCCCGGCACCGATCACGGCAACAATGAACGCCTGCCAGATCGCCAGCTGCTGATAGACGACCAGCGTGGCCCCCAACGGCAGGCCGAGAATACTGATATTGGCGGCAAACCAGACCCAGAACAGCTGTAGCGGATGCCCATGACACTCCGCTTCCGGTGCTGGCTCGATGCCGCGTGTTTCCAGTTGTCCTGCTTTCGAGGAGGCTTCGCTGGAGGTCATGGCGTTCACCCTGAGTGGGTCGGAGCATGGTGTTGACGCAGCATCAGCAGCTGGTCGACGAGAGGTTCCGGCGCGAAGTGGCTGACACGAGCGACCTGTTCTACCAGCGCAGCAGGCAGGCCCTCGGGACCATGACAGGCGCCGAGTATGGCGCCCAGCATGGCGGCGATGGTGTCGGTGTCTCCGCCAATCCCGGCGGCCAGCGTGAGTGCCGAGCGCGGCTCCTCGCCGGCGAGTTCGGCGAGGGCGAAGGTGGCGACCACCGACTCCTGAGCCGCGACCGAGGTGCCGATCAGATCATGAATGAGGGCGATGCCCGTTGCCTGATCGCGGCCCCGAACCAGCTGGCGTGCCCACTCGATGCGTGCCGAGATCAGCCCCCCGGCACTCCAGTGGCCCTGCTGCTCGCCCAGGACAGCCATTTCGTGCCCGACACGCAATGCCTGATCCAGTGGCGCGCCTTCCAGTCCTGCCGAAATGGCGCCGGCGACGGCGGCGGCGCTGGCAATCCCCAATGAGGTGTTGTGTGTCACGCGGCTGGCCTCGATGACCGCCTCGAGCAGCGTTTCGCGGGGCGTTGCCGGAGTGGCGATGGCGACTGGCGTAATACGCATGGCAGCACCGTTGGTGGTGCCGAACCGGCCGCTCTGCTCGGGGCTGATACCTTCGGCAATCATGGCCAGCGCCCGGTTGGTGGAGGGGCCGAGCAGATCCTGTGACCCCCGGGCCTTCATGTCGGCTTCCCAGTCGGTCAGTGCTCGGGCGAAGGCCACGGGTTCGATGTGGCCCTTGCCGTTGATCAGCAGTTCTGCCACCAGTACAGCCTGCTCGGTATCGTCGGTGATCGAGCCGGCAGGCATGCCGGGCGCAATCGGTTGATCCGCCGGCCCGTCATGGAGCGTATCGATCGAGCCAAAGCGGCTGATGATGTCGGCGCGACTGAAGGACTGGGTCGGCATGCCCAGCGCATCGCCCAGGGCCAGGCCGTAAAAGGCCCCCAGCGCCCGGCGACGCAGATCAGAGTCAGCAAGGGAGTCGGTCATGAGTCAAAGGCCAGATGGAAGTGAAAGTGGGCGGGATCGAGCAGGCTGGTCACGTGTTCGACAAAGCGATCATCGGCATCGAGGGTCAGACGCGTCGATTGCATGAACAGGGTCCCGGTCGCTCTGTTGAGCTGTTGGGCCTGCTGTTCATCGAGTGCGGCAATGCTCAACCACTGCTCGCCGCGAGCGGCTATCAGCTCATGGGCTGCCAGGGTGTCGGTGATGGAGTCGTTGAGAAGACCGTGCTCCGGCAGGTTGGACAGTTGGCCGCGCGCCGGTATCAGAGAGCGTTCCAGCGAGACGATTTCGCCCTCGGCCAGACGCCGGCGGCGCACGATTTCCACGAAGCGGTTGCAGTGGACGCGATCGGCCAGTGCATCGTCATGCACGCATTCAATGCTCAATAGTTCGGTGACGATGCGGACCCCGGAACGGGCCAGTGCTCGGGCCCAGCCCTGCTGTTGATCCAGGGCGATACCATCGAAGGTGACGAAGGAGCCCACGCCGCTCTGGGTCGCGATGTACTGCTGGCGCTGAAGCTCCAGCAGCGCCTGACGCAGCGTACCGCGGCTGACATTGAATTCTGTCGCCAACTGATGCTCGCCGGGCAGCTGGCGGCCTGAAGACCACTCACCGCTGCGAATACGACGTCCCAGCTCATCGACGACACGCTGCTTTTTGCCAAATCGTACATGTTTGTTCATGTACATACTTGTACAGTGCCAGCCTGTTTCCGGCACCTGGACATTCGTCGATCAGCCCTTGGTCGAAGCAGTCAGCGATCCATGATGCGACATTGAGCTTGGTCATGTCGCTGGCATGCCGATGAGCGATAATGCCCCGAATTTTTGTGAATCAGCACAGGGCCAATGCGGAGATGGCAAGCGGTGAGGTGGGGCAGGCATCAACGGTACTGATGATCGATTCCGGTGTGGGTGGGCTGACCATTGCCGAGGCCATTCAGCGGCGTTGCCCGGCACTGCCGCTTTTGTATGTCGCGGATAACGCCTGGTTCCCTTATGGCGAGTTATCGCGTGACGCTCTGATCGTGCGGATGCTCTCACTGGTGGCGCAGGTGCAGGCGGCGCAGTCGCTCCGGGCCATCGTGATTGCCTGCAATACCGCCAGTACGGTGGTGCTGGACGCGCTGCGTGAGCGGGTGGCGTGCCCGGTGATCGGGGTGGTGCCGGCCATTCGCACCGCAGCGCAATTGACCCGCAGCGGGGTGATCGGCCTGCTGGCCACGCCCGGCACAACACAGGGCCCTTATGTCGATACGCTGATTGCGCGTTTTGCAGCGCACTGTCGGGTAATTCGTGTGGGTGCGCGCCACCTGGCCGGTGTTGCCGAGGCGGCCATGCGCGGCGTGGCGCCGGATACTGCCCTTTTGGCTGCCGAACTTGCGCCGCTGCAACAGGCGCGGGCGGCCGGGCTGGATACGGTGGTGCTGGGGTGTACGCATTATCCGCTGCTGGCCGAGGCCATTCGCGGTCAACTGGGCCCGGTGCAGCTGGTGGATACCGCCGAGCCGGTGGCTCGACGGCTGGCGATGCTGCTGGATATCGACTCATCGTCTGAGCCGGTCAGGCCAGTGCATCGTTTTCAATTGACGGCGAAACGCTCCGATAACGCGGCACTCACGCCCTTGCTGCGCCGCCGGGGCTTTACCCTGATCGACCCGCTGACGGATTGAGGGCCGCGATTGCCGGGAGCTTCACGAGATCTCGACCTGATAGCGGAAGGTAGCGGCCGGCCCGCGTGAGCGTCGATACTCCAGCGGCGTGCGATCATAGCCAAGCGCCACGCGTTCGATGACTACCACCGGATCACCGGTCGCGATCCCCAGCGCCTGCGCCGTCTCCTGATCGGCAGTCTCGACCGTCAGGGTTTCCCGGGCTGAGCCCACCCGCTGACCACACTGCGACTCGTAAAAGGGGTAGAGCAGCGTGCCGAAGCGTTCGAGCTCGATCTCCTTGAGCGGGGCAAAGCGGGTCGCCGGTAACCAGATCTCTTCCTTCAGCACGCTGCCATCTTCAAGGGTGCGCAGCCGGTCGAGCTTCAGGGTCTGTTCCTCCACAGGCAGCGCCAGCGCCCTGGCGATCGGCTCGGCGGGCTGCTCCAGGGTGCGTGCAAGAATGCGGCTATCCGGCACGCGGGCGTGGCCGGCAGCATCGACCTGGCGAAAGAAGCGAAACAGAGAGGCATCGAAATCGGGGCGGCGGATGAAGGTGCCGCGCCCCTGACTGCGTTCGAGCAGCCCATCGTGGACCAGGGTGTCGATGGCCTTTCTAACCGTGCCGACAGCCACGTCATAGCGCTGGGTCAGCGCCGCTTCGGTGGGAATGGGCTTATCGGGGGGCCATTCGCCGCTGGCGATCCGATCCATGATCTCTTCCCGCAGCCGTTGGTAAAGCGGCAGACGTGCATCCGAGCCCTGCTTCCATTGATTCATGCCACTACCTGTCTGTTAACGAAGACGCTCTGGGCGTTTGATGCGACCAATGTCGTACCTCGGCTCAATTGACCTGACCACGGGACCGCCTTAGGGTCATATATTCATATATATGACTGGATGAAAGCGGTGGTCCACTGCGCCTGCTTTTCCCGGTGACCGAACAGGACGGGTTTTTCATGCCATCACCGCACCCGCGCATTGTCCGTGGCGTCGATGCTCATGCACATATCTTTTCACCGGATCTGCCGATGGTACCGGAGCGACGCTACAGCCCCGATTATGAGGCCCCGGTCGCGCAGTATCTCGCGCATCTCGACCGCCACGGGCTGTCTCATGGCATGCTGGTCCAGCCCAGCTTTCTGGGTACCGACAATGGTTACATGCTCGCCGCACTGCGCCAATACGGCGAACGCCTGCGTGGTACGGCTGTGGTCGAGCCGGAGATCGACGAGGCGGGCCTTGATGAATTGCAGCAGGCCGGTGTGGTCAGCATTCGCCTGAATCTGATCGGTCGCACGCTGGATGACTATGGCAGTGCCCGCTGGCAGCGGCTGTTCGCACGCCTGGTCGAGCGGCGCTGGTCACTCGAGATTCAGCGTGGTGCCGAGGATCTCGGTGCCATTCTGCCCACCATTCAGGCGTCAGGCGTGAGCGTGGTGATTGATCATTTCGGACTGCCGAAAGGGCCGCTTGATGCCACCGTGCCCGAGCACCGAGCGCTGCTCGACGGGCTGGCCGAAGGGCGATTGTGGGTCAAGCTGTCGGCGGCCTATCGCAGTGCGCTGTCGGAGGCGGGCGCCCAGGCCTCGCTGGAGACAATGCGCCAGGTACGCGGTGGCCTGGACCGGTTTGTCTGGGGCAGTGACTGGCCGCACACCCGCTTCGAGACGCACACCGATTACGACGAGCAGTTTGCCCTGCTGCAGCGACTGCTCCCCGATGCCGATGATCGACAACAGGTGCTGGTGAACAACCCGGCTCGTCTGTTCGGTCTCGACGGCGTTCGCTAACCCCGTTACCCCGACTCATCCGGAGAGCCTCATGCTCAGTCTGCTCGTTGTCGGTGCGATCGTGCTCGCCATCGCGCTGGGATACCTTACCCGCATCAATATCGGTCTGTTTGCCATTGCGCTGGCCTACCTGATCGGCAGTTTCGTGATGGGCATGACGCCGGCCGAGGTGATTCATCTCTGGCCGCTGAAGATTTTCTTCATCATCTTCTCGGTCTGCCTCTTTTACAGCTTTGCCATCGTCAACGGGACGCTGGAGAAGCTGGCCGAGCAGATGATGTATCGCTGTCGGCGGGTGCCCCACTTTCTGCCCTACGCCATCCTGGGGGCATCGACCCTGATTGCGGCCCTCGGGGCGGGGTATTACACGGTGCTGGCGTTCATGGCGCCGATTACCCTGATGCTGTGTGCGCGTACCGGCCTGAGCCTGATTGCCGGCGGGATGGCGGTCAACTATGGCGCGCTGGCCGGGGCCAATTTCGTCTCGAGTCAGAGCGGTATCATCTTTCGCAGCCTGATGACCGGCTCGGGCGTGCCGGAGAGTGAAGCCTTCGTCAATGCCATCGGCATCTTTGTCGCGACGGCCATCATTCCGCTGATTGTCGTTTCCGGGTTCGTCTTTCTGTCCAACAACAAGCGCGCCATGGCCGATGCCATGCAGCACGTCGAAGCACCGAGCCCGCTGAACCGTGAACAGCGCATCACGCTGACCCTGACTTTGATCATGATGGCTGTGGTGCTGCTGCCGCCGATCGCCCATCTGATCATGCCGGAGAGTGCGGTGGTCGGTTACGTCAATGCGCGGATCAACATCGGCCTGGTAGCCAGCATCTTTTCGGTCATCGCGCTGCTGCTGAAACTCGGCGACGAGCGCAAGGCGATTGCGGCGGTGCCCTGGGGGACGCTGATCATGATCTGCGGTGTCGGCATGCTGATCGCGATTGCCATCAAGGCGGGCACGATCGATCTGCTGGCCTCCTGGATCGGCAGCAGCATTCCGCCGGTACTGGTACCCGTGGCCTTCGGGGTGGTGGCGGCGCTGATGTCACTCTTTGCCAGCACGCTCGGGGTGGTGACGCCGGCGCTCTTCCCGATTGTGCTGCCGATTGCCCACTCGCTCTCGATCGACCCGATGATCCTGTTCATCAGCATCGTGGTGGGGGCTCAGGCCACGGCCATCTCCCCATTCTCGTCCGGTGGCAGTCTGATCCTGGGCGCCTGCCCGACGGATGAAAAACGTGCCGAACTCTTCCCCAAACTGCTGTTTCGCGCGGCGCCACTGGGCTTCGGGGTGGCCCTGCTGTTCAACCTCGGCTTGAGCTTTCTGTTCTGAGCCAGGCCCGCCCGCCGTCGATCTGCCTGACCCCGGTCACCTGACCGGGGTCATCAGTGTCTCACCGGCCTCGAACGCCTGAAGATTGCGAATGACCAGCTCGATGGTGGCATCGAGTGCACTCGGAGAAAGCCCGGCGGTGTGCGGGGTCAGGATGATGGATTCTTCGGCGAGCACTGCCTCGGGCACTTCCGGCTCGCCATCGATCACATCCAGTCCGGCCGAAGCGATGCGCTGTTCACGGATGGCGGCGACAAGAGCTTCGGTGTCGACCACGCTGCCACGACCGATGTTGATCAGCACGCCTTTCGTGCCCAGTGCCGCAAGCATCGTGGCATCGACCAGATGACGTGTGTCAGGGCCTCCGGGCAGGGCGGCAACCAGCACATCCGCCTGCTCGGCGACGCGCAGTGCATCGCTCTCATGATGATACGCCAGCTCCGGTTTCGGCGAACGGCTGTAGTAGATCACCGGCATGTCAAAGCCGTAATGGGCCCGTCTGGCGATCGCTCGGGCGATATTGCCCATCCCCAGCAGCCCCAGGGTCCTGCCATGCAGATCAGGGTGACTGCGCCGGGCGGTCTGCCATTCGCCGCGTCGTACTGCGGCATCACTTTGTGGGATACGGCGCAGACAGGCCAGCATCAGCCCCAGGGTGTGGTCGGCCACGGTTTCAGCGTTGGTGCCGGGGCCGTGTGTCACGGCGATGCCGCGCTGGTGGGCCGCCTCGACATCGACGCCCTCGAAACCGACTCCCTGCGCGCAGATCAGGCCAAGCCGGGGCAGCTCATCCATCTCTTCAGCGGTGAAGCCTATGGTGCCGATGGTGAGTACGGCGCGGATCGAGTCGCCATACTCGGCCACTGCCTCGCGGCGTTGCTCGGGGCGTTCGCCCATGTGGACACGAAACCCCGCCTGATGCAGCTGTTGCTGGTGGTGGCGGGAGAGGCGGGTCACGACCAGAAGATCGAGCGGCATGGTGGTTCTCCGAAAACAGGGCTCCGGTATTCTGGCAGCTTTCGTGGTGTCGTTGGACCGTTACAGCAGCGTGCTCAGGCGTTCCCCCAAAAAATCCAGCAGCAGGGTAATGCGCTGGGCCAGCGCGGTATTGCGATAGTAGACGGCGTTGATGGCCTGAAAGCGGGGCTGGGTCAGCGCCTCAAGTACCGGCACCAGGCGCCCATCGTGGCGATCCGCGACGGTGGTGTAGTCGCCCAGACAGACGATGCCCTGTTCGGCCAGTGCGAGGCTGCGCAGGGTGGTCGCGCTGGAAGCGGCCAGGTCGGGAGAGATGGTGAGATCACCGCCAAAGTCATCCGTCAGCGGCCAGCGATTGAGATGGGTGAGCTGGTTGAAGCCCAGCAGGGTATGCCGGCTCAGATCAGCGAGCCCCTGTGGGGTGCCATGGCGGGCCAGATAGCCCGGTGCGGCCAGCAGCTGCAGGCGGCTGCGACCCAGAGGGCGGGCATGCAGGCTGGAGTCGTTGAGCTCGCCAATGCGGATGGCGACATCAGTGCGCTGCTCAAGCAGATCGATGAAGCGGTCGTGGGTATCGAGTTCCAGCGTAATACCCGGATAGCGCGCTCGGAATTCGCCGATCAGCGGCACCATCACATGCTGCATGAAGGTGGGGGCGGCATTGACCCGCAGCCGTCCGACCGGCTGCTGATGATGCAGTGCCATGGCCTCTTCAGCGGCTTCCACGGCGGCGAGAATGGCGCGGGCATGCTCAAGGAATTCGCGCCCCTCTTCGGTCAGTTCCAGCCGGCGTGTGGTACGCCGCAGCAGGGTGGTGGCGAGCTTGCGCTCCAGTCGGTTGAGGGCTCGGCTGACCCCTGACGTGGTCTGTCCCAGCTGTTCGGCGGCGGCGGTAATCGAGCCCGCATCGACCACGGCAATGAAGGCCTGATGTTCTTCGAGCGTGCTGCGCATTGTTGATCATTGATCAAGGGTTTTTTGCAGTTTACCGCATTTTTCGGCAACAAATGGCCGATTATGCTGCGTCGTCTTCGCGGCCTGAAGCCGCATCGATTGCGACAGGAGCATCGTCTTGAAGATTCTTTTGATCAACGGCCAGCGCCCGTTTGCCCATTCCGGCGGCCGGCTCAACACTACCCTGCATGAAACAGCGCACGAGACGCTGACCACTCTGGGCCACGAGGTCATGACCACCACCGTGGACGAGGGCTATGAACCCGAGGCCGAGGTGGCCAAATTCGTTGAGGCGGATGTCATCGTCTATCAGATGCCGGGCTGGTGGATGGGCGCGCCCTGGAGCCTCAAGCGCTATCTCGATGAGGTGCTGACCACCGGTCATGGCACGCTTTATGCCAGCGACGGGCGCAGCCGTCACGATCCGAGCCGCCAGTATGGCAGTGGTGGGCTGCTGCATGGGCGACGCTATATGCTGTCGCTGACCTGGAATGCGCCACAGGAAGCGTTTGATGAGCCCGGCAACTTCTTCGAGGGCCGAGGGGTGGATGCGGTCTACTTCCCGTTCCATAAGTCCCAGCAGTTTCTCGGCCTCGAAGCGTTGCCGACCTTTCTTGCCACCGATGTCATCAAGGCCCCGGCGGTCGATGATCAGATCGAGCGTTACCGCCACCATCTGCATGAGCTCTTCGGCCGGGCCGATACCACTGCACAAACGACCCGCTCGGCGCTGGCCGAATAGCGCGGCGACACTCAAGCTGCAGCCATTTGAGCCAGCTGTAGAGATTGGAGAGCAGCGGGGAGAGCATCAGCAGTCGCGTGTTCGAGGGCAGTGCCAGTTGATGGCGTGCCTTGAGCGGCCTCAGAGATTTGATGACCTGGCGTATTCTCGGTAGTGATGCGAAATAGCCGTCGATCCGGTTGGCGACCGTCTTGTAATAGAGCGCGTCCTGACAGGCCAGCAGGGCCATCAGCCGGCGCTCTTCCCCCTGGCTCTGATGTGCCAGTTCAGCGTGTTGCTCGATAATGCGTCCTACGTCCTCCAGGTCGCGCAACCGGGTGTTGCGTGCCTGTCCGTGTGGGTTGATGCGATAGGCGATCAGCGCCTCGCGGGTCGCGATGACCTGTCGGGCCCGCAAATAGAGCAGGGGTGTCAGCATCATGTCTTCGAAATGCAGTGTCTCCGGAAAGCGCAGGGAGTCGAACAGCGAGAGGCGATAGATGCGCGTCCAGACATACCATTCAGACGTAATGAATAACTGTTCGAGCTGTTCCGGCGTGAGCGGCCCCCGATAATCGCCCAGCGCATTGAAGGGCAGCAGTCGATCCCCGGTCCAGCCTTCTCTTGCGGTCAGCCCTCCAGGGTCGGCGATGGCATTGTATTCGATGAGATCCACTTCTCCGGCAATCAGTGCACTGACATCGCCGATGAGAGCTTCCAGACGGGTGTAGTAATCCCTGAGCCAGTAATCGTCACCATCCAGAAAGGTGAGAAAGGGCGTGGTGGTGCGGTCGATGGTGAGATTGCGTACCGTCGCGACGCCAGCGTTGGGCTGATCGATGACAAGAACGCGCGCTCGGGTGGCGGATGGATAACCGGCCACCAGTGACTGGATGCGCTTCAGCGTGTCATCCCGTGAGCCGTCGTTGACCACGATGATATTGACCCGCTGATCGGTCTGGCGCACCACCGAATCGATGGCAGCCCGGATGTGAGCGGCGTTGTTATAGGCGGCAATACCGACGGTCAGCCATGCATCGTGTTCTCTGCCGATGGTGTCCATTGTGTGAGCACTCGGTGTTGGAGATCATGAGTGGTGCCTCTGATGACGTGCGCCGCTGCCCGGGCTGTGCGGGCAGCAGCGGTAATCGTCTAGAGACGCATGGTCTGTCTGGCCAATCCTGGTCTGCACAGGGCCGGTATGGCCGCCGGGGGGTGGCGGTCACTGTGCGGCAGGCTCTCGAGAATGGCATCGGTGATGCGCTCGATGCTCTCTGTTTCCAGATCGTGATAACTGGGCAGGCAGAGCACTCGGGTGGCCACATCTTCGGCGACCGGCATGGGGGCGTGGGGTACCCACGGCAGGGTGTTCAGGCTCGGAGCAAAGTAGCGCCTGGGCGTGACATCGATCTCTGCCAGCCGCGTGACGGCGTCCAGCAGGGCCTGCTCGCTGGTGAACAGCACCGGGTAGTAGGCATGATTGCTGCGCGTCCCGGGGATGACCGCAGGACGCTGCAGACCACTGCCGGCGAGACGCTGATCGTAGGCTCTGGCGATATCAGCGCGACGTTCCAGGATGTCGTCGAGCCAGGGCAGGATGGTCAGTCCCATGGCGGCATGGACTTCGGAATTCTTGCCATTGATGCCTGTCAGCATGTAGCCGGCCTGGCCCACCTGGCCAAACTCTCGAGTAGAGCGCATGATCGCGGACAACTCGGCATCATTGGTGAAGATGCCGCCCCCCTCGATGGTGTGAAAGAGCTTGGTGGCATGGAAGCTGGTAATGCTGATATCGCCATGCTGGAAGATGCTGCGCCCCTGATAAAGGGTGCCAAAGCAGTGCGCCGCATCATAGATGACCTTCAGGTCGTAGCGATCGGCGATGGCTTTGATGGCGTGGACATCGCACGGGTTGCCATAGACATGAGTAGCCAGAATGGCCACGGTCCGCTCGGTCACGGCTGCCTCGATACGATCGGCATCGATGTTCAGGGTATCCGGGTCGATATCGACAAAGACCGGTGTAAAGCCTTCCCAGACAATACTGCTGAGCGTGGCCACGAAAGAGAAGGGCGTGGTGATTACTTCACCCTGCCGTGGAAGCGCCTTCAGGGCGAGCTGCAGGGCGATGGTGCCATTGGCAATGTAATGGAAGTGCCGAACGCCGGTCAGTGTCGTGATGCGCTGCTCGAACTCCTGCACCTGGGGGCCATTGTTGGTCCAGTGCCCGGCACGATAGATGCTGCCGATGCGTTCGAGATAGCTGCTCTCCGGCGGCATGAAAGGACGGGTAACGGGAATCATAGGGAACCCCCCATGGCCTGGTTGAGAACGACCGGCTGCATCATTGGCAGGTAGTCTTCCATGGCCTCCATCTCGGTGGCGCGGCTGTCGAAGATATCCAGCAGATATCGTCCGTAGTTGTTCTTCTTCAGGGCATCGCCCAGATGAAACAGCTGCTCGTCGCCAATCCATCGGTTGCGCCAGGCGATCTCTTCCAGACAGGCGATCTTGTAGCCCTGATTCTTCTCCAGCGTTTCCACGAACATCGAGGCTTCCAGCAACGACTCATGGGTGCCGGTATCCAGCCATGTATAGCCGCGCCCAAGTTGTTCCACGTTCAGGTCGCCGCGTTCCAGATAAGCCTGATTGACGCTGGTAATTTCCAGCTCACCACGGTGCGATGGGCGGACGGTTTCGGCAATCCCGATAACATCGTTGTCGTAGAAGTAAAGCCCGGTGACGGCATAATTGGACTTCGGATTCGTCGGTTTCTCTTCGATGGAAATGGCACGCTGATGGCGATCGAATTCGACGACACCGAAGCGCTCGGGATCCCGGACCTGATAGCCGAAAATGGTGGCGCCGTGATCTCGTCCGGCAGCCCGCATCAGTTTGGGACGCAGACCCTGACCGTAGAAGATGTTGTCACCAAGAATCAGGCAGACACTGTCGTTGCCGATAAAGCGCTTGCCAATGATGAACGCCTGGGCCAGACCATCCGGACTGGGTTGCACGGCATAGCTCAGATTGACGCCGAAGCGCTCGCCATCCCCCAGCAGATGACGGAAATTGCCCTGATCACGCTCGGTGGTGATGATCAGGATGTCGCGGATGCCGGCCAGCATCAGCACCGACAGCGGATAGTAGATCATCGGCTTGTCATGAACGGCCAGCAGCTGCTTGGAAGTGGCCAGTGTCAGCGGGTAGAGGCGCGTACCGCTGCCGCCTGCGAGAATGATCCCTTTCATCATGAATGCTCCTCTATTATGAGGCCCAGCCGCTCACGGTTGTATTTGCCGCTTTGCGCCGCTTGACACCACTGGCCGTTGGCGATGTACCACTGCACCGTCTTCAGCAGTCCGCTTTCGAAGGTTTCTCGTGGAGTCCAGCCAAGTTCCCGTCGAATCTTGCGGGCATTGATGGCGTACCGGACGTCGTGACCAGGACGGTCGTTGACATGGGTAATCAGATCCCGGAAATGAGTGACACCAGCCGGTCTTGTCGGGGCAATGTCTTCCAGGATGTCGCAAATACTGTGTACGACTTCGATGTTTTTCTTTTCGTTATTGCCACCGATGTTGTAGGTCTCTCCTACCCGCCCTTTTTCCACGACCTGTAGCAGAGCGCGGGCGTGATCCTCGACGAACAGCCAGTCACGCACCTGCTGGCCCTGGCCGTAAACCGGTAACGGTTTGCCTTCGAGGGCATTGAGAATGGTCAGTGGAATCAGTTTTTCAGGGAAATGGTATGGCCCGTAATTGTTGGAGCAATTGGTCAGCACCACGGGCAGGCCATAGGTACGATGCCAGGCCCTGACAAGATGATCGGAACCGGCCTTGCTGGCGGCATAGGGTGAGCTGGGTGCATAAGGCGTCGTTTCCTCGAAACCACTGCCTGTTTCCCCCAGGTCGCCATAGACTTCATCGGTAGAGATGTGATGAAAGCGGAAACCGGCACGTCGCTCGCTGGGTAGATGTCGCCAATAATGACGTGCCGCTTCAAGCAGGGTATGGGTCCCCATGATATTGGTTGTCATGAATTCGGCAGAGTTGTCGATAGAGCGATCGACATGCGATTCGGCAGCCAGATGCATGACAGCATCAGGTCGATAACGATTGAAAATGGCCGTCATGGCTGTCAGGTCACGAATGTCCCGCTGCTCGAAATGATGACGGTCGTTGCCCGCGATTTCACGCAGTGATGCAAGGTTTCCGGCATAAGTCAGCTTATCGACATTGATAACACGATTGGCTGTATCAAGGATAAGATGCCGTACCAATGCGGAGCCAATAAACCCCGCACCCCCTGTCACAATAATCGTTTTCACGAGGCGTGCCCTCACAATGTTTTTGAGGTGTTGTCGAGGGCAAATCTAGCGAAGAAAAATGTGTTCTATTGTGCCGCAGTGATTGCAATAAAGAGAAATCAAGGAACTCTGTTATAAAGTATGTATTTTTTTAAATCTCGTATCACTTGGGTCTCAAGACTCTTTTGGAAAAGGCTTAAAAGAAGGTAATACTTTTATTCAGGCTTTTATTTTGCATCATTATTCAACAATAAAAACCGCCTGATCGGTTGGCGGTCAGGCGGCAGTAATGACAAATTTTGATGAAGGCATTGAATGTCAGGTGTGTTGTTGTCGCCCCAGGAATTTCCTGAAAGTTGGGGTCGCCATAACATTCCTTGCAGCCTGCGGGCGTGTCTTGAGCCAGGTATAAAGGTTGGAGGCCAGCGGTGAAATGAACAGCAGCCTTGTTTTGGTGGGAAGGTGCACATTACTGTCGGAAAGCATGGGGCGAATGGTGGATAGCAGGTGTCTGATCGGCCCAAGAGAGCCGATATACCCCTGTCGGATATTGGTCATTATCTTGTAGTACAGCGCGCTCTGGCAGGCCAGCAGGATCATCATGTCTCGCGCATGACCACGCTGCTGGCGAGCAATGTCCAGATGAATGCCGATGATTCTGGCCACATCATCAATATCGCGCTGCGCCGGATTGCAGACCTGCCCCCCCAGGTTGATCCTGTAGGCAATCAGGGGGTCTTCGGTCGTAATGATGGTACGGGCACGCAGATAGAGCTGGGGCACCAGCATCATGTCTTCGTAGTGCAGATCCACCGGGAACTTCAGATCGTCGAACAGCGTACTGCGATAGATACGTGTCCAAACGTACCATTTCGATGCCACCATGATTTTTTCGAGCTGTTCCGGTCTCAGGGGGCCCCGGTAATTACCCAGCGGGTTGAACCTGACAAACCTGCCTTCGCGCTGCTCCGGTTCGAGCAGGCGCCTGTCTTCCAGGACATTGTATTCCAGCAGATCAAAGTCGGCCTGATCAGGATCGCCGATCAGTGACAAAACACTGTCATAGTAGTGATCCAGCCAGTAATCATCACCATCCAGGAAAGTGATATAAGGTGTGTCGGCTTTTGTAATCGCAATATTGCGTACGGCAGCGACACCTGCATTGGTCTGATCGATCACCGTAATACGCTGTCGATCACCTGTATTATAGCTGTCAACAAGATCGTTGATGCGCGCAAGCGTATCATCCCGGGAGCCATCATTAACAATGATGACCCTGACTCCATTATCCGTTTGTTGAATAACCGAATTGATCGTTCGTCGAATATAAGGGGCACTATTGTAAGCCGCAATGCCGACAGTCAACCATGGCTTCTGTTCTTCTGAAGGTGTACTCATTTCAGCCACCTATATTGTGATTTAGCGGCTATTATTGACTTATTCCAGTAATTGGCTGTGCTGGTATGGTCATTTTTGTAAGCTCTTTTTCAGCATGTTAACTCAGGTTTAAAAAGGCATGGGTTCCTTGATTAAATCAATGCATAAACAGGCAAGGTAAAAAAATGGATCGACAGCATGGGGCGCTGTCGATCCATGACGGACGAGGACAGAAGGATCAGCTTGCTTCAATGGCATGCTGGTGGGACAGGGGATTACTCTCAAGGTGACTGGTGCTCAGGCGCATCAGGCTATCGACGATGATCATGCCCACGTCGTTCTGCCAGAGCCAGAGGCCATTGGCCTGACCGGAGAAGCTGGGTTCACCGCCCAGGGCGCCACTGGGGACAAAGCCGGCTGCCAGGCCGATGCCGAAAAGGTTGTGAATCGACTGGCCGGTGCTGTCCAGTACCTGACACTGGCGGTTGACCATGGCTGGCCTGCCGGGCCCCTGCGCGGCCAGTTCAATGGCGCTGCCCAGAGGGCAGAACAGGGGAAGTGCGTGTGGCCGGTAGCCGAAGGCAGTAATGATGAGATCGGCCTGGTCCAGTATGTCCAATGCTCCGGGGTCATGAGCATTGTTCATTTTATAAAGGTGCAGCCGCGAATCGGGCTGTCGTCCGTTGATGCCCATCATGCGCAGTAACAGCTCACGCGATTCCAGTCGTAGCCCGCCCAGACGATAAACGAAGCCGCTTACCGGGCAGATATCGCTGTGGGTGAAGTCGGTAAAACCGTCGGCATGGGCAGCTTCCACGGAGGGATAAAAGGGACGCAGTGGACGACGATGCAGCAGGGTGATGCCGTTGTCGGCCAGCGGCAGGGCGGGTGTGGCGCGAAGCAGCAGATTGGCTGCGCTCATGGCACTGGTAGAGCCGCCCAGCACGGCAATACGAGGCGATCGACAATCCCTGAGGCGCTCACGCACGCGTTCGACGCCGCCCAGTTCGATAACTTCATCGGATTGCATCAGCCTGTTGCCGGCACGTGCCATTAGCTGATCGCCGGCAAAGCGTTCATGTGTCAGCCGCTCCAGAGGCTGATGACCTCCGGTAGCAATGACCACGCTTCGGCTCAGCAGGGTTCGTTCGCTGCCATCTGCCACGCGGCGCAGCCGGACGCACCAGAGCCCGTCACTGCGCTGTCGAGCGTCAATGGCTTCATGCCCGGTCAGCACGTCGCCCCCATGGTCTTCCACGATGCGATGGAGCCGCTGACCACACTCCCGCAGGAAGGGGCCGACCTGAGCGAGGGGGACCCCCATCGTGTCATCATGATGGGCGATTTGCCGGGCGGTGGGATGATCGATCAGCGCTGCCAGTTCGGGATAGGGGTTGTCCTTCACGGCGCTCAGGAAGGTAGCGGCGGTGGTATCGGAGGTAATGGCATACTGGCCCAGCCGACCGCCGCCAATGGCGGCCTCGCGCTCTACCATGACCAGCCCCGCGCGGGCCAGTTCGCACAGTTTTTTCTGTTTGGAAGCAGCGATCAGCAGTGCGGTACCAGCGGGGCCGCCGCCAATGATGATAGCAGTGTGAATGCGCTGGCCGGCAGGGGCCGTAGCAGACGATGTCGGGGACAGCGGATCATCATTGGCAGGTCGAAAGCTGGCACCGGCAATGGAATGAAACTCCAGACCGGCGGGGGACAGCAAGCCGGCTTGTGGAAACCAGCGGCGCATGTAATCAGGCATGACGGGTCCTCGTGATGTAGTTATCGGTCGGGTGAGCGAGCAGGCAGGCCAACGGAGTCATTCTTGGTCGGGGCTTAAGCGGTTACTTTGCAGAAGTGAACATTTCATTAAGGTTCGCTTGTATTAATTGTGCCGTGTGGCCCTTATCGAGCATTGCCTGCTCTGGCCGATCCCCGCTGTCAGCCGGTGCTGCCACCCTCCGTCCCGGCAGGATCAATGCTTACGGCTATCGCGAGTCATGGGGACGTTCGGCTACGCTCTGCGGATACTCAGGCAATTCGAGGAGCGCACGACGATGGCATTCACGATTCATCGCACGACTTGCTGGGACTGGCCGGTTATCGAGGTGCACGATGAGCACGGCTTGCGTCTGCGGCTGGCCGAGCGGGGCGCGACCCTGCTCGACCTGGTGCTGATCAGCCCGGAAGGGCAGCCCCTGCCGGTCATCGATGGTGCTCGCAGTGCGACCGAGCTGGCCGAGGGCAGTGGCGCCCGCAGTGCGATCATGGCGCCCTTCTCCAATCGTATCGCTCAGGGGCGCTATGGTTTTGATGGCCATGAACACCAGTTGCCCATCGTGGCGGGTGAGGGGCATGCCATGCACGGCGTAGTGCGCGGCATGGACTGGGAACTCTCCGAGCAGCATGCTGATGAGCACTCGGCACACATCATGCTGACCACTCGGGTGGGCGAGACCACCTTGCCCGGCTATCCCTTTGCGCTGCGTCTGAACTGTACCTTCACCCTGGATGAAAAGGGGTTGGAGTGGTCGCTGGTCACCGAGAATATCGGTGACCGTGAGGCGCCTTTCGGTTGCGGTTGGCACCCCTATTTCATTCCGCCCGGTGGCGCCGTCGACGATGCCCGGGTGGTGCTGCCCGCAACGCGTCGCGTAGTGACCGATGAAGGGCTGATTCCATTGAGCGGCGAGGCTGGTGAAACCGGACTTGAGAGTCGTACCCTGACGCTGGCAGGGCAGACGCTGGATCGGTGTTTTAGCGAGCTGGAACGCGACGATGACGGTTTCTGCCGTACCCGGCTGGAAGTCCCGCACAGTGCGCTGGCGCTGGTACTTGCTCAACCTTACGGCGCGGTACACGTCTTCACCGGCGATACGCTTGATAATCGACGGCGTCAGGCAGTGGCCATGGAGCCCACCGAATTCATCCCTGATGCCTTCAATCGCCCGGAGCTTGCCGAACAGCGGATTATCCAGCCCGGCCAGCGACGCGCCTTCGGTGCCCGAGTGACGCTGGAGGCACTGCCGGAGTCATTGCACCTGGGCGGCTGAACGCGATGCGGAGCGTGCCCGCTCATTCCTCCCGGTGTCGCTCATCCAGCTCCTGCCTGAGCTGGCGGGCACGATGGCCGGGACTGCGCTGGCGGCCGGTCAGCCACTGATAGGCCAGCGGTACGATGATCAGCGTCAGCAGGCCGGCGCTGGCGCAGCCAAAGAACAGCGTCACGCCCAGTCCCAGCCGGCTGTTGGCCCCCGGGCCGGTGGCCAGCAGCAGGGGCAGGGCGCCGGCCATGGTCGAGACCGAGGTCATCAGGATGGGGCGCAGTCGCGCTCGCGAGGCCTCGATCACGGCGTCGCTCAGGGCGTGACCGTGATCGCGCAGCTGATTGGCAAACTCGACGATGAGGATGCCGTTCTTGGCCGCCAACCCGATCAGGATCAGCAGTCCGATCTGGGCATAAAGACTCAGACTCTGGCCGAACACCACCAGCCCGGTGCTGGCACCGATCAGGCCGAGCGGTACGGTCAGCATCACCACCAGCGGGCTGAGCAGACTCTCGAACTGCGCGGCGAGTACCAGCCAGGTCACCAGCAGGGCGATGGTAAATACCAGCGCCAGATCCCGGCCAGCCTCGATCAGATCCTGTGAGGCGCCCTTGTAGTCCACCCGAGCGTTGTCCGGCAGTGCCTGCTCAACGGTCCCGCGCATGTGCTCGAGCACTTCGGAGAGCGCGTAGCCATCGGTGGTATTGGCAGAGAAGGTGATCGCTCGCAATCGGTTATAGCGGTTGAGCGTGCGTGAAACAGCGACTTCGCGGATATTGACCAGGTTATCCAGCCGCACCAGTTCGCCGCTGGCCGTGCGCACCCGCAGCTCGCCGATTGCCTCGGGGGTGAGGCGATCGTTGCGCTGGCCCTGCAGCAATACATCATAGGACTGGCCATCGCGTTCGAAGGTGGTCAGGGTTCGACCGCCGAAGAAGGTCTCCAGCGCCTCGCCGACGGTTTCGGCATTCACTCCCAGCTGGGCGGCGCGGGCGCGATCAAACCGCACTTCGAGCTGTGGAGTGCTCTCGACATAATCGCTCTGTAGCTCCTCCAGCCCGGGATAACGCTCCCATAGTGGCATCAGGATTTCCTGCCAGCGCTTGAGTGTTTCATAGGAGGGGCCACCGAGTACGAACTGGACCGGGGCGCCGTGACTGGAAGAGAGCCCTTCCGGCAGCCAGGTCGAAATCTGTAGCGGTGCAAAGTCGCTCAGCTGTTGGCGCAGCTTGCCAGCCACTTCACGGGTGGTGAGCCTGCGTTCATGCCAGGGCGCAAAACTGACGATCCAGCGGCCGACGTTGACGGCGCCTTCACTGTTACCGGGTGTAGGGACACGCATCAGCACGTTGCTGATGGCCGAATCGGGCAGGGCCGGGCCCATGGCCTCACCCATGGCGTGCATGCGTCTGACCATCTCCTCGAAATTGGTCCCCTCTTCGGCGCGGGCGTAAAGGCGCAGGCTGCCGCGGTCCTCATAGGGCTCATACTCACCCGGCAGGCTCAGGGTCAGGGCCACCGCGGTCAGGGTGATGGCCATGAAGCCGGCGCCGGCCAGCAGCGGCCGACTGCGCAAGCGTTGCAGCATCCCCGCGTAGCGCCTTTCCAGCGCGGCCAGCAGCCGATCGATGACGGGCTGACGACGGTTCGAGCGCTCGGGGAGCAAACGCAGCAGGCAGGAAGCCAGCATGGGGGTGAGGGTCAGCGAGACAAAAGTGGAGAAGGCGATGGTGGCCACAATGGTGACGGCAAATTCGGTAAACAGTCGGCCGGTTTGTCCGCTCATCAGGGTGATCGGCAGAAAGACGGCACTGAGCACCAGACTGGTGGCGAGAATGGCGAAGGCAACCTGCCGGGCGCCTCGCCAGGCGGCGACCAGCGGGGTGTCACCCGCCTCCAGGTGGCGCTGAATGTTTTCCACCATGACGATGGCATCATCTACCACCAGGCCGACCGCCAGCACCAGCGCCAGCAGGGTCAGCAGGTTGAGGCTGAAACCGAGCCACAACAGCACGATGCCGCTGGCCAGCAGCGAGACCGGGATCGCCACGGCCGCGACCAGCGCCGCCCGCCAGGAGCCGAGAAACGCGATGATAACGCCCACCACCATCAGTACCGCGATTGCGAGGGTCACGCTGACCTCATGCAGGGCGGCAGCAATGTAGCGGGTATCGTCATTGCGCACGTCGATCGACAGGCCTTCCGGCAGATCGTCTTTCAGCTCGTCGAGAACCCGATAAACGCCCTCGGCGATGGCCAGTGTATTGGCCGTGCTCTGGCGACTGATGGCGATCGCGACAATGGGGTTGCCATCATCCTCGAAGGCTTCGCGCAGGGTATCCGGCCCGAGGCGCACCCGGGCAATATCGTTCAGCGTAACCGTATCGGTGGCCTCGCCACGGTGAACGACCAGCGACTCGAAATCACGGCTGCGCTCGTAACCCGGCAGCAGGCGGACGCTGAACTCGCGGGTGGCAGATTCGATGCGTCCGCCCGGATACTCCACGTTCTCACGGGCCAGGGCATCGGCGACATCCTCGACAGTCACATCACGCGCGGCCATCGCCTGACGATCGAGTTCGATGCGCATGGTGGGCAGCTGCGCTCCCCACAGGCGTACCCGGGAAACGCCACTGATAGTCGAAAAGCGGTCGAGCAGGTAGCGATCGGCGTAGTCCGACAGCGCCATGGCGCTCATCGACTCCGCTTGCAGGGCCAGCACCATCAGGGTGTCGCTGCCCCCCTGATCCTTGCTGATCTCGGGGGGATCGGCCTGGTCAGGCAGGTTATCAACGATTCGACCGACCCGGTCGCGGACATCGTTGGCGGCGGTGTCGAGGTCGGTATCACTGGTAAAGATCAGTGAAATATCGGCCTCGCCATCCTCGCTTTCGGACTCGATGGTCCTGAGTCCCTCGATGCCGGAGACGGCATCTTCCACCCGCTGGGTAATGCGCGACTCCACGACCGCGGCCGAGGCGCCCGGGTAGCCGACCTCGACGGTGACCTCGGGCTCCTCGATGGCAGGATATTCGCGAATCGGCAGTTCCAGAAACGCAAGTACACCGAACAGGACCAGCAGCGTGGAGGCCACGGCCGTGGCGACCGGACGCTGGACAGCCAGATCGGCCAGTTTCATGGATGCGCCCCGATCGGCTCATCACCGGCCTCGAACAGCGCAGCGGTATCACTGCCGGCATCCTCATCCAGCGTGACACGCCGGCCATCGCCGAGCTGGCGCTGGCCGCTGACCACGATCCGATCACCCGGCTTGAGTATGCCGCCATTCTCGGCCGACACGGCAGCCCAGCCGGGACGACGCTGGCGTACCGTGACCGGCAGCCGCTCAACGCGTATGCCGTCATCGTCAGCCGCTGCCAGCCGGTAGAGCGACGTCTGCAGATTTTCTCCCACCAGAGCACTCTCCGGGACAATCAGTTGGCGTTCGGCGGGCGTTTCGATGGCGATATGCAGTAACATGCCCGGACGTAGCCGACCTTCGGCATTGTCGAAACGGGCGCGTGCCATGAGGCTGCGCGTGCCGGCTTCAAGGCGGGTGCGGATGGCACTGATGTGGCCGGTAAAGGTCGTGTCCGGCCAGGCGACCGAGGTGGCGGTGACCGACATCCCGGTGGCCAGTCTTGAAAGTGTCTTTTCCGGCAGGGGGACATCGGCATGGACCCGGTCGATGCGATCCAGTGTTGCCAGCTGCTCGCCGGGGGTCACCAGCTGACCCGGCGACACGTCCCGCAGTCCCATCACGCCATCCACTGGCGCACGGATGGCGCGATCATCAAGCGCCTGTTCCAGCCGTGCTACATCAACACGTGCCGTTTCACGGCGGGTACGCAGCTCATCGAGTCGCTGAGAGGCGACCGAGCCGCGACGCACCAGGGGTTCGATGCGGTCATATTCCCGTTCGGCTTCTTCCAGCGCCACGCGCGCAGCACGCAGCTCGAAGTGCTCGGTGCGATCATCCAGGGCTATCAGCAGCTCGCCCTTGCTGACCCGATCCCCGCTTTCGAACAACACTTCATCGACACGTTCGGTCACCAGTGAAGCCAGTGACAGGGCATCGCGGGCCTGAATGCTACCCATGCCTTCAAGGCGATCGCTGATGGCACGCTCGATGACACTGGCTACACCAACCGGTGCTGGCGCGGGGCTGGCTGCCTGTTGAGAGACCTGCGGGCGCAGCAACCACCAGCCGAGTGCTACTGACATGCCCAGCAACAATAGCGCCACCAGCCAGGTACGGGGTTGGCGAAAATCATGGGAAGGGTCGGTCATACCGGCTCTTGAATGGGGGCAGGAGAACTTCATCGAGAATGGCAAGACTGGCCCGGCTTTGCGAGTCTTGCCGGTTCAAGCCGGTTTAAGCTCGTTCGGTTCGAGAGGATCGAAAGCGCCCGGTGATTTTATTCACTTCCCCTCCTGCGCGGGAGGATTATGCTGACCGGGAGTACCACCGTCGGGTGGTTCAACAAGGGTCCTGATCAGGTCGAAGGAGCAGACTCATGACACGCATTCTGGTGCTGTATTACTCCATGTACGGTCACATTGAAACGATGGCGCAGGCCGTGGCGGAAGGCGCGCGTAGCGTCGACGGCTGTGAGGTCGTGATCAAGCGTGTGCCGGAAACCATGGACGAGCAGGCCTTCAAACAGGCGGGCGGCAAGACAGAACAGAGCGCACCGGTGGCATCGCCTGGCGAGCTGGCCGATTATGATGCCATCATCCTCGGTACGCCGACCCGTTACGGCAATATGGCCGGCCAGATGCGTACCTTCCTCGATCAGACCGGGCAGCTCTGGGCCCAGGGCAAGTTGCGCGGCAAGGTGGCCAGTGTGTTTACCTCGACCGGTACCGGTGGTGGGGAAGAGATGACCATTACCTCCAGCTGGACCACGCTGGCCCACCACGGCATGGTGATCGTGCCGATCGGCTACGGTGTTCAGGAGCAGTTCGATATTTCGCAGGTCAGCGGTGGCACCCCCTATGGTGCCTCGACCATCGCCGGCGGTGACGGCTCTCGTCAGCCCAGTGAGCGTGAGCTGAAGATTGCCCGCTTCCAGGGGGAATACGTGGCCGGTTTTGCGAGCAAGCTCAGCAGCTGATCGCGCATCACGACCATGAATGGAACGGGCCCGGCACTTCAGTGCCGGGCCCGTTCCATTCTGTGCAGATGATTCTGAAAAAGGCGAACTCAGCGCTTGTTCAGTTTGGTCATGCGCAGATAGGGCTTCTTGGCCTCCCAGCCCTGCGGGAAAAGCTTTTTCGCGTCCTCATCGGAGAGCGAGGGCACGATGATGACATCGTCACCGTCGTTCCAGTTGACCGGCGTGGCCACCTTTTCGTTGTCGGTCAGTTGCAGACTGTCCAGCACCCGCAGGATCTCCTGGAAGTTGCGACCGGCGCTGGCGGGGTAGGTCAGGGTCAGCCGGACCTTCTTGTCGGGATCGATAACGAAGACAGAGCGCACCGTCAGGGTAGAGTTGGCATTGGGGTGAATCATGCCGTATTTCTCGCTGACGCTGCGATCGGCATCCGCCACCAGCGGGAAATTCAGCCCGCAACCCTGGGTTTCTTCAATGTCACCCTTCCAGGCATGGTGATCTTCGACCGGATCCACCGACAGACCGATGGCTTTGGTATTGCGCTTGTCGAATTCCGGCTTGAGTCGGGCGACTTCTCCCAGCTCGGTCGTGCAGACCGGCGTGAAATCGGCCGGATGCGAAAACAGGATGCCCCAGCTGTTACCCAGCCATTCATGGAAGTGGATCGTGCCCTCGGTACTCTCCTGGGTAAAGTCCGGGGCGGTATCGCCAAGTTGCAGCGCCATGCGAAAACTCCTGT